>USLH01000088.1 GCA_900555435.1 uncultured Oscillospiraceae bacterium | reverse complement strand
TATCGCTTCCACGCCCGCGAGAAGAATGCGGGATGGCGCATCGACTACTTCATTGTGTCGGAGCGCCTGCTGCCCCGCGTAAAGAACGCCGACATCTGGCCGGAGGTCACCGGCAGCGACCACTGCCCCGTGGTGCTGGAGCTAAGCGAATAAAGCGAAAACCGGCGTCATTCTGACGCCGGTTTTTCTTCCCCGAAAAGAGGGGTGTATTTTACATCTTAGCACTGCGCCGCACTGAATTCAAGAGGAAATCCCCATATTTTTCAATTTCGGCGCAGGGCATGAAAAGCCGCACTTTTCTGCCGCGTATTTTGGAAAAACTGCGCCTTGACGGCGGAAAACCACACGTTTACAATGTAGCATATTTTTGTGAGCGCCGGCTTTCCACAGGGAAAAGCGGCGCGTGGAAGGGAACAGGGAACGGCGTATGAAATATGTATTTGTGACAGGCGGCGTGGTGTCCGGTTTGGGCAAGGGCATCTGCGCGGCGTCGCTGGGCCGCCTTTTGAAGCAGCGGGGCCTGCGGGTGCGGAACCAGAAATTTGACCCTTATCTGAATGTTGACCCCGGCACCATGAGCCCCTATCAGCACGGCGAGGTGTTCGTCACCGACGACGGGGCGGAGACGGATCTGGATCTGGGCCACTATGAGCGGTTCATCGATGAGGACTTGAACCAGTTCTCCAATCTGACCACCGGCAAGGTCTACTGGAACGTCCTTTCCAAAGAGCGCCGGGGCGAGTATCTGGGTGAGACCGTCCAGGTCATTCCCCACATCACCAACGAGATTAAGTCCTTCATCTATTCCGTCGGTGCAAAGACCAACGCCGACGTAGTCATCACCGAGATCGGCGGCACCACCGGCGACATCGAGAGCCAGCCCTTCCTGGAAGCCATCCGGCAGGTGGCGCATGAGGTGGGGCGGGAGAACTGCCTCTTCATCCATGTGACGCTGGTTCCTTACATCAAGAGCTCCGGCGAGCATAAATCGAAGCCCACCCAGCATTCGGTCAAGGAGCTCCAGTCCTTCGGTATCATGCCCGACATTATCGTTACCCGCTGCGACGAGCCAATCGATCCCTCCATCCGGCAGAAGATCGCCCTTTTCTGCAACGTAAAGCCCGACTGCGTCATCGAGAACCTGACCCTGCCGGTACTGTATCAGGCTCCCATGATGCTGGAAGACAACGGCCTGGACGACATCGTCTGCCGGGAGCTGAACATCCAGGCAGCGGACATCGATCTCACCGAATGGAAGGAAATGCTGGACCGGATCAATAACTGCCGGAAGGAAGTTCACATCGCCTTGGTCGGCAAATATGTGAAGCTCCACGACGCATATCTGTCGGTGGTGGAAGCGCTCCACCACGGCGGTTATGAAAACGGAACGGTGGTGGAGATCGTCTGGGTGGATTCCGAACAGCTGGACGAGACCAACGTGGACGCTGCTCTGGCCGGCTGTGACGGCATCATCGTCCCCGGCGGCTTCGGCGATCGGGGCATCGAGGGCATGGTCACGGCGGCTCGGTACGCCCGGACGCACCACGTCCCCTACTTCGGCATCTGCCTTGGGATGCAGATCGCCGTCATGGAGTACGCCCGCTCCGTTCTGGGCTGGGCGGACGCCAATTCCAGCGAGTTCCATCCGGAGAGCCGCCACTGCGTCATCGACCTGATGCCCGACCAGCAGGGGAACATTCCCAAAGGCGGCACCATGCGGCTGGGCGCTTATCCTTGCGCCATCCAGCCCGGGACGGAGATGGAGCGCGCTTACGGGAAAGCAGAGATCTCCGAGCGTCACCGCCACCGCTATGAGTTCAACAACGAGTTCCGGCAGGCCTTTCTGGATGCCGGCATGGTCATCGGCGGCACCTCCCCCGACGGCCGGCTGGTGGAAGCCGTGGAAGTCCCCGGCGAACGCTTCTGCTTAGGCGTGCAGTTCCACCCCGAATTCAAGAGCCGTCCCAACCGGGCGCATCCGCTGTTCAAGGATTTCATCGCCGCCGCTCTGGAGCAGCGGGAGAAAAAGGCTGACTAAGGAGGGATTGTCATGAAGATCAACGCAAACTATTTCAATCTGGAACAAAGTTATCTCTTCACCAACATCAACCGGAAGGTAGCCGCCTATCAGGCGAAGCACCCCGACCGGAAGATCATCCGCTTAGGGATCGGCGACGTGACCCGTCCTCTCTGCCCGGCGGTGATCGAAGCCATGCACGCCGCCGTTTCCGAAATGGGCGAAGCCGCCACCTTCCGGGGCTACGGTCCGGAGCAGGGCTATGATTTCCTCCGGAACGCCGTGCAGGAATATTATGCCGGTAGAGGCACTCAGGTAAGCGCCAGCGAAATTTTCATCAGCGACGGCGCAAAAAGCGACCTCGGCAACATCCTCGATCTCTTTTCCACCGACAACACCGTGCTGGTTCCGGATCCGGTCTATCCGGTGTATGTGGACACCAACATCATGGCGGGGCGGAAGATCCTTTACATGAATGCTAACGCCGAAAACGGCTTTCTCCCCCTGCCTGACCCTTCTGTGAAGGCGGACATCATCTACCTCTGCTCCCCCAATAATCCCACCGGCGCGGTCTATAACCGGGAGCAGCTGAAGGCGTGGGTGGATTACGCTCTGGACTGCGGGGCGGTGCTGCTTTTCGACGCCGCTTACGAGTGCTTCATCCACGATTCCGCCCTTCCCCGGAGCATTTACGAGATCGAGGGGGCCAAGCGCTGCGCCATCGAATTCTGCTCCTTCTCGAAGACCGCCGGCTTTACCGGCACCCGCTGCGGCTATACCGTCGTGCCGGAGGAGCTTTGCTTCGATGGGGCGTCCCTCAACAAATTCTGGCTCCGGCGGCAGACGACCAAGTTCAACGGCGTTCCCTACATCGTCCAGCGGGGCGCCGCCGCCGTCTTCACCCCGGAAGGGCAGAAGCAGATCCACGCTAACATCGAATACTACATGGAAAACGCCCGGGTCATCGCCTCCGCCATGGAGAAGCTGGGGATCTGGTTCACCGGCGGGAAGAATTCCCCCTACATCTGGCTCCAGTGCCCCGGCGGGCGCAGCTCCTGGGAGTATTTCGATTATCTCTTGGAGGAGAAGAACCTGGTGGGAACGCCGGGAGCAGGCTTCGGCAAAAACGGCGAGGGCTTTTTCCGCCTGACCGCCTTCGGCAGTCAGGAAGCCACCAAGGAAGCCGTCCGGCGGCTTTCCGAATAAGCAGAATGTTGCCCGGAGAGGAAATCCATCCTCTCCGGGTCGCTTTTTTTCAAAAAGAAAACGTTTTACCCTGCATTCGGCAGGAAAACTGCCCTGCAGGCAGTCAGGGAGGGTCAGACCCCCGAAAACCCTTCCAAACCCGCCTTGCAAAAGGAAAAAAAGAAATGGTAGAATAGCCTGAGAGCAAGCAGCCTTGGAAAGCGGGGAAAGCGATGGAAGCGCCTTTGAAAAAGGGGAGATACCTGCTCCCCATCCTGATCACGGCGGCTGCGATCACAGCGGCTGGTCTTTGGTTCCACCAGAATTTTTTCCGGATCCTGCCCCTTTACGTCTCCCTTTTTGTGATGATCTTATCTGCACAGGTGAACCGGTACGCCTTCTTATTGGGCGGGCTCAATTCAATCTTGTATGCGGCGGTGTATTTCGCCTACGGGCTTTACGGCATGGCGGCGTATGCCCTGCTGGTGTCCTTTCCCATCCAGATCGTCTCCTTCCTCCGATGGAAAAAGCACGCCTACCGCTCCTCGGTGGAGCTGAAAAAGCTCACGGGAAAGCAGCGGGTGCTGGCTGTTGCCGGCTTTACGGGAATCTGGGTCTTACTGTATCTGATCTTAAAGCAGGCGGGAGCGGCGTATGTCCTCTTAGATAACACGGTAACTTTGTTCGGGATCTGCATTTCCTTCCTGCAGATGTTTGCCTTTCTTGAATACACATACCTGATGATCCCCAGCGGTCTGGTGACGCTGGCCCTTTCTATCCGGATGCTTCCGGAGCATCCGGAGCAGATCGCCTATCTGATTTATTCGATCTATTCCCTGATCTGTGTGACGGTGCAGCTTGTAAACGCAAGAAAGCTCTACCGGCTGCAGCAGGGTGGAACAAAGGAGGACCCTCATGCGAGTAATCTTTAACGAGGACGACAACCACTACTGGTACGGTCGTTACGGCAGCCACGAGCCGGTGGACGAAACCGCCCTGCGGGAATTTATCCGGGAGTACCGGGATTCTGACGTGACGGATTTTTCCGTCAACGTTAACTGCTCCGTTTCGTCCACAAGATCCGACGTGATGCAGGATTTCCGGGATAAGTATGAACGCCGGGAGGAAAACGGCGTCCCCGTAGATTATCGGGACACCTATTATCGGTATCTTTTTGACCTCTGGCAGCAGGGGATCGACCCCTATGCCGTCTGGTTCGAGGAGATCCGGAACTGCCAGATGCGGCCGTGGATCAGCTTCCGGATGAACGACTGCCACTGCTTTATGGAAGCAAAGGCCCACTGGGTCAAGTCGGAGCTCATCGAGCGGAAGCCGGAGTGGTGGGTCTGCCGGGGAAGAAAGCCTGCCCGGTACTTTGATAAGTGCCTGAATTACCTGATCCCGGAGGTGCGGCAATATTTCCTTGATTACCTGACCGAGCAGATCTCCCGCTACGACGTGGACGGGGTGGAGCTGGATTTCGGCCGGGAGCCCTACTGCTTCCCCGTGGGGCAGGAGGAAAAGGGCAGGCAGGTGATGCTGGGCTTTTTAGGAGAAGTCCGGGCGCTGACCGACCGGGTCGGCAGGGAGCGGGGGAAAAAGCTCGAAATCCGGATGCTCTGCCAGACCAACCCCATCACGGCGTATCAGTGCGGCTTTGACCTGCAGGAAGCCGTGAATCGGGGGTATTTGGACGAAGTGGTCCCCGGCGCACGGTGGGCGACCATCAATACCGACGTGCCGCTGGAGATCTGGCGGAAGCTGCTGGGAGACAAGGTGCAGCTGGGAGCGGTGCAGCAGGAGCTGGTAACGCCCCATCCCTATCCCTCCAACAAGGGAATGTGCGCCGATCTGGAGATGTCCTACGGGCAGGCGGCGGCCTTTACCGCCCGGGGAGCGGACTTCCTCTATCTCTATAACCTGATGGATCACTGCATCGCTCCGGAGGAGGAGTTCCGGTACCATCCCAACGCCGGCACCCGGAAGTGGAACACGATCATCCACACCATCGGTCATGAGGGCGAGCAGGACCGGTGGAACCGCCGCTGCCCCCTTACCTACGACGATTTTGCGGGGCTATGCGACCCCAAGGCCGTCCGGTTCCCGCTGGATTTGAAGCCCGGTGTAGTGGAGGGCTTCCGGGTGTCCACCGGGCGCATCCGTCCGGGGCAGAAGGCCTATGTGAATTTTGAAACGTCGGAGCCTATGGATCCGAAGATCTTTACGGTCACCGTCAACGACGCCCCGGCCGTTCTTTCGCCGGAAACGAAGGAAGACCCCTACATCATCCGGCAGAACCCCTATACCTTTGCCTTTACGGCGGACACGGAGACCATGGTTTCGGTGGAGGTCACATCGGAAGCCCCCTGCCGCCTGGAATATCTGGAAATTTACATCTGCGGGATGAAAGAATGACGGGAAAGGGAGAACGATCCATTGGCGAAAAAGAAAAAAACCTCCTCCGAAAAGGGCGAGGAGGCTGCATTTTTTGATCAGATCGGGCAAATTTTCCTTTTCGTAGGTCTGGTATCTTTTCTGCTGTTGGGGTTTGTCAGCCTTCTGCCTCAGGACTATGAAAAATACAATGTCCCTCTGTGCTTCGGTATCTGGGCCGGGATCTCCTTTCTTTTTGTGGTAATCGGCGTGACTCCCTTGTTCTTGGGAAAATACAGCAAGAAGTATCGGGCCTGGATCGAAAAAGAAATAGAATCTTATGGAGCCAGAAGGCTTAAGCGCATCGAAAGATCCGTGGAAAAAGAATTGAGAAAGCGAAAATAGCCTCCCTCTCCCAACCCTTCCGGTAAAAACGAACCCCGCCCGACTCCTTAAAAAGGGATCGGACGGGGTGTTTTTATGGATGGAGCAGCTCGGATACATCCTTGACGGCTTTCACTTTTCCGCTTCTTAAAAGCTCCCAGACGGGGTGCTTCGATGCTTCACGGCGAGGGCGGCGTTTAAGTTTTCGCTGTCCCGCATGGTGTCGAAAAGCCGCATACCCAGCCGTGCCGGGTGATCGTCGGAAAGCCCCCGGACGTTTTCCAGAGAGTCAAAGAAGTAGTGCCCGGTGATCCGGCAGCACCGCTTCGGCGGTCCATTTGGTATAGTTGGTCCACATATCCTGAAGACCGAATTTCTGAAGGACGGCCTTCTGGTGCCTGGCGGCCAGAAGCATTCCGAAGAAGCAGTCTTCGCTGCGCTCCGGCGCTTGAAGAAAAGGGGACGATGAGCCTCATGGTTTCTTTATAGTCCGCCTTCCGCCCCGTGTGGAGCGGAAGGGTGTCGCTCATGTGAGAGACGATTAGGAGAAATCTCCTTTTATTTTGAGAGCTTTGCCATCAGGTGGACGGCGACCGGCATCAGGTAAATGAGCAGCAGGACGGCGATGAAGACCGCCGCAAACAGGAAAAGGGCAGTTTTGCAAAGCTCCTGCTTCGAGAGACACCAGTTTTTCCCCTTCCAAAGGAACCAGAGAAGGAGCAGGAGCCCCGCCGCCATCAGAAAAAGTCCGGCGTGCAGTCCCGGCGGCGTATAGGTGAGCCGGATCTCGTTTTTTCCTTCCGAAAGCGGGAGAGTGAGGAAGGCGCCGGCGGTCTTGGAAAGGGGAACCTCCTTCCCATTGACTGTGGCTTTGAAGCCTTTGTCGTAAGAAATGGGGAGGAAAAGAGTCTGCCCCTCCTTCGCTTTGCAGGAAACGGTGATCCGATTCCCGTGAACGGAAAGCTCGGAGCCTTCCGCTTTTTCGCAGAGCGTTTCCAGAAGGGCGGTATCCAAGCTGTAAACGCCGTAATAGGTGGGTTTTACGGACTTTAAACGCTCTACGGTAATGGTGACCGTTTCGTCGGTGAAGGTGCCCAGCTCCAGGATGCCGTTTTCCGATTGGGTGGGGAACTCGCCCCGGATGGGCTCGCCGTTTACTGTAATCCGGCAGGACTTGTTGATGGAGGGATTGATCCGGGTGGACGGTGCGGCGGCGCAGTCGAAGTAGAGAATCCGGGTACCCTCCACGGGGATCGTATAGGTCATCTCCATGGAATCGCTGCCGGCGTCGGGGGTATGGCGGGTGAAAAGCCCCTCCGCCCCGTCAAACAGAGCATCCGCCAGCGCCTGCTGCACATCGATCCGGGAAGCGGTATTGGGAAGCTCGGAAAGAAATCCCGGCTCCGCATCGGTGACAAGGGCGGAGGGGAGGGCAAAGGGAAGGCGCTGTAAAAGATAATAGTGGTTCCAGTAAAGGGTGGCGTCGCTTAAAATGGAGGCTTCCGCAGCATCCTTTAAGCGGCGGAGGATGTAGCGGTTTCCAAGGAGGGCATCGGAAAAGACCGTCCCCCCGTTGGAATTCACCTCCATCCAATAGCCGGAATAGCCCAGCTTCCGGATGGAAGTCAGATAGCTTTCGGCGGTCAGGGAGGTGTAGTGGGAAAGGCTTTCATATCCCATAGCGGAGAAGAAATTGACGGCGAAAAACTTTCGCTCGGTCTTTAAACGATAGAAGCCCTCATCGGGGATCCGGCCTTTTAAATCGGACATGGCCTGATAGTTGGTAAGGCTCTGGTCAACGCTTCCGATGTAGACGCCGGCGCCGAAAAAGCTCTCCAGGAGGACGGTGAGGGTCAGGAGGGCGGCTGCGAATTTCCGGGAAAGCTGCCGTTTTTTGTAGGCAAAAAGGGTCAGCGTAAGGATCAGGACAGTCACCAAAAGGAACAAAAGAAGGCCACGGAAGGATCCCTTATCGCCCCAGAGCCGCTTGGTGTAAACCGCAAGGGCGTCAAGTCGGTAGGAGAGGGCATAAAAGATCCCTCCCGTAAAAGTCAGGAGCAACAGAGGAAAAACGATCTTCGCCCACAGCCGGGTGGAAGGAGCGGCGTCCTCGGGGGAGAGCTGCCGGGAAAGGATCTCGGCGGCGAAAAGGAGCAGCAGGAAATTCAGCATGTACCCATACCGGACGGGAAAGCTCTGATAGCTGCCGGTGTGCCACATTTTGTTGATGGGGTCAAGGATCACCGGCAGGAGCAGCAGGAAGATCGTCCCCATCAGAGAGGTGAAAAATCCGGAGCGGGCCTGACGTTTCCGCAGGAAGAAAAGGGAGGCAAGAGGAGCGCCGCAGAAAAGCACCGGCAGGGTGGTGGAAAGGCTGGTGAGCCAGTTTCCGGCGGAGAGGCTCTGGATGAGCCCCACGCCCCGAGCGGAATTTTCCACCTCCAGCAGGGAGGGGAGCCACACCGGCGCCGTGATCAGGAGGGAAGCAAGCGCCCCTGTCCCCAGCAGGAGGGCGTATTCCCCGGAACGCTTCGGGGAGGAACAGAAATAGAAAAAAAGCCCCATACCGAGGATCAGGAAAAGCACCACCATGTAGCTTAAGTAGTAGTTGACCGTCAGCATGGCGGAAAAAGCGAGCACAAAAGGCAGCATCTTCCGGTCGGTGACCAAAGCGGTCAGGGAAAGAAGCAGCAGGGGGAAAAGCGCCATCATGTCCAGCCAGACGATGTTCTGGTAGTAGTTAAGGGCGAAGCCGGAAAAGCCGTAGAGCACCCCGAAAAGGGAAATGGGAAGAGTCCCCATCTCCGGGAAAAAGCGTCGGAAGAAAAGGGCCGCCGTAAAAGCGCAGAGCATCATCTTTACGAGGAGCAGCAGGTTCATCACATAGGGGAGCCACTCCAGCGGGGCAAGAGCGGCGGGAAGGTTCAAGGGGCTTGCCAGGAAAAAGAAAAAAACACCCCAGAAATTCATCCCGCCGGCAGCGGCGCTGTCAAAAAGCAGGCTGCCTTCTCCCCGGAGGATGCGGCCGAAGGTACCGGTCAGGGGCATGACCTGCTGGGTCATGTCGCACCAGCTGATGCTTTTCCCGCCGAAGGGGAAAAAGCCGAAAACGGCGAAAACCAACAGCAAAAGACCACCCGTCAAAGCCGGGGCAGTCCAGAAACAACGGTTTTCATGAGAAACATGGGAGGTCTTCATAGTTCTACTCCGGGAGCTTCGACTCGTCCACCGTGTGGGTCAGAAGGTAGTCCACCCATTTATTATAGGTGGAAACGCCGAAATGCATCCCGTCGGAGCTGGCGGCGGCAGGAAGACAGCCGGCTTCGTCCTTGATGGCTTCGGAGACATTGACGAAATACGCTCCTTTTTCGGTGGCAAGGTCCAGAAGGGCATCGTTTAAGGCGTCGATCTTGGAATTGGCATAGCGGCTGTCCCCGGCTTCTTTTTCGTGGGTGACGGGGAGCACCGATTCCACATAGAGAATGGCGTTGGGGAGGGCAGCTCTGAGTTCGTCCAAAAACTCGCCGTAAAACTCGATGATGTTATCCTGGGTCAGGAAGGCGACGCCGTTGGAGCCTAACATGACGTAGACTTTATGAGGGGCGGCGGCCTTGACCGCATCCAGAACGGTGAGTACGAGCCGGCTGTCTGAGAAGATGCGCTTCCCTTTTGACCAGTTTATGGTATACTGGAGCAAAGGGGAGAGATACCATGGAAAACACCAGAGCGAGGATCCTGACAGCGGCGGCACAGCTGTTTGAACAGC
>USLH01000087.1 GCA_900555435.1 uncultured Oscillospiraceae bacterium | reverse complement strand
CGCTGCGCCGAAGCGAAGGCGGTCTGGAGCTGGGTGATGATGCCGGTGACTTCATTGAAGGGCTTGGTATACTGCTGGGCATAACTTAAAAACATGGAGATCTGACCCACGGAAATATGCCCCGCAATGGCGGACACCGCACCGGTCAGCCCCACCGCCGCATACACCACGGCGTTGACGAACCGGGTGCTGGGATTGGAAAGGGAGGAGAAGAACTGCGCCTTCTGCCCCTGCTCATAAAGCCGGGCGTTGATCTCACCGAAGGCTTTCTCCGACCGCTCCTCATAATTGAAGGCTTTGACCAGCTTCTGGTTCGCCACCATTTCCTCCACATAGCCGGAAAGCTCGCCCTGAATGGCGGTCTGCCCCCGGAAGTGCTTGTAGGAGTTCTTGGCGATAAAGGATGCCACGAACAAGGAAAGAGGCGTCAGCACGAACACCAGAAGCGCCACCCACACATTTGCCATCAGCATGAACACCAGCGTCCCCACGATGGTGATGATGCCGGTGAACAGCTGGGTAAAACCCTGTAAAAGGCCGTCGGACACCTGGTCGATGTCGTTGACCACCCGGCTGATGAAGTCGCCGTGAGCCGTCCGGTCGATGTACCGCAGCGGCACGCCGTTCAATTTCTGAAACAGCTGGATCCGCAGATCCTTCACCGTCCGATAGGTGATGACGTTGGTAAAATAGGACATGAGCCACTGGAACACCGCCGTTCCCGCAACAGATGCCCCTAATAGGATCAAAATCTGCAGAAGCTCCTTGTAATCCACGTCCCCGGCTCCGACGATGCAGTCCACGCCGTCGCCAATGAGCACCGGCACCGTCAGAGTCAACAGAACGCTGATCAGCGCCGAGACCATGGCTGCGATCAGATACCCCCGATAGGGCTTGGTGTAGATCAGAAGGCGGCGCACCACGTTTTTATCGATTTTTTTCTTGCTCATTTCGCCGCCTCCTCCGCGCTTAACTGAGACAGACAGATCTCCCGGTAGACCGGGCAGTTCTCAAACAGCTCCTCGTGGGTGCCAAGCCCCGCCATGCCGCCGTCGTCCAGCACTAAGATCTGATCCGCATACCGTATGGTGCTGGCACGCTGGGAAACCATGATGACTGTCATGCCCTTCGTTTCCGTCCGTAGCGCCTTCCGCAGAGCGGCATCCGTTGCAAAGTCCAATGCACTGGCGGAATCGTCTAAAATAAGGATGGAAGGCTTGCCTACCAGCGCTCTTGCAATGGTCAGCCGCTGCTTCTGCCCGCCGGAGAAGTTCTTTCCGCCCTGTTCCACCCGGGTCTCCAGCTTCTGGGGCAGCGCCTCCACAAAAGACTCCGCCTGAGCGGTCTTCAGCGCCGCCCACAGCTCCTCGTCGGTCGCATCCGGCTTCGCCCACCGCAGGTTTTCCCTGATGGTGCCGGAGACCACTGCCGCCTTCTGGGGCACGGTCCCCACCAGCCGCCGCAGCTCAGCAAGGGGATATTCCTTCACATCCCGTCCAAACACCTTCACCTCGCCGGAGGTTGCGTCATAAAACCGGGGGATCAGGCTCACAAAGGTGGATTTGCCCGAGCCGGTGCCGCCGATCACGCCTAAGGTCTCCCCGGGCCGCAGCTTCACGGTGATCCCGGAAAGGGACGGTTCCTCTGCCCCGGCATAGGCAAAGGCAACACGATCGAATTCCAGCGCCGCCTCATCAGCCAGAGGAGCAACCTCCCCCGAAACTGCGTCCGAAACGGAAGGCTCCGTCTCCAGCACTTCGTTGATCCGACTGGCGGAAGCGGAAGCCTTGGTGAAAATGACCACCAGATTGGCCACCACGATCAGCGCCTGCAAGATCTGGGTCATGTAGTTGACAAATGCAATCATCTCGCCCTGAGTCAGCCGCCCGGAATCCACCCGGAACCCGCCGAACCAGAGGATGGCAACGATGCCGAGGTTCATGATGACATAGGTAAGCGGATTTAAAAGCGCCGATAGCCGCCCCACCCGTACGGAGGTGTTGGCAAGGTCATCGCTGGCGCTTGTGAACCGAGAAAGCTCCGCATCCTGCTTCGAGAATGCCCGGATCACCCGTGCGCCCTCCAGATTCTCTCTCGTAATGAGGGAGATCTTATCGAGCTTCTTTTGCATGACGCGGAAAAAGGGGATCGACCGGTTCATGACAAAATAAAGCACCCCCACGATCAATGGGAAGACCACCAGAAAAATAAGCGACAGCTTCACATCGATGGTAAACGCCATGACCACCGCACCGATGGCAAGGAACGGTGCCCGCACCACCAGCCGGATCAGCATGGCCACCGCCACCTGCAGCTGGTTCACGTCGTTGGTCAGCCTGGTGATCAGCGAGTGGGTCCCGAACCGATCCAGCTCCGCATGGGAAAACCGGTTGATCCGGTCAAACATTTCCCGCCGCAGATTGGTGCCTACACCCTGCGAGGCAATAGAGGCGCTGTACTGGCACACCAGCGCACACCCTAAGCTCACCGCCGCAATGAGCAGCAGCAGCCCGCCCATCCGAAATACATATCCCTTGTCGGCGTTTTTTACGCCCACGTCAATGATCTTCGCCATAACAAGCGGCACGATCAACTCCAGCACCGCTTCCATCCATTTGAAAATCGGTCCGATGATGACCTGTTTCCTGTAATCCTTCAGAAACCTCCGCAGTTTCCACATATCCGGCTTTCACTCCTTAAAAATAACGCTTTTTTTATTGTATCATATTTCTCTCCTGTTCCACAAGAGTTTTACCGCCGCCCTTTCCCGAAAAAAGGCGGTATTTTTCAGCGTCTCTCCCAAATTCCCGGAAAACCCGTTTCTTCTAAAAGATTTTTACAAAGAATCCATGACATTCCTTTTATTCCCGTGTATAATAAAAGAAAACGCCTTTTTATTAAAAGGAGGGCAACACGGAATGAAACTGATCTCTTGGAATGTGAACGGCCTTCGTGCCTGCATGGGCAAGGGCTTTCTGGACTTTTTAAAGGCTTCCGATGCCGATATTGTCTGTCTGCAGGAAACGAAGATGCAACGGGAGCAGGCGGACTTCATTATCGGCGGCTACGAGGAATACTGGAACAGCGCCGAGAAAAAGGGCTACTCCGGCACCGCCGTCTTTACCAAAAAGCCGCCCCTCTCCGTCTCTTACGGCATCGGCATCCCGGAGCATGACACCGAAGGCCGGGTCATCACCGCCGAATTCCCGGACTTTTTCCTCGTAAACGTCTATACACCCAACTCCCAGCAGGAGCTTGCCCGCCTTCCCTACCGGATGCAGTGGGAGGACGCTTTCCGGGATTACCTGAAAACGCTGGATCAGAAAAAACCCCTCATCGTCTGCGGCGACATGAACGTCGCTCACGAAGAGATCGACCTGAAAAACCCGAAAACCAACCGAAAAAATGCCGGCTTTACCGATGAGGAGCGTCAGAAAATGACGGAGCTCTTATCCTCCGGCTTCATCGACACCTTCCGCCTGCTCTACCCCGATACGGAGGGTGTTTACAGCTGGTGGTCCTACCGCTTCCACGCCCGGGAGAAGAACGCCGGATGGCGCATCGACTACTTTCTGGTATCCGACCGGCTGAAAGACCGGGTGTCGGACAGCCGCATCGACACCGACGTCTTCGGCAGCGACCATTGCCCCATCGAGCTGATCTTAAAGGAGAGCGACTGATATGACTGACCCGCAGACGACCCTGCAGCAGTGGGTGAACGAAAGCCGCAGCCTTGTCTTCTTCGGCGGAGCCGGCGTCTCCACCGAAAGCGGCATCCCCGATTTCCGCAGCACCGACGGCCTTTATAACCAGTCCTACGCCTATCCTCCGGAAGCGATCTTAAGCCACAGCTTTTTTGAAAGGCACCCGGAGGAGTTCTTCCGCTTTTACCGGGAAAAGATGCTCTGCCTGACCGCAAAGCCAAACGCCGCCCATAAAAAGCTGGCGGAGCTGGAAAAGGCTCATATCCTCTCCGCCGTCATTACCCAGAACATCGACGGCCTGCACCAGATGGCGGGCAGCAAAAACGTGCTGGAGCTCCACGGCTCCATTCACCGGAACACCTGCCTTTCCTGCGGCCGCTCCTTCGATGCGGAAACGATCCTCCGTTCCGAAGGCATTCCCCGCTGCCCCTGCGGCGGAGTCATCAAGCCCGATGTGGTGCTTTATGAGGAGCAGCTGGACGCTTCGGTTCTAGAAGCTTCCATCCGTGCCCTTCGGGAAGCCGACTGCGTCATCGTCGGCGGCACCTCTCTGGCGGTCTATCCGGCGGCCGGCCTGCTCCAGTATTATACCGGCAGCCGCCTGATCCTCATCAACAAGTCCTCCACCCCCTATGACGACCGGGCCGACCTGCTCATCCAAGGCCCCATCGGAAAAATTCTTGGCAAGATCCAGATCAAGGAGGCCGTCCTATGAAGATCGATTTTAACCGCAAATACAACACCATCGCCCTTTACGTCCTTCTGGTGATCGCCGCCGGCGTCTGCATCATCATGGCGGTGGTGAAGATCCGCACCGTGGGGAACATCGTCCTGCGGGTTTTAAGCATCCTGCAGCCTTTTATCTGGGGCTTTGCCATTGCTTACATCTTAAACCCCATGATGGGCGCCATGGAGCGGCTCCTTTCAAAAATCAGCAAGGACAAGCTGGATCGCCGGATCCGCCGGCGCATCGCCGTGCTGCTCTCTTATGTACTAAGCCTTGCGATTCTCGTTATCTTCTTCCGCATCGTGATTCCCCAGATTGGTTTAAGCCTTGCCGCTCTGGCCAATCAGATTCCCGGCTGGCTCCAAACACTCCGGGATCTGGCGATAGAGCTGATCAACAAGTACAATCTGGAAAGCCTTCCCACCACAACGGTCGACAAGATCCTCGCCGCTGCGGAAAATCTGGTGTCGAACCTGACTGCCAAGCTCCCCACTATGGTCCCCCAGCTGCTGCAGGCTACCATGAACCTGACCACCGGGATCCTGAATGTCCTGGTCGGCGTCATTATCTCCGTTTACATCCTGCTCCAGAAGGAGCTGTTCTTCGCCCATATCAAAAAGCTCCTCTCCGCCATTTTCTCCCAGAATACACTCAATGAGATCTTAAAGGTCACCCACAAAAGCCACGCCATTTTCAGCGGCTTCATCAACGGCAAGCTCCTTGACTCCCTCATCATCGGCCTTCTCTGCCTGCTGTTCATGACCCTGTTCCACTGGCCCTATGCCATGCTCATCAGCGTCATCGTCGGCGTGACCAATATCATTCCTTACTTCGGCCCCTTCTTCGGCGCCATTCCTTCTATCCTGATCCTTCTCATTGCCGACCCGCTGACGGCTTTGTGGTTCGGTATCTTCATTCTCCTTCTGCAGCAGCTGGACGGCAACGTCATCGGCCCCAAGATTTTAGGAGATTCCACAGGTCTTTCCCCCTTCTGGGTCATCTTCGCCATCACCCTCTTCGGCAGCCTGATGGGCGTTTTGGGGATGTTCATCGGCGTCCCCCTCTTTGCCGTCATCTATTATCTCATCGCCGAGCTTACCGAGTCCCGCTTAAAAAAGCGGGATCTCCCGCCGGAAACCGCAGCTTATGCCTCCGAGGAGCACCCTCTGCTCCCCGCCAAAGAGAAAAAGCCGCCGAAATTCTCTCTCAAACTGAAAAAGCCCCCATTTCATCACGAAAGGAAGCAGTAACATGTCCGTTCTCAATTTAATGAAGACCCGCCGCACCTACAGCCGCTTTGAGCAGCGCCCCGTCCCCGACGAAGTGATCTCCGAAATTTTAGAGGCCGCCCGTCTTTCCTCCAGTGCCGCCAATCTCCAGCCACTGAAATATCTGGTGATCCGCACCCCGGAGCTGGTCGCCGAAGCCTTCCCCCACACCAAATGGGCAGGCTACCTTCCTCCGGAACAGGGCGTCCCCAGGGAAAACGAGCGTCCCACCCTCTTTATCCTGGCCCTCATTGACACAGACATTTCCAAGGGCAGCTATTCCGATACCGACGCCGGCATCGCTCTTGCCAACATGACCCTCGCTGCATGGGAAAAGGGCGTTGGCAGCTGCATCATCGGCTCCTGCGACCGTCCGTGGTTCATGGAACGCTTCTCCCTGCCGGAAACGGTAAGGATCCACTCCGTCACCGCCTACGGCTACCCCACCCACACCTCCGTCTGCGAGGATCTGACCGACTCGGTGAAGTATTATCTGGACGAAGCCGGGAATTACCGGGTTCCCAAGCGGAAGATCTCCGATACCGTCCGCTTCTGCTGAACGAAAGCGGTTTTTCTTTCTTCCTAGCAAACGCTCGCTTTTACAATGTTTTTTGCCCGAATATGCTATTGCATGTCAAAAATCAGCGTGGTATCATGAGTGTAAGGATCAAGCATAAGGAGGATTATTTATGAAAATCGGCGCACAACTCTTTACCGTCCGGGATTTCACCAAGACCTTGGACGACTTTGCGGAAACACTGAAAAAAATTGCCGACATCGGCTATACCACTGTGCAGGTTTCCGGCACCTGCCCCTTTGAAGCAGAGTGGCTCCGGGACCGTCTGAAAGAGACCGGCCTCACCTGCGCCATCACCCACACCAACCCCGACCGGGTCATCAACGAAACCGAAGCCGTCATCAGAGAGCATGACATATTCGGCTGCGACTACATCGGCATCGGCTCCCTGCCCGGATCCTTATGGGGCAACCCCGGCGCCCTGCCCGCCTTCGCCGAACTGCTTGCCGTGCCCGCCCGCAAGATCCGGGAAGCCGGCAAGAAATTCATGTACCACAACCACGGCTTTGAGTTCACGAAAGCAAACGGCGTCACCTTCTTAGAGCGTCTGGCCGACCTGATGCCCGCCGAAGACATGGGGTTCACCCTGGACAGTTACTGGGTACAGTACGGCGGCGGCGACCCTGCGCAGTTTGCCGAAAAACTGGCGGGCCGCATTGACTGCGTCCATGTGAAGGACATGAAGTATGCCAGCGACAGGCAGCAGATGGCTTACATCGGCGAAGGCAGTATCAACTTCGAACGCTTCCTCTCCGCCTGCGAAGCCGGCGGCACCAAATACGTTCTGGTGGAACAGGACGACTGCCAGGGGAACAATCCCTTCTGGTGCCTGAAGAAGAGCTATGAGTATCTCACCGCTCTGGGGCTCAAATAAGGAGGATCCATTATGGAAAAAGTAAGACTTGGCATCATCGGTGTCGGAAACATGGGCACCGGCCACCTCAGCAACATCGAAATGCACAAACGCTGCCCCGAGATCACTGTCACCGCCGTGGCTGACATAAAGCCCGAGCGGCTCCAGTGGGTCAAAGACAACATCGAAACCCCCATTGCCCTCTTCGACGACGCCGAAAAGATGATGGACTCTGGCCTGATCGATGCCGTCCTCATCGCCGTCCCCCATTACTATCACCCCGTTTACGCCATCAAAGCCTTCGAACGGGGCCTCCACGTCATGTGCGAAAAGCCCGCCGGCGTTTACACCAAGCAGGTTCGGGAAATGAATGAAGCTGCCGATAAAGCCAACGTGGTCTTCGGCATGATGTTCAACCAGCGCACCGACCACATCTACCGCAAAATGCGGGAGATCGTCCAGAGCGGCGAATTGGGCGAGATCCGCCGCACCAACTGGATCATCACCAACTGGTACCGTCCCCAGAGCTACTACGATTCCGGCGCCTGGCGGGCCACCTGGTCCGGCGAGGGCGGCGGCGTCCTTTTAAACCAGTGCCCCCACAATCTGGACCTCTGGCAGTGGATCTGCGGAATGCCCGTTTTAGTCGACGCCCACCTGCAGTATGGCAAGTGGCATGACATTGAAGTGGAGGATGATGTGACCACCTATGTGGAATACGCAAATGGCGCCACCGGCTGCTTCATCACCACCACCGGCGACGTTCCCGGCACCAACCGCTTTGAGATCGACTTCAACGGCGGCAAGCTGGTCAGCGAAAATGGCAAGCTCTATATGTGGAAGAACGACGTGTTTGAAACTGTGTTCTCCCATGAAAATAAAGCTGCCTTCGGCTGCCCCACGAGCACCTTCTCCGAGGTGGAGACCGACGGAAAATCCGAGCAGCACATCGGCGTCCTGAACGCCTTTGCCGGCCGGATCCTCCACGGTACCCCCCTGATTGCCGACGGAAGAGAGGGCATCAACGGTCTGACCCTTTCCAACGCCATGCACCTGTCCTCCTGGCTCAATAAGCCCGTGGAGATTCCCTTCGACGAAGACCTCTACTACGACGAGCTGATGAAACGGGTCAAGACCTCCCGCCGCAAGGAAAACGTCCACGAAATCACCGCAGACACCACCAACTCCTATAACACCAAATAAGCATTCTTAAAAACAGCCGGCAGAAACGCTCTGCCGGCTGTTTTTCTATCCTCTGCTTTTTTAAAAAACAGTCCTTCGACCTTTCCGCACCGATCGCCCCTCCTCCTCATACCATGGGATAAACCAAATTCTTACCATTGGAGGGTCTTTCCATGTCCGAAAAGTTCTTTCTCATCGCCGGCGGAGATGAACGCTGCGTCCGTCTGGCCGGCATCCTTTCCCGGGAAGGGGGCGTGGCGGTGCTGGGCTTTGACGACCGCTGTCCCTTCCCCGAAGAAGTCCGCCGCCTTTCCCCCGGCGAACCCCTCGCCGTTCCCCCCGACTGCCTGATCCTGCCCGCTCCCGTCAGCAAAAACGACCTCGCCCTCTGGACGCCCCTTGGCAAAGAAGCCATCCCCCTCTCCCGGGTCCTTGATCTCTGCGGAACCGATACGCTGATTTTCGGGGGAAAACTTTCCGAAAAATTCCTTCAGACCTGCAAAGAACGAGGGCTGACGACGGAGGATTATCTGAGCCGGGAGGAGTTTTCTGTTTTAAACGCCGTCCCCACTGCCGAAGGCGCTTTACAAATCGCCTTGGAGGAGCTTCCCGTTTCCTTAAACGGCATTCCCACCCTCATCACCGGCTACGGCAGAGTAGCTAAGCTCTGCCATCGGGTCTTTTCCGGAGCCGGAGCAGCCGTTACCGTCACCGCCCGCAGTGCGAAAGATCTGGCTTGGGCGGAAGCCTACGGCGCTTCTCCCCTTCCCCTTTCCGGGATGAATCGGCAACTGCCCCGGTTCCAGCTGATCTTAAACACCGTCCCCACCCGTCTTTTTGGGGAAAACGAGCTGTCCCTTCTCGATAAAAACGCTCTTTTCATCGACCTTGCCTCCGCCCCCGGCGGCGTTGACTTCCAAGCGGCAGAGGAGCTGGGCATCCGTGCCATCCCCGCCTTGTCCCTGCCCGGAAAGACCGCCCCGGACACCGCCGCCGCCATCCTCGCCCGCACCGTCCGGAATATCCTGACCGAAAGGGGGAACACCTGTGTCTGAGATCCGTCTGGGATTTGCCGTCTGCGGCTCCTTCTGTACCTTTTCCCGCACGTTAACCGCCATGGAGGAATGTAAGAGACAGGGCTTTTCCATCCTCCCCATCCTCTCACCCGCTGCGGCAGCGACTGACACCCGCTTCGGAAAAGCGGCGGACTTTCTTGCCCGGGTCACGGAGATCTGCGGCTGCCCGCCGATCTTGGATCTCCCCGGTGCCGAACCCATCGGCCCCCAAAACAAGACTGACCTTTTGCTCGTAGCCCCCTGCACCGGCAACACCCTTGCCAAACTGGCAAACGGAATCACCGACGACCCGGTGACCCTCGCCGTCAAGAGCCACCTCCGGAACCGGAAGCCTGTGGTCCTCGCCGTTTCCACCAATGACGCTTTAAGCGGCAGCGCCAAAAACATCGGCATCCTTTTAAACACCCGGAACTACTACTTCGTTCCCATGTCCCAAGACGACCCGGTGAAGAAGCCCACCTCCCT
>USLH01000086.1 GCA_900555435.1 uncultured Oscillospiraceae bacterium | reverse complement strand
TGATTCCCATGTATTTCGGTGGTGGCATGATCCCGTCCTTCCTGCTGATCAATCGGTTGGGGCTCTACAACACCCGTCTGGCTTTGATTATTCCGGGAGCCGTGGGCATCTGGAATATTATTCTGACCCGCACCTATTTTGCAAGCCTCCCCAGCGAGCTCAGCGAAGCCGCCTTTATCGACGGCGCCAATAACTATCAGGTTCTTTTTCGGATCTTCATTCCTCTTGCAAAGCCCATCATCGCCGTGATCGCCATCTATACCATCGTCGGCGTGTGGAACAGCTGGTTCGGCGCCAATATTTATCAGACCAACACCAAGCTCCATCCCCTTCAGATGTATCTCCAGCGGGTTCTGATCTCCCAGTCGGTGGATCTGAACAAGTTGAAGACCAAGGAGGAAATCGAAGAAGCCTACCAGGTTGCTTTGGGCGCTCAGCAGCTGAAGTACGCTATGATCGTATTTATTACACTTCCCATTCTTTTCATCTATCCCTTGTTCCAGAAGCAGTTCATGAAAGGCATCATGCTCGGCTCTCTGAAAGGCTGATCCCGTTTGAATCCGCCTAGAGCGGAAAAAATAAAAACGTACTGTTTTAAGGAGGTTTTCCCATGTACAGAAACATCGGTAAGTCTGCACGAACCCTCAGCGCAATCTTGGCATCCCTGCTGCTTCTCGCTTCCTGCGGCGGAAACGGAGACGCCGGCAGCGGCTCTTCCCAGGAGCCCGGCAGCACCCCCTCTTCGTCCGAATCCTCTACTGAAGAAAGCAACAGCACAGAAATGAAGCCCGTAACGATCCAGATCATGGGGCCTGCAAACAGCCAGGCTTATTGGGACTGGAACGATCGGGAATCCTTCCCGAGTTATGTGAAATGGCAGGAGGAGCTTGCTAAACGGAATCTGACGCTGAACTATGAAATTGTTTCCAGCGAGCAGTATGGTACCGTCGTCCAGACCCGTATGGCTGCAGCCAGCGACTTGCCGGATCTGATCAATCTGACTCCCCTGGATGATGTGACCGCTTTGAACTTAGGTGCCAGCGGCCAGCTCCAGGACTGGATTGCCGCTATGGATGCGTACAGCCGTCCCGATCCGTTAGAACCCACGAATCGCAATGGGGATCCTACCCTTTCCCTGAAAGACAAATTCAACATGAAAGCCAACTTTGCAAAGAAGCTGGTAACGGCTCCCGACGGAAAGATGTATTGGTGCCCTGACGTCGTTCCCGGAGGCATGACGACGCTGCCGGACGGCTCCCAAGCCGAAAACCTGGAAGTGATCGGCGCAGCTATCCGTTCCGATTGGCTGGCGAAGGTCAATAAAGAGATGCCCACCACCGTGGATGAGTTCCTGGATGTCCTCCGCGCCTTCCAGGCCCAGGATGTGAACGGCAACGGACAGAAAGACGAACGCTACTGCTTCGATGCTTATTCTTACGGCTTTTTCACCGGCATCGCCCAGTGGTTCGGCCTGACTCCCGGTCTGACCGGAATTGACCCCAATACCGATTCGGCTACCTCCGCCTGGTACTCCGAGGGAGTGCGTCCGTATTTTGAGCTGCTGTCCACCATGGTGAAGGAAGACCTGTTTGATACCGCCATGCTGGGCGCCACCGATGAAATGTTCAATTCCCGCATCGCAGAAAACAAAGTAGCCGGTATGCGGTCTTATACCGATGCCACCTGGTTCAACCAGCTGGTTGAAGGCGTGGAAGAAGCGGAATACACGGTAATTGCTCCCATTCAGGTTGTGGAAGGCATTACTCCTTATCTGCTGACCGATGCAGTAGATCTGTGCTATAACAAGATGGGCATCACCAAAGCGGCCACGCCGGAAGTCGTCGAAGGTATCATCCGGCTTTATGATTTCTCCTTTACCGAGTCTGCCAGCACGTACAGTGGTTCCGGTATTGAGGGCACAGACTATATTGTTGAGCCTGATCCCAATAACGAAGGCCGTGTCCGCCTGACCCAGACCGATGACTTAAAAGCCATGACCCCTGCCGAGCGTTACGAAGCCAGAAGAGGCGGCTGCTCCACCTTCTCCAACATCGGTATTGCTCGCATAGACGGTGGAGATCCCTCCATTGTGACAAAGGGTATGTCCCCCGAGGAGCGTCTGGCCAATCTGGGTACGGATAAACAGCGCCGGGCTTTGGAAAACCGCTGGTCTCAGATGACTTACCGTCCTTATGTGGTCAGCCCCTTCTCCAGCAGCACCTATGCGGTTGCTACGGAAGAGGAACAGGAGATCCTTACGGCTTATACTACTGCCCTGCAGTCCTACTCCGACGAGCTTTGCATGAACCTGATCCTCGGGAACGTCAGCCTGGATCAGCTGGATGCGGAGATTGAGAAGCTCAATGAGCTGGGCCTTGACAAGGTCGTTAAGGTTAACAACGACCGGTATGAGCGGTATAAAAACAACTAACCGTATTTTTAATCCAAAAAAATCCTTCGGGTTAAACCCGAAGGATTTTTTCTTATCCGTGAAAATATTTCCGATCCATGCTGCGGTACTGAAGGGCTTCCAGCAGATGGGGCGGCTGGATGTCCTTGCTGCCCTCTAAGTCTGCAATCGTACGGGCAACCTTTAAGATCCGGTGATAGCCCCGTGCGCTCATACCCATGCGTTCAAAAGCGCTGCTCAGGATCCGGCTGCCCTCCGGGGTGACGGCGCAGCAGTCGTTCATCATATCCGCCGGGATGTGGGCGTTGTCCCGGATGCCGGTTCCGGCAAAGCGGGCCTGCTGGATCTTTCGGGCGGCGTCCACCCGCTTTTTGATCTCGGCGGAGGATTCGGCTTTCTGACCGGAGGAAAGGTGTGCAAACTCCACCGGCGCCACGTCGATGTGCAGATCCAGCCGGTCTAAGAGCGGTCCGCTGACCCGGTTCAGGTAGCGAGTGACCTGAGTGGGCTGGCAGCTGCAGGGATGGGTGGGATGGCCGTAGTAGCCGCAGGGGCAGGGATTCATGGCGGCGATGACGATCATGGAGCAGGGATAGGTAAGGGTGCCGCTGACCCGGGAAATGGTCACCGTGCCCTCCTCAATGGGCTGTCGGAGAATCTCCATAGCCGCTCGGGAAAATTCCGGGAGCTCGTCCAAAAAGAGGACACCGTTATGAGCCAGTGAAATTTCGCCGGGTCTTGGAATGCTGCCTCCTCCGGAAAGCCCCGCCGGGGAAACGGTGTGGTGCGGCGCCCGGAAAGGACGCTCGGTGAGGATGGGGTGGTCATTGGTCAGGTTTCCGGCGATGGAGTGGATCCGGGTGCTCTCGATGGCTTCTTCAAAAGTCAGATCCGGCAGGATGGAAGGCAACCGCTTTGCCAGCATACTCTTTCCGGAGCCAGGCGGTCCGATGAGCAGGGCATTATGAAAGCCTGCCGCAGCGATCTCCAACGCCCTCTTTGCAAATTCCTGCCCCATGACATCGGCCATATCCGGCTGGTGAGGCGTGGAGCCTGGGACGAAAGCCAAGGGCTCTGCCGGCTTCAACTCCCTTACTCCCTCCAGAAAGTCCACAACTTCCGAAACGGTTTCGATCCCGTAAAGCTCGATGTCCTGAACGGCGCTGGCCTCCCGCAGATTTTCCGCCGGGACAAAGATCTTTGAAAAGCCCTGTTCCCGCGCCATCAGCGCCATGGGCAGGACGCCCTGCACCCGTCGCACACCGCCGTTCATGGTAAGCTCCCCTAAGAAGAGGCTGCCGGAGAAGTCGGCGTGGGTCTGGCCGGAGGCGGCAAGCAGCCCCAAAAAGATGGGAAGATCGTAAATGGGACCGGTCTTTTTTAAGTCGGCGGGGGCCAGGTTCACGGTGATCTTCTGCACCGGGAACTCAAAGCCGCAGTTTTGAAAGGCGGCCCGGACCCGATCCCGGCTCTCTTTGACGGCGGCGTCGGGAAGCCCTACGATTTCAAAGGACGGAAGCCCCCGGAAGGTGTCCACTTCCACCTCTACCGGATAGGCGTTCATGCCGAATACGCCGGCGCTCATGATTTTCGTGTACAAAACGATCCCTCTTTTCGGCTTAAAAAGAAAGGCGGGACGGAGCGTTTCCGCTCTGTCCCGCCGGTTTGGTAGGGTTATTTCGCATAGTCGATGGCACGGCTCTCGCGGATCATATGCACTTTGATCTGGCCGGGATACTCCAGCTCGCTTTCGATGCGCTTTGCGATCTCCCGGGCAGCGATGACCATTTCGTCGTCCTTGACGACTTCAGGCTTTACTAAGATGCGGATCTCACGGCCGGCCTGAATGGCATAGCACTTCTCCACACCATCGAAGGACTTGGCGATCTCCTCCAGTTTTTCCACCCGTTTGATGTAGTTCTCCAGATTCTCTCTCCGTGCGCCGGGGCGGGCGGCGGAGATGGCATCGGCCGCCTGGACCAAGGCTGCAATGACCGTCTTGGTCTCCACATCGCCATGGTGGGCCTCGATGGCGTGAAGGATCTGTGGGTTTTCCTTATATTTCCGGCAGATGTCCACGCCAATCTGGACGTGGGAGCCTTCGATCTCGTGGCTCAGCGCCTTGCCGATGTCATGCAGCAGGCCGGCACGCTTTGCCATGGTCACATCCACACCCAACTCTGCGGCCATGATGCCCGCCAGATGGGCTACTTCGATGGAGTGATCCAGTACGTTCTGTCCGTAAGAGGTGCGGTAGTGGAGCCGCCCTAACAGCTTCACCAGCTCGTGGTGCAGGCCGTGGACGTTGGTCTCCATCATGGCACGTTCGCCTTCGGCTTTGATCCGGGCTTCCACCTCCCGGGTGGCCTTTTCCACGGTCTCCTCGATGCGGGCAGGGTGAATGCGGCCATCGGTGATGAGCTTTTCCAGAGACAGACGGGCGATCTCCCGGCGGACGGGGTCGAAGCTGGAAAGGGTGATGGCTTCGGGGGTGTCATCGATGATGAGGTCAACGCCGGTCAGGGTCTCGAGAGCACGGATGTTCCGACCTTCCCGTCCGATGATCCGACCCTTCATTTCATCGTTGGGCAGGGTGACGACGGAAACGGTGGCTTCGCTGACGTGGTCGGCGGCACAGCGGGAAATGGCCATGGAGATGAGCTCTCTTGCCTTATCCTCGGCCTCATCCTTCAGCTGCTGCTCATAGCTTGCGATTTTGAGGGCTTTTTCGTGGACCAGCTCGCCTTCCAGACTTTCAAGGAGCTGATCCTTTGCCTGGCTGGCGGGCAGGCCGGAGATGCGCTCCAGCTGACCGATCTGGCTCTTTTTGATCTGCTCGGCTTCCTCCCGCTGGGCTTCCGCCTGACGGAGTTTTTCCTGAATGGCCTCTTCCTTCTTTTCGAGGTTTTCGATTTTCCGGTCGAGGGTCTCTTCCTTCTGCTGGATGCGACGCTCCTGACGGGAAACCTCACTGCGACGCTCTTTCACGTCCCGATCTGCATCGCTGCGGATCTTGTGTGCTTCTTCCTTGGCCTCAATAAGCAGTTCCTTTTTCTTAGCTTCGGCGGAACGGTAGGCTTCGTTGATGATCTTTTTTGCCTGATCTTCCGCACTTCCGATTTCCGCTTCCGCTACGCGTTTGCGGTGGGAAACGCCTAAGAAAAAGGCAACCACGCCGCCTATGAGCAAAGCGACCACGAAGGAAAGGACGCAAAAAAGAATAACAGTGCCTGTGGACATGATTTCAATACCTCCCTTTCTGTGAAATTTCAAAGTTCACGGTAATTATCAAACGGAATTTGCGTCAAAAACCGCAAAACTCCAAGGCCTGCTCTCTTTTTAAAAGAGGGCAGACTTAGAGCAGCATTTCTTCATAAGGCGGACGCCGGCGGCAAGCGTCTGCCGCCAGGCCGTTCCGAATATTCAGGCTTCCAGCGTAATGTTCGTCAGACCGGGAACCGATCCTCCTTACTTTATGATGAAAATCGTTCTATAAGCAGCGGCAGGGCGGAACGTTCCGGCAAAAAAATCCTCTGCGTCCGGCGATGCCAATATTTCAGAAAGATGCTCTATCTTTTTCTATTTTATAACCTGGCGGCTTTAATGTCAAGGAATTTATAAAGGTTGCCGGAAATTCCGCAAAATTTGTTTGAATTTTTGCTTTTTGCAGGCAGAGAGAGGACTTCACACTTTCCACCGAGTTTTCAACACTCTGTAGAAACGAGGTGGAAAATTCCGGAAAAGCAGATTTTCCGCAAAACATTCCGGCTCGTATTTTGCCTTGACGGATCTTTAAAAAGCTCGTATAATAAGAGAAACTTTAGGAAGGGAGGCGGCTGCGGTGCTGGTCAGTGAAGCGATGGTGCAAAGCCTTTTGAACGAAGGGGTCGAGGTACTGTTCGGCTATCCGGGAGCGGCCATCTGTCCGTTTTACGATGCGCTGAAAAAAACGCCGATCCGGCACATCTTAGTCCGCACCGAGCAGAACGCCGGCCACGCCGCCGGGGGTTACGCCCGGATCAGTGGGAAATGCGGGGTCTGCATCGCCACTTCCGGCCCCGGTGCCACCAACTTGATCAGCGGCATCGCCTCCGCCTATATGGATTCCGTTCCGCTGGTCGTGATTACCGGCCAGGTGGATTCCCATCTGCTGGGGCGGGACGTGTTTCAGGAGGTGGACACCACCGGCATGGTGGAACCCTTCATCAAGCACAGCTACCTTTTGAAAAATCCGGCGGACACCTGTCGGGTCTTCAAGGAAGCCTTTTACATCGCCCGATCCGGGCGGCCGGGGCCGGTGCTCATTGACGTGCCGGTGGATGTGCAGCTGCAGGAGACGACTTTCTCCTATCCGGAAGAGGTCTCCATTCGCTCCTATAAGCCCAGCAGCTACGGCCACAAGGGTCAGATCCGCCGGGCAGCGGAGGCCATCCGCCATGCGGATCGTCCCCTTCTGGTGGCGGGCGGCGGCGTTTTTTCCTCCGGTGCCCAGGAAACGCTGGAGGAGCTTTTCTGGAAAGCACGGATCCCGGCGGTCCACACCATGATGGGGATCGGTGCGCTGCCCTCCGGATATGGGTTGCGGCTGGGGATGATCGGCATCCACGGGGGACAGGCGGCAAACCTTGCCCTTTCCCGGGCAGACCTTTTGGTTCTGGCAGGGACGCGGGTGGGCGACCGGGCGATCCCCTCTCCGGAGCTGCTGGCACGGGATAAAAAAGTGATCCACATGGACATTGACCCGGCGGAGATCGGGAAAAATATCCCGGCTGACATCCCGGTGGTAGGCGACCTGCGGCTGATCTTGGGGCAGCTCTGCGAGGAGCTGTCGGGGGAGAGCCTTGCTTACCCCGATTGGGAGCGGGAGGTCCTGCATTATAAAGACAGCGTCCGTGCGCTCCCTCACGAGAGGGAAAAGCTGGATCCCAGGGCGGTTCTGCGCACTTTATCGGATCGAATGGAGCCGGGGAGCATCCTTACGGCGGATGTGGGGCAGAACCAGATCTGGGCGGTGGGCTCCTTCAACGTGCTGGAGGGGCGGTTCCTCACCTCCGGGGGCATGGGCACCATGGGCTGCGCCATCCCTGCGGCGATGGGCGCAAAGATTGCCTGCCCGGAAAAGCAGGTCATTGCCGTCTGCGGCGATGGCTCTTTCCAGATGTCCATGATGGAGCTTGCCACCCTGCGGCAGCACCGGATCCCGGTGAAGATTCTGGTTTTTGCGAACCAGCGGCTGGGAATGGTGGCGGAATATCAGCGGGAGTACGAAAGCGGCGAAACTGCGGTCTCTCTGGATGGAAGCCCCGATTTTGTGAAGCTGGCGGAAGCCTACGGCATCCCCGGGCGGCGGATCGATCGGGAAGAAGAGATCGCCGGAGCGCTGGACGCTTTGCTGGAAGCGGAAGGTTCCTTCCTCCTGGAGGTCCGGGTGGATCCGGAGGAGCCGACGCTCCCCTCTTTTGATTAAAGGAGACGGTTATGAAGCATACTCTTTCCGTTTTGGTAGAGAACCATCCGGGTGTCCTTTCCCGGGTGGCAGGGCTTTTCGCCCGCCGGGGCTTCAACATCGAGAGCCTTGCCGTAGGGACGACGACCGACCCCGGCGTGTCCTGCATCACGATTGTGGCAGATGACCGTGAAAACGTCATGGAGCAGCTGGAAAAGCAGCTGAACAAGCTCATCGACGTGATCAAGGTCAAGGACTTTTCCCCGGAGGAGATCATCAGCCGGGAGCTGGCACTCATCAAGATCAGCGCCAACCCGAAAACCCGAAGCGAGATCTCGGAACTGGTGACGCTGGCAGGAGGAAAGATCTGCGATATTTCCCGGAATTCCCTGACGGCGGAGATCTGCGATACCACCGACCGAGTGGAGAATTTTCTGGAGCTTTGCCGACCCTACGGTTTAAAAAGTGCCGTGCGGACGGGGGCCATCGCCACGGAAAAAGGCAGCGGCAGCCTTTCTGTCGGCGAATGAGCGGGAGAATGCAAAAAAATTGCGAAAAAACGGTTGACAAGCCTGAATTCCAAGGCTATAATATATTTTGTGGCATTATGAGGTGTCGAGATGAAACTGAACCTGAGGCAGCTGTTTGAGATCGTCGGAGAAAAAAAGGAGTTTACCTGCTCCTTTGACTTTTCGGGCGAGGAGCTGTATGGCGGCTTCCCTTTTAAAACCCCCGTGGAATGTTCCGGAGAAATTGAAAACCGCGCCGGTGTGGTACGGCTGGTTTTCTGTGTGAAGTTTGTCTTGGATCTGGTCTGCGATCGGTGTTTGAAGCCGTTTCAGCGAGAGGAAAATCTGAAATTTGAACACATTCTGGTGCAGAAGCTGAATACCGACAACGACGACTACCTGGTCTGTGCGGACAGCGTTCTGGATCTGGAAGAACTGGCGCGGACAGACATCCTGCTGGAGCTTCCCACCAAGGTGCTCTGTTCGGAGGACTGCAAGGGGCTTTGCTCCCAGTGCGGAAAAAACCTGAACGAAGGCGAATGCAGCTGCGAAAAAAAGCAGATCGATCCCAGACTGGCCATTTTGAGTCAATTATTGGATCAGGATCAATGAGCCCTGATCTTCATCGGATGAAGGAGGTGCGATCATGGCAGTACCGAAGAGAAAAGTTTCGAAGGCCCGGAGAGACAAACGGCGTTCCAACGTGTGGAAGCTCCCCATGCCTGCGTTTTCCAAATGCACCCAGTGCGGCGAGCTGAAGGCTCCTCACAAAGTGTGCCCTCATTGCGGATATTACAAAGGCGTCGAGGTTATCAAGAAAGAGGCATAAGCTTCTGCCGAAACGAAAGAAAGGCTGATTATGGCTAACTTTAATTTCAACAAGGTCATTCTGGGCGGGCGTCTCACCGCGGATCCGGAGCTGAAAACAACGCCCTCCGGCATTTCCGTAACGTCCTTCACGGTCGCTGTCAACAGACGTACCAGCAAGAACGCCACAGAAGAACCGCAGGCAGACTTCTTCAACGTCACCGCATGGCGTACCACCGCAGAGTTCATCACCCGGTATTTCCGCAAGGCAAGCTCTATCTGCGTCGTTGGCTCGCTCCAGACCAGAAGCTGGGTGGACCAACAAGGTATGAAGCGGTTCGCCACCGAGATTGTAGCGGATGAAGCGTTCTTTGTGGACGCCAAGAGCGAAAGCCCGCTCGCCGTACAGCAACAGGCCGCCGCATACGCGGGACAGGCATACGGCGCACCGCAGCAGACCCAGAGCTCGTATATGCCCGACAGCTATGCCGCGCCGTATACGTCCAACGCTGCACCCACACAGGCACCGCAGCAGACCGGCAATTCCGGTTTCGCAGCCAGCGCGGCGCCGAAATTTGAAGAGATCGCGGGAGACGATGAGCTGCCGTTCTGAGCCGCTTTCACACTCCGCGCCGATCCTTTTCCCAAAAAATGATAACAGGAGGATTTCATAAGCAATGGATACTGAAAAGACTGAAGTTGTAACCGAAGAAGTAGCTGCTCCCGCAGAAAGAGAAGCCGCTCCCGCACAGGCAGCTCCTGCCGCAAGACCGGCAATGCGTCCGAAC
>USLH01000085.1 GCA_900555435.1 uncultured Oscillospiraceae bacterium | reverse complement strand
TTCGTAAAGTGCTGTGCCGATGTGATGACCCCGGGCAGTCTCATCCACGCAGAGGTCGTCGATGTAAAGGGTCTTTACCGGCATCATGCTGCTTTCCGGCGGAAACTGCTTGTGAATGCAGAAGACGTATCCCTTGACCTGTCCGTCCAGCTCGGCGATGAAGACCGGCGTGTTCGGGTCGGCAAGGATCTTTTTCAGCTCCTCGCCGGTGTATTTTTTGGCTCCCGGCTTAAAAAGGTCGGGACGGGCGTCGCTGTGGACCTTGTGAACCTGATAGAGGAGCCGGTCCAGATCCGGGAGATCTTTTGCTTCAGCCGGGCGGATGCGGAGTTCGTTCATGAAAAAGAGTCCTTTCAGGAAATGGCTTCAGCACCCACGGAATAGCTCTTCCATGAGCCATCGGAGCGGGTGGCTTCACAGTCGGTGAAGAAGTAGGCGGCAAGCCCGCCCCGCCATTTATCGGCGCTAAAGGAGACCTTCGTTTCGGTTTTTTCAGTCTCGGTGATGGTGAAAAGGCAGCCGTCCTCCCACACAAGGTTCTCCCCGTCGATGTAGCCGGCGTTTACCAGATCGGAATAGGTGCCCGCAATCAGCTTTGCGTTATGGCGGACGGCGAATTCTTCGGAAACGGCAGCCTGTTCGCTTTCGGAAAGGCTGGTCTTCGTTAGATCCATCCCCAGATAGGTGAGGTTTTCGTTCAGCCCCGGATCGGTCTCCCACAGATCCTCCAGTACCTGCAGATAGAGGGCGCAGAGGTCGTCGAAGGAATTTGGCTCTTCCTCCAGCGTGCCGTTGGAGAAAAGGATCACTTTCATGCCGGGAGCCCAGCTGCCTGATCCGGAAGGGGTCAGGCGGGAAACCTCTCCGGAATCCAGAGCCAGCAAAAGCTCTCCGTTTTCGGAAACGGAAACGACCCGGCCTTCACCGGTACTCTCCGGGGCGGAATCAGAAATGGGGTGCTCGTCCTTGGTCATGGGAAGGGTCGTCGCCAGATTGTCGCAGGAATTCAGGAACAAAAAGGACATCAAAAGGGCAAGAAAAAGGACAAAAAGGGAAGATTTCCGCATAAAAAGCTCCTTTCGCGATTGTTTTTGGCACGGTCAATTTTCCGTCTGGAAGGCAGAACGGTCAAAGGGGCAGGAACCGCCGTCCCACTCAGCACCGTTTTCGGTCAGAATGAGGGCATCAAAGTGCCCGTAAAGGGAAACGTTGTCAAGGATCATCCCGTTCGGATCCAGAGCCGTCAGGGTCAGGTAGGTAGAACCGCCCAGATCCTCCACCTGATCGGGGAGGAGAAGGAAATAAAAGCCGTCCGAAAAAGTCCCGGGAACGAAGGCCTCCGGATCGGATCCGTCGCCGGGATCTTCCGGCTGCCAGAGGGCGGCAAAGAGCAGTGTATTGTCGGAAAAGGCCGCCATGGGAGCAGAGCCGGTTTGGGCGAAAGATGTGAGGAGCTTCGACGCAGCCGGATCGGAAAGATCGTAAAGCAGAGCGGCGGAGGAAGGCGTTCCGGAATCGAAAGCCCCTTCGCCCAAGACGCAGAGCCGGCTCCCATCGGCGGATAAAAGAAGGGAAACCGGCTTCCAGGAGCCGCCTTCGGGGAATTCGGGGGTGAAGAGCACAGTGCCATCCTGCTCCACCCGGCCGCTTTCCGTAAGGGTATAGAGAGCGTCGGAGTCCGTCGCTCCGGAGGAGGCGACCGTGTGCTTTTCGTTGCTGGAAGATGCTGCTTTGCTGCTGTTTTCGGTGACCATCTGATAAATGTCGGAATAATCCGTCGCCTGGGCGGCAAAAGGCATATAGGCTCTATCGTCGTATATTGCCACAGTTTCAGCGGAACTGGCGAAACCGTTTGTGTGCTCCCTGGTGGCAATGCCGGGGCTTTTCAGGGCATAAGTCCCGGTCAGGATCAGGGCAAGGCAGGCGGCTGCCGCCGCAAAGGGGGCAAGGCGCCGGGTCAGGGTAATCTTCGGACGTTCCGGCAGCTGCTTCTTGATGGCATCGGGGGACAGAGAGGGGGGAGGGGTGAGCGAATCGGCCCGTTTCCGGAGGGATCCGAGGAACTCTTCCTCATCGGGGTTTGGAATTTGCAGCATGACCAACCGTCCTTTCTTTCTATAGATTCCGGCAGATGCCGGTGGGGTGTTTCAGGGGTCATTCGCCGGTCAGGATGGATTTCAGCTTGGAGAGCGCCCGGCTCTGCTTGGAGCGGAGGGTGTTCCGGTTCATGTGAAGGAGCTTTGCAGCTTCCCCGGAGTCGTATCCGCCGGCGATGACCAGCGACAGGATCAGCCGTTCCTCGCCACTCAGGGTCTCCATGGCCCGGCGCAGTTCCAGCGATTCGCCGCTTTCAAATTCCGCCGCCACGGGGATGTCCGCATCCTCCAGAGAGGACTCCGACCGCCGGCGGACGTAGGTGCGCATTTTCCGCTTGCACTTGGCGGAGAGAATCCGGAAGATCCAGGGACGGAAGGCATCCTCCTGCCGCAGATGGGGCAGCTCCTGCCATGCATCCAAAACGGTTTCACTTACGGCGTCTTCGGCGTCGGAGGGGTTATTCAGGCAATAGAGGGCGAAGCGGTAAAGATCCGTATAAACGGTTTCATAGAGCGAAGAAAACGCATCACGGTCTCCTTTTTTTGCATTGGAAACCAGTTGGCGCAGATCCGCCATTTTCTCACCTCACAAAGGATCCGGGGAGGGCGGACCGGTTTCACTTTAACAGTGTCCGGAAAGGCCCCGGGTGTTGCATGGTCCCGGAATTTTTTATTGGAGCCGAAAAATTCGGCCGTAATCCAGAAAAGCGAAGGAGCCGGTTCCCGGCGCCCTCTTGCTGCTTTCTATTGTATCACGAAACGGCTGCCTCTGCAACCGGTGAGAAAATGTGGAAAATATTTTAGAATTTTTCTAAAAAAGCTATTGACAAACCTCTACTGTTCCGGTATAATATAATCACAGTCCGGGAAACAATCCCGGATCCAAAGAAGAAAAAATGACCGAATAAAATCAAAGTCACAGGAGGAAACAAAAATGAAAAAGTTCGTATGTCCCGTCTGCGGTTATGTTTACGAAGGCGATTCCGCTCCCGAAAAGTGCCCCCAGTGCGGCTGCCCCGGCTCCAAGTTCGAAGTGCAGGAAGAGGGCAAGATGGTCTGGGCTGACGAGCACCGTGTGGGTGTGGCCAAGGACGTGGATCCCGAGATCCTCGAGGGCCTGCGCATGAACTTCACCGGCGAGTGCACCGAAGTCGGCATGTACCTTGCCATGTCCCGTCAGGCCATCCGGGAAGGCTACCCTGAGATCGGCGCTTTCTACCAGCAGGCTGCCTTTGAGGAAGCTGAGCACGCTGCCAAGTTCGCAGAGCTTCTTGGTGAAGTGGTCACCAACTCCACCAAGAAGAACCTGGAGCTGCGGGTAGCGGCTGAGAACGGCGCTACTGCCGGCAAGCTGGATCTGGCGAAGAAGGCGAAAGCCCTGAACCTGGACGCCATTCATGACACCGTTCATGAGATGGCCAAGGACGAAGCCCGGCACGGCTGCGGGTTCGAGGGACTGCTGAAGCGGTACTTCGGGAAATAAGACGGTTCGGAACGGGTGATCGCTTCGGATGTCGCAACCCCGGCGCAAGCCCGTTTTACAGCAGGAGGATTTTATGGACTACGCAGTAAACGAAGAGCTCTGCCACTGTAAGCACGTGAGCATGGCGGACATTGACCGCGCTTTGCATCAAAACACCCGTTTTTCCGATGTGGAAAGGGAATTTGAAGACGTGCAGCGCATCACGTCCTGCGCCACCGGCTGCGGCGGCTGCCACGACAAGATCATGGCGTTCATCTCCGACCGGATGAGCGGCTAAGGAGGATGATTATGAAATACGAATGTCCCTGCGGCTATGTTTACGATCCCGCGCTGGGCGACCCTGAAAACGGCGTCGCTCCTGGCACGGCCTGGGAGGATGTTCCCGAAGATTGGGTCTGCCCCACCTGCGGACTTGGCAAGGATGCTTTTTATCCCGCAGAGTAACGAATAAGCCTTTTGGAGAGGAAGCAGGAACAAACCTGCTTCCTCTTTTTATTTCCCATGATAGACGGTAGAAAGTTGGCACATCCCCTTTTTTCTTGCGAAAAGCAGGGTTGAAATTTTCTGCGAACAGAGGGAAAGAGAAAAATATAGCGCAGGACTTGAGCCCTGCGCTATAGATCATTCAGCCACTTTCATGATTCCTTCGACTCTTGTTGCTTCAATAACCTCGCCATTGAATCTGCAGTTGTTTACTCGGAATACAGTATGGTCATCATTCCACTCAATGTTCTCGTCGTGCGGAACCCAGCCTGGTTCTATCCAATAGGTTGTAGAATCGTTGTCGATGGAAGCAGAGTCATCGGGATCCGCAGGGTCAGAAGGGGCCTCGGCGGGCTTGGAGGCGTCTTCCGTGCCGGGAGCGGGGGTAATTGCTGGCCCGATAGGTGATGGTCACGGGGGACAGGCTCATGAAGCGGACGCGGATGCCGCCTTTTTGCCGCTGCAGGAGAAGCTGGAGGAGGCTTCCGGAGAATGCGATTCCCGGTATCATCAAAAAAAGAAAGGGTGGATCTGATGGCGATTGCTTATACGGAAGAAAAGAAATTTACGAAGGGCAGGTGGAGGCTCTGTTTTTGTCGGTGGGATGGGTCTCTGGGCAGTATCCCCAGCGGCTTTTCAAGGCGCTGATGCACTCGTCCACAGTCCTCACTGCCTGGGACGGGGAGGAGCTGGTCGGACTTGTCCGGGTGCTGGACGACAGTGAGCTGGTGGCATATATGCACTACGTTCTGGTGCGTCCGGATCATCAGGGGCAGGGAATCGCCGGGGAGATGATCCGGCGGGTGAAGGAGAAGTATAAAAACTACCTGTACATTGAGATCATGCCGGAGGAGAGCAAAAACGCTGCGTTTTATGAGCGGTTCGGGTTTCAAAAAATGGAGGACGGCGTTGCAATGCAGCTTTGCAATTTTGCGGATCGGAGATAAAGACGGAAAAAGATCCCGCAGGGTGTAAAAACCTTGCGGGATCTTTGGCTTTGAGGATCTTTTTATTCTTCCGAATGGGTGATGCCGATGCCCAGCTCTTCCAGCTGCTTGGCGTCGATGGGGGAGGGGCAGCCGCTCATCAGCTCGCTGGCGTTCTGCACCTTCGGGAAAGCGGTGACGTCCCGGATGTTGTCGGCTCCGCAGAGGAGCATAGACAGGCGGTCCAGACCGATGCCCATACCGCCGTGGGGCGGCGCACCGTACTTGTAAGCATCCACAAGGAAGCCGAATTTTGCGGCGATCTCCTCATCGGTGAGGCCCAGAGCCTCGAACATCCGCTGCTGCAGCTCGTAGTCGGTGATGCGGATGGAGCCGCTGGACAGCTCGATGCCGTTCAGCACTAAATCGTAGGCTTTTGCCCGGACGGAAGCGGGGTCGCTGTCCAGATAGGGCAGGCACTCGTCCAGAGGCATGGTGAAGGGATGGTGCATGGCCACCCAGGATTCGCTTTCATCGTCCCACTCGAAGAAGGGAAACTCGGTGATCCAGAGGAAGGCGTAGCCTTCAGGGATGATGTTCATCCGTTTGGCGCAGGTCTGGCGGAGCGCACCTAAGACGGGGAGGGTGATCCGGTCCTTATCGGCGACGATCAGGGCCACATCGCCCTTTTCGCAGCCCAGCTTTTCTAAGAGGGCGGCAAGCTCTTCTTCGGAGAAGAACTTCGCAAAGGAGCAGGCGGGCTTTTCGTCTACCCAGCGGATCCATGCAAGGCCCTTGGCGCCGATGCCCTTGGCGTGCTCGGTGAGCTTGTCGATCTCTTTGCGGGTGTAGGTGGAGGCGCCGTTTTTGACCACGATGCCCCGGACGCTGCCGCCGGCGGCGATGGCGCCGGTGAAGACGGAGAAGCCGCAATCCTTGACCAGCTCGGAGAGGTCGCAGATCTCCATGCCGTAGCGGATGTCGGGCTTGTCGGAGCCGAAGCGCTCCATGGCGTCTTTGTAAGTTAAACGGGGGAGGGGCTTGGTGATGTCCACGCTCATGACGTGCTTCATGATGTATTTGACAAAGCCTTCGCCCATTTCCATCACGTCCTCGGTGTCCACGAAGGACATTTCCAGGTCGATCTGGGTGAATTCCGGCTGACGGTCCGCCCGGAGGTCTTCGTCCCGGAAGCAGCGGGCAAACTGGATGTACCGGTCAAAGCCGGAGATCATCAGGAGCTGCTTGTAGATCTGGGGAGACTGGGGCAGGGCGTAGAAGCTGCCGTTGTGGACACGGGAGGGAACCACATAGTCTCTTGCCCCTTCGGGGGTGGACTTCATGAGCATGGGAGTCTCGATCTCGATGAAGCCGTTGTCGGAGAAGTAATCCCGGGCGGCTTTGACGATTTTTGCCCGCATCATGAGGTTTTTCTGGAGCTTCGCACGGCGGAGGTCCAGATAGCGGTAGCGGAGCCGCAGTTCCTCGTTGGTATCGGTCTCGTCGGTGATGTGGAAGGGCGGGGTCTGGGCTTTGGCCAAGATCCGCAGCTCGGTGACGAAGATCTCCACTTCGCCGGTGGGGAGGTCGGGGTTGACGCTTTCCCGGCGGCGAACGGTACCCTTCGCCATGAGGACGTATTCAGAGCGGACGTCCTTTGCTTTTTCGATGACAGCACGGTCGGTGGAATCGTCGAAGATCAACTGGACGATTCCGGTACGGTCCCGAAGGTCAATGAAGACCAGTTCGCCTTTGTCACGCTGTTTCTGGGTGAAGCCGCCTACCACGACTTCCTTGCCGATGTCCTGAACGGAAACTTCCCCGCAGTAGCAGGTGCGCTTCAGTCCTCGCATAGATTCTGCCATATGCAATACAACCTTTCTGGTTCAATCGTTTGATGGGAAAAAGTCCGCCCCGGCTTTACGGGGCGGAAAAACTTATCTTAAGAGGTCGTTCAGTGCTTCCGGGGAGATGTTGCCGGTGCCGAAAGAATCAGACAGCTCGGCCAGCTCCTGATCGTAGAAGAACTTGGACAGGTCGCCGTTCAAGTCAAGCTCATGGGTCTCGCCGGTGGACATATTCTTGACTTTTGCTTTTCCGGCGGCCAGCTCGTTGTCGCCGATGACCATGGAATACTTGGCATCGATCTTGTCGGCGTATTTCATCTGGGCTTTCAGGCTGCGGCCGATCAGGTCGGATTCGGCGGCGAAGCCCTCGCTGCGGAGGTCGGATGCCAGCTTCATGGCAAAGACAGAGGCGTTTTCGCCCATGGAAGCAATGTAGAGGTCGCAGGGAGAGGGCTTGGGGATCTGGATTCCCTGGGCCTCCAGCACCATCAGGAGCCGCTCGATGCCCATGGCGTAGCCGATGCCGGGCTGGTCGGCGCCGCCCAAGCTCTTGATCAGGCCGTCGTACCGGCCGCCGCCGCAGACGGTACTCTGGGCGCCGATATCGCCGGAGACGAACTCAAAGACGGTTTTGGTGTAGTAGTCAAGCCCCCGAACGATGCGGGGATTCACGGTATAGGCGATTCCCAGTGCGTCCAGACGCTTCTTCAAGCCCTCAAAGTGCTCCCTGCACTCGTCGCAGAGGTAGTCGAGGCCGATGGGGGCGTCCTTGGCGATCTCCTTGCAGACGGGACTCTTGCAGTCTAAGATCCGCAGGGGGTTCTTGTCCAGACGGGTGAGGCAGGTGTCGCAGAGATCGGCTTTCCGTGCCTCAAAATACTCCTTCAGGGCAGCGTGGTAGTTTTTGCGGCAGTTGGGGCAGCCGATGGAGTTGATCTCAAGAGAGATGTTCGTGAGCCCTAACGTATTGAAGAAATCGCTGACAAAGGCGATGACTTCGGCGTCGGCAGCGGGGGAGTGGGAGCCGAAAAGCTCCATGCCCAGCTGGTGGAACTCCCGGAAGCGGCCGGCCTGGGGCTTTTCCGCCCGGAAGCAGGAAATGTCGTAGCAGAGCTTGACGGGGAGAGCTTCGTTGATGAGGCCGCTTTCAATGACCGCCCGGTTGATGCCGGCGGTGCCTTCGGGGCGGAGAGCCAGCTCCCGGCCGCCTAAGTCGGTGAAGGTGTACATTTCCTTCTGAACCACGTCAGTGGTGTCGCCGACGGAGCGGATGAAGAGGCTCTTATCCTCAAAGGTGGGGATGCGGATCTCGTTGAAGCCGTAGAGTTTTGCGGTATCGAGGAAGAGACGCTCGACGAACTGCCACTTATAAGTGTCGGAGGGCAGAACGTCCTGTGTGCCCTTGATGGAGCGGATTTCCAAAGCCATGGTATCAATTTCCTTTGCAGTGTAGTTTTTAAATTCAGCGCTGGTTCACGATGATGCGCCAGTCGAGGTCGCCCCGTTCCAGACCGTGGATCAGGACTTCGGCGGTGGCGATGTTGGTCGCTACGGGGATGTTATGAACGTCGCAGAGACGGAGCAGGTTCATTTCGTTGGTCTCGTGGTTCTTGGTGGTTAAGGGATCCCGGAAGAAGAGCAGGAGGTCGATCTCGTTGCAGGCGATGAGGGAAGCGATCTGCTGGTCGCCGCCCTGGGGACCGCTCAGAAATCGTTTGATATTAAGACCGGTGGCCTCCGAGATCAGCTTGCCGGTGGTGCCGGTGGAACAGAGATTGTGCCGGCTCAAAATGCCGCAGTAGGCAATGCAGAACTGAACCATCAGTTCCTTCTTGGAATCGTGGGCGATCAGTGCGATGTTCATAGTGCGGTTCCTCCTCTGTAAAATCTGTATCGTAAGAGTTGAATGGAATCCTGTTTAGCGGAGCAGGAGCGGGAGATATTCGCCATTGATGCGGCGGGCGATGGCTTTGCAGATCCGGGTCAGCCGGTGACCTTCTCCCAGAGCCAGTCCCCGGGACAGTCGGAGCTGCACGGTGGAGTCATCGGGGAGAATGCCGATCAGCTGGGAGCCGATGCCGTCGATCACGGCATCCAGATCCGTGATGACGTCCTTTCGGATCATTTTTTCGTCCACCCGGTTGATGATGAGACGGTGGTTTAGAAAACCTGCCCGTTCCAGTTCCTGAACCATCCGGCAGCCGTCCCGGACGCAGATGCGGTCGGGGGTGGCAACGATAAGGGCAAGGTCTGCCGCCGCAGCGGTAACCCGGGCGGAGATCCCGAGCCCGGCGGGCATATCTAAGATGATCCGGTCAAAGTGAGGGCGCAAACCGTCGATCAGGAGCTTTACGTCCTCCAGATCCATGGGCGCTTCCAAGCTGACCGGGGCGACGATGGCGTTCAGGTTTTCGTTCAAGGGAGATTCGACGATGGCCTTGCTGATGGTGCAGCGACCTTCCAGCAGGTCGCCCAGATCGAAAACGATTCGGTCGGAAATGCCGAGCATCAGGTCGATACCCCGCAGACCAGAGTCAAATTCGATCATGAGAACGCTTTGCCCGCAGAGGGCGAAGCCCAGCCCCAATCCGACGCAGAGGGTGGATTTTCCCACGCCGCCTTTTCCGGAGGTCAGGGAAATCACCTGATTACTTGCAGGGAGGCTGCGTTCTGTTTCCATTTGAGACATCCTTTCGGATCCGGTGCATACCGCCAATTATCTTTAGTCTATCACATTTTTTGAGATTTTTCTACTGGTATCGGTAATTTTCTTTCCCGGAAGAGTAACTTTTTTGCAAAGATTACTCGGGAAGGGCGGAAGAAACGGTTTCCTCTTCGGTAGGCTCCGGGGAGGAGCCGGTTCCGTAGTAGGCATCTAAGATCTGACGGATCAGGTAGTTTGCATTATCGCCCAGCTCCAGCATGACGCTGATGGCGATGTCGGCGTTGTCGGCGGGGGCGAAGGCGATGGCGGCGGAGTGGAACTCGGTGTTGTTCTTCTGGGGGGTACCGGTCTTCAGCGCCACGTCGTAGCCTAAGTCCGTCAGCTGATAGGGGGCGGGGACACGTGCGGCGGCGCCGATCATGCCTTCCTTGATGGCCTCGAAGGTCTCGTCGGTCATGGGAAATTCCGAGAGGACGGTGGCGGGGGTGGTGGAAAGCACCGTCGAATCGTCGTAG
>USLH01000084.1 GCA_900555435.1 uncultured Oscillospiraceae bacterium | reverse complement strand
GTCTGAACGCGCTGGAACAGGAAGGAGCCGTCATTCTTCCCGCCCACGACTTCTGGGTGTTCGAGAACTATCCCGTCATGGCAAACGACGTCCGGATCGAAGACTCTAAGGTCGTGGAAAACGGCCGGTATGTGGCGCTCCTTATGGTCGGCGTTCTTACCGATGACAACGAAAGCGATCCCGATTTCACCGAAGACGTACAGATGGCCGAGGACGCTTTCAACACTGCGATCGAAGCAGGCAAATAAGTTTTAAAGCAACGCTGTGACAGGTCAAAAAGGCCGCACAGCGCCCGCAAACTGTTTCTGGGCAAAGGCAAGGGCGTAAGAGATCTCTTACGCCCTGCTTTCTTACCTTCCCCTGAAAATTTTTCCATAACCGGGAATCCTGACTCTACGAAAGCGAGGGATCCGCCTTGATCTTCAGCAGCCTGCTCTTTCTCTTCCGATTCATGCCGGCCGCATTTCTGCTTTACTATCTCACCCCCAACAAACTGAAAAACCTGACCCTGCTGATCCTAAGCCTCTTTTTCTACGCATGGGGCGAGCCGAAATACATCTGGATTATGGCCGTCTCCATTCTGGTGGACTATTCCTGCAGCCAGGGCATCAAGCGGCTGGGACACCGCAAGGGCTTCAAAAGCCTCTTTCTCGGTATTTCCGTGGCCGCAAATCTGGGGATGCTCCTTTTCTTCAAGTATTCCGGCTTCTTTATCGACAATATAAACGCCCTGCTGGGAACTGCGATCCCCCATACCGGCTTCACCCTTCCCCTCGGCATCAGCTTCTACACCTTCCAGACCATGAGCTACACCATCGACGTTTATAGAGGAAAGGTGGAAGCAGAGGACAATCTCATCACCTTCGGCGCTTTCGTGGTCCTCTTCCCCCAGCTGATCGCCGGCCCCATCGTCAAATATTCTGACATCTCAAAAGAGCTGAAAAGCCGCACCATCCGCCTGCCCCAGATCGAAGACGGCGTCCGCCTGTTCATCATGGGCTTGGGCAGCAAGGTGCTTTTAGCCAACAACATCGGCGCTCTCTGGACAGAGGTGGAGGAGTTAGGCTCCTCCGGCATCTCCTCGGTTGCAGCATGGCTCGGCGCCATCGCCTTCTCCTTCCAGATTTATTTTGACTTTTCCGGCTACTCCCTCATGGCCATCGGATTGGGAAAAATGCTGGGCTTCAACTTTCCCCAGAACTTCAACTACCCCTATATTGCCAAAAGCATCACCGACTTCTGGCGGCGCTGGCACATGACCTTAAGCTCCTGGTTCCGGGAGTATATCTACATCCCCTTGGGCGGAAACCGGGTGAAACCCCTGCGGATGTACCTGAACCTTTTCATCGTCTGGTTCTGCACCGGCTTCTGGCACGGCGCCAGCTGGAACTTCATCCTCTGGGGCCTTTTCTTCTTTGTGGTCTTGGTATTGGAAAAGCGGTTTTTGCTGCCCCATCTGGACAGACACCCCTGCCTGTCCCGGATCTATGTGATCGTCCTTCTGATCTTGAGCTGGACACTGTTCGCTATCACCGATCTCTCCGCATTGGGGCAGTATTTCGTCCGGATGTTCTCCTTCACCGGCGGCTCCGACTGGATCTACTACCTGCGCAACTACGGCGTCACCCTGCTGCTCTGCGGATTTTTCTCCACCCCGGTCTTAAAAAACTTCTACGAAAAGCATCTGGCAACCCGAAAATGGCTCACGACCCTGCTGCTCTGCGGCGTACTGCTCCTGTCTGTAGCCTATCTGGTGGATGCCACCTACAATCCCTTCCTCTACTTCCGGTTCTGACCCCAAAGAAAGGAGCGTCTTATGTCCAAACTGAAAAAATGGCTGTCCTATCCCCTGATCTGGATCTTCGGGCTGTTCCTTCTGGGATTCACGCTGGCGGATCTGCTTGCCCCCCAGAAGAGCTTTTCCGACTTTGAGAACCGCTATCTGAAACAGCGCCCTTCCCCTACCCTGAAGACCGTCTTCAACGGCAGCTTTGCCTCGAACTATGAGTCCTATTTAAATGACCAGTTTCTCTTCCGCAACAGCTGGATCAGCTTAAAATCCTACGGCGAATCCGCCCTTTTCAAGGTGGAAAACAACGGCGTCGTCTATGGAAAACACGACCGTCTGTTTGAAAAATACCAATCCTTTTCAGAAGAGCAGCTCAAAAAAAATCTCACCCACTTGAAAGCCTTTCTGGAACGGCACCCAAGTTCCACCTTCGCCATCGTTCCCAGCTCCTACACAGTCTACCCGCAAGACCTCCCCGCCGGCCTGCAGCAGGTGGATCAGTCCGCAGAAATCGAAACAATCCGGCAGGAGCTTTCCGATACTGCCGAAAATCTGGATCTCCTCACCCTGCTTCAGAAGCAGCAGTCGGAGTCCCTCTACTACCGTACCGACCACCATTGGACCACCGACGGCGCTTACCTCGCCTACCGGGCGTTCTGCGAGCAAAAGGGACTGAGCCCCGTGGAGCTTTCCACACTGACCCGCCACGACGTGGAGGGCTTTTACGGCACCTACTTTAACAAATGCAAAAAGGTGTCCATCCCATCGGATACCCTGACCTGGTACGAATTCCCCCTGACCTCCGTAACGGTGGACGGAGAGGAAAAAGGCGCCTACCTTGACCTGTCGGCGCTGGAAACACGGGACAAATATGCTTCTTTCCTCTGGGGCAACAACGGCGTCACCGTCTTGAAAAGCCGGGAAACGGATGATCCTTCCCGTATCCTCCTCATCAAGGACTCCTTCGCCAATTGCCTTGCCCCCTTCTTCACCGCCAATTACGATGAAGTGTGGGTGGTCGACCTCCGCTCCCTTCCAAACGGCATGACCCAACTGATGGAGGAAACCGAGTTCGACGACATCCTCGTCCTCTACAACTTTGAAAACCTCGCCTCCGACACCAACCTCTACCGCCTGAGCCGGTGAGCTATGCGCCAAACTCTTTCCGAAGTCTCCTGACTTAAGCGAGAAGCCCTAATCTTTCCGACATCTTCCAATCAAAGTGTGTTATTCTCAAAACAAAAATCCCCGCAAACACCATGTTTACGGGGATTTTTTTGGAGCGGACGACGGGAATCGAACCCGCGTTTCCAGCTTGGGAAGCTGGAGTTCTACCATTGAACCACATCCGCACAGAAGAGATTCAGCTTTTCTATTATACACGATTTCCTTCTGTTTGTAAAGCCCAAAATAAAAATTTTCCGGATTTTTTTCAAAAAGCCTGCCCAAAGCATTTGTTTCGGGCAGGCTTTTTCGATTACAGAAGCGCTTTGAGTTGTGCGAGGGTCTCCGAGAAATCGGCAATGGTGTCCTGAATGGGCTTGGGCGACGCCATGTCTACCCCGGCGATCCGCAACAGGTCGATGGGATGGCCGCTGCCGCCGGTGGTCAGGAACTTCCGGTAGTCATCCACCGCCGGCTGTCCCTCGGAAAGGATCCGCCGGGAAATGGCGATGGCGGCGGAAATGCCGGTGGCGTACTGGTACACATAGAAATTCCGGTAGAAGTGAGGGATCCGTGCCCACTCCCAGGAAATGATCGGATCCGCCACAAATTCCGGCCCATAGTAGTCGGCGTTCAGCTTCTGGTGGATGCCGCAGAGCACGGTGGGGGTCAGCGGTTCCCCGGCCTCCGCCAGCTTGTGGGTCTGGTTCTCAAAATCAGCGAACATGGTCTGCCGATAGAAGGTGGAGCGGATGTCGTCCAGATGCTTCGCCAGCAGCAGCGTTTTCTGCTCCTTCGTCTCCGCCCGCTCCAGCAGGTAGTGATAGAGCAGCATCTCGTTGGTGGTAGACGCCACCTCGGCGCAGAAAATGCTGTAGTCCGCATCGAGAACCGGCTGGTTCTGATTGCTGAAGTAGCTGTGCATGGAGTGCCCCAGCTCGTGAATCAGCGTGAACACATCCTCCAGCGTATCGGTGTAGTTTAAGAGCATATACGGATGTTCGTCGTAGCAGCTGTTGGAGTAAGCGCCGGTGCGTTTGTTCTTCCCGGGAAGGACGTCGATCCACCGCTCATTTACCGCCCGTTTCATCACAGTCGTATAGTCCTCGCCCAGAATGGCAGCAGCCTTCAGCACCAGCTCTTTTCCTTCTTCATACGAATAGCTCCGATCCACATCCGGGACGATGGGCACAAAGAAATCGTAGAAGTGGAAGTCCGAGATCCCCAAAATCTTCTTCCGCAGGGAAACGTAGTCCTGCAGCGGACCAACACCTGCCCGGACGTTTTCGATGAGGTTGTCGTAAACCTCCTCCGGCACGAAATTGTCCGCCAGTGCGCTGGCTCTGGCGGAAGGATATTTCCGGCTCTTGGCCAGATAGACCTTCGCCCGAACCGCCGCCGAATAGTTGCTGGAAATGGTGTTGATGTGCTTGCCGTAGGTTCCAAGCAGCGCTTCAAAGTAACGCTTCCGGAAATCCCGGTCGGGGCTTAACAAAGCGCTGCCGTAGCCTGCTTCGGTGACCCCGACCTTCTCCCCATCCGGGCCGTCAATGGTGGGATATTCCGTGTCATTGACGGTCAGGTCGTCATAGATGTCGCCATATGTTCCGGCCAGATCATTCATCCGAGAGAGGATCTCTTCCCCGTTGGTGTCCAGGACGTGCTCCTTCCGGGAGAAAATGTCCTCCGCCAGATGGCGGTAACGCTCCAGCTCCGGCTCCTCTTTGCAATAGGCGTTGAAGGTGTCCATGTCGTACTGCATCAGCTCTGGCACAAGGAACGCCATTCGCTCCTCCATGCTTGCGTTCAAATTGAGAAACCGCCCCCACCGTTCCTTTGCCGCACCGTTCGACATATCCTGATCGAAGTTGCAGGAAGCATAGAGCGCTAGCCGCCGAAATCGAATTTTACTGTCCTCATAGAGCTTCGCCGACCTTAAAAGCTCCGCAGCCGAGCCTGCAAAGTGCCCCCTCCGGGCCGCCAGCTCGTCAATCAGCCCCTTTAACTGTTCCATCGCCTTGTCCCATGCCTCCGGCGTGGGGAAAAGGTCCTCTGTATTCCATGTCATCTGAAGATCCATCTTAATGTCTCCCTTCTTTTCGATCCCATACCGGATCGCTCTTTTCCATTATAGAGAATCTGTCCAAAAAAGTAAAGCCCTTCCCGAAAAATCCCTTAGCTTTACCGAATCTGTAAAATCTTTCCGTTTTTCTTGACAACCCATTCCCTCTATGCTAAAATAGTCCCGTTGGTTAGCATATGCTAATTAGCTTTGACTAACTTCTATCAGGAAAGGAAGGATCCACTTGAAGCAACCCCGTTTTACCCGGTTTTTCAGCGTGATGTTGTCGCTTCTCATGGCGTTTTCGCTGTGCCCGCTCTCCGTTTTTGCGGCGGACCGCACCGTCACCATCAAAGAGACTACCGTCACGCCGGAAACCACCGCACTGACCGTCACATTCTCCGACCTCCCCGCCTCCGGCATCTTCCGCATCGTAGCCGTCGACGCCGGCGAGGATTACGAAAGCTCGAAGCTCAACACCTACCAAAGCCTCTCTTTCGCTGTGGTGAGCAGCTTGAGCGAGGGCACAAATAAAATGGCCCTCTCCTCCGTCCCTACGGCCGGAACGAAGCTCTACGCCGTTTTGCGGGACAGCACCGGCAGTGTTTCCGACACCGTTTCCGCTCCGGTCACCGTTACCAGCAAAGCCGCTTCCACCCCGAAAGAGATCCTCGCCAACTGCTCCGTGGAGCTTTTAAAGGACGGCGCATTCAAAGAAAGCGACACCGGCGTCCGTGTCCGGGTGAAGCTGGACGAGAGCGTTGCCCGCTGCAACATGACCGTCTTCTCCTACGCTTCCAACACTACCTTCGATCCCGATTCCATCGCCATGACCCGGCTGTGGTCCGGTTATGTCACCGACGGCTTTGAAGAAGACCTGACCTTCAACTCCCCCCTGCAGAAGGGCTTCAGCATCATCGCCTGCCTGAACGTCCCCGTAGGCGAAGACTACTACCTCCCCTGCAACTCCCAATCCATCCGGATCGTGGACGAAAACGGCGAGGGCTTTGAAGATTACGTCTATCCCGACGCCACCATCGACGAGACCCAGCTGATCGAGGGCGCTACCACCCTCCACATCTCCATCACCGGAGACCAGCGCCTGTTCGCCGCCGCTCAGGCGGGGCAGACCAGCATCATCTGCGCCGTCGCCCAGTATCCCGAAGGGGAGACCTTCGATTTTGAAAGCGAGCGCCAGATCTCTCTTGCCTCCAACATCAATGCCAGCACCCCCTTCACCCACAAGGAGATCACCTTAAGCGAGCCGCTGAAAGCCGGCTACCGGGTGCGGGCCGTGGTCTACTGGGGCCAGAACACCCAGCTCTTCCTTGCAAAAGGCAACGACTACGAAGCCATGTTCCATCGCCCCGATGATTCCGTGGCCGTCACCCCTCTGTCCCAGACCGGCGACCCTGCCGTTTCCCTGACCGACTCGGTCACAGAAGGGGATGAAACCGTCCATGCAGCCGTTACCGGCGTCATTCCCGACGGAACTATCCTGCTCTTAAAGAGCTTTTCCGATTCCGAAACGATCTCCTCCACCGCCGGAACGCCCCTTGGCGTCACCACCGGGATCCAGGCGAAGGAATATGACCTGACCCCCACCTCCTCTCTGGCCGCCGGCCGGAGGATCGTGGCGTTCCTCCTAAACAACGGCAGCCTCCTCGCTCAGTCGGAGCCGGTGACCGTAAAACGAGCTGTTCCTTTCTCCGCTTCCCTGTCAGGGCTCCTGACCTCGGAGAGCACCACGGCGGACTTTACCATCACTGCCCTTCTGCCCTCTCTTACCAACATCAACATTGTCCGTCTTTATAAAACGGACGCTTCCGGAAATCCCGACACCTCCGCCATGCTGGCGCAGGCTTTCGCCCAGAAGCCCGGCAGCATTTCCCTCTCTTTAACGGAAGGAAGCCTTTCCGCCGGGGATTCCGTCTGCCTGATGCTCACCTATGTGGACGGCGGCGAAACCCTCACCTGGCAGAGCCAGACCTTCCCCGTCTCCGCCCCGACACAGGCAGAAAGCGTTTCCATCGTGGAGACCTCCTTCACCGTGGATTCCCAAAAAGCCACCGTTTCGGTCACCGGCTGCGATAACTTCAAAGGCGGCTACCTCTTCCTGACCACCGGAAAGGCTTCCGAAACGGATCAGGACAGCCGTACCCGCTTAGCCTCCGCCGCTTTTAACGGTGAGGGCATTTATGAGCTGCCCTTCTCCAAATCCGTTGCCTTAAAGGAGGGCAACACCATTCAGGCTTACCTCTATCGCTACGATTCCGATGCGGAATTTATCTACACCAGGGTAAGCGAGCCCGTTTTGATCGCCGCTCCCGCCGCTTCGGACAGCATCTCCTTTAAGGAGGGAAGCTACAACAACGCTTCCACCTCTGCCACCCTGACCGTTACCGGTTACGATGCATTCAAAGGCGGCCTTCTGATCCTGACCACCGGCAAGGCCTCGGAGACCGACGGCGACAACCGCACCCGTTTAGGTTCCGCTACCTATACCGGCTCCGGCGACTACTCCTTTAACTGGAGTACCGAGCTGAAAGCCGGCGATACCCTGCTCGCCTACCTTTATCGCTACGATATGGATGAGGACCGCACCTACTATCAGTACGGCGACCCTGTGACCATCGCTTCCGTCGGCGGAACCGGTACGGAAGCTGCCGTGGCCATCGTCACCTCCAAGGTCCTCGCCGACCGCTCCGACCTTTGGGTCCGGGCCGTTTTCGACGAAAGTCTGACCGGCATTCTGAAGCTCTACTGCCACGACGGCGATAGCTACACCGGCTCCGATTTGATCTATTCCGGCGCCATTGCTTCCGACAAGGACAGCCAGAAGGTAACCTTCGGCGCCAACAGGCTCACTGCCGGCAAAAAGCTCACCGCCGTTCTGGAGCTTTCCGACCAAACCCAAAAAGTCAGCTCCCCCGTCACCGTTCAGGCGGTTCCGGAAAAGCAGAAACCCACCGTTTCCATTCTGGATCGGCAGATCACCGCAGGCGACACCAAGCTGACCGCTTCCATCCAGTTTGACAACAGCTTAGACGAAGCTACCTACACCCTCTACCAGTTCTCCGGAGACACGCTGGATCCTGCCACGGCGGAAGTCCTTTATACCCGCGCCCTCTGGCGCAGCAGCCCCTCGGAGACCCTTCCCATCCGCGGAAAGATCAAGGTCGGCTCTCACCTCCAGATCGTTCTGACTGCCGGAGACGACACCGCCTATTCCCAGATCGTCACCATTGAGCCTTCTCCCGACTGGGGCAACCCCTATGCCGCCTTCGATGTGACCGCCGTAAAAGCGGACGCCGAAAGCGTCTCCGTCACCGTGGACTACTCCGACGAGTACCTCTCCCTCGGCAGCGAGTTCTACTGCGACGTGACCATCTACCAGTTCCCCGCCGGCTACACCGATCAGGACGTGGAAGAAAAAGAGCTGTGGGAGAACACATCCCTGGTCAAGCGAGTGGCGCAGGTCAATTCCCGCAACGGTCAGCAGACCAAAGGCACCCTGACCCTCCCCTTCTTCAGCAGCGCCGAGCTGACCCCCGGATCCCGGCTCATCATCAAGCTCCGCCTGCCCCACACCGAGTGGGAAGGCGAAGAGGTGGATTATCTCTCCGTTTCCGTTCCCGTCATCGGCCCCGATGAAGAGGTTCCCGCCTACAAGGCCGTCCTCTACAATCTGGGCGAAGACACCTCCCGGGGCGAGCGGCTGCGTACGATCCTGACAAAGCTGGGCATTCCCGCCGAAACCGTCACTTACGCCGACTTGAACGAGACCGTGGGCTATCTTTCCGGCGCAGAAGGCTACACCGCCTCCGAGGAAGCCTATACCGGCAAAACCTACGATAACGAGTTCCTGCTCCTCTGCAATCTGCCCGAATCCCTCTTAGACCGGATACTGGACGAAATGACGGCGGAAAACCTCCGCATCGACCACAAGGCCGTGGTCACCGCCTATAACCGGGATTCCCGGCTGTGGGAGCTGATGGAGGACATCCTCGAAGAACACGACGTCTTCACTGCTCTGCTGCAGTTAAACGAGCTGGTCAGGAAGGCGGAAGCCCTGACCGAAGCCGACTACGGCGCCAGCCCCGACTGGCAGCGCCTGCAAAACGAAATTGCCGCCGCCAACGCCCTTTTGAGAATCGAAGAACCCACCGCCGAAGCGCTGAAAGCCGCTTATGAGAGTCTGAAGGATGCTTACCTGTCCGTCGCCGACATGAGCGAGCTGACCGGAAAGGTGCTCATCGAATTGACCCCTGACACCAACGGCACCTACACCCTCACGGTCCGTGTAGCAGACGCTTCCCGCACGGTCTACCGGTACAAGTGGAGCAGCGGCGAGACCACTGCTTCCATTTCCGGCGTCCCCGCAAACGAGCTGATCTCCCGCACCGTCACTGTGACGGCGGAAGGAATGCTGGGACAGCTGAAAGGCCAACTCTCCGTTCCGGAGGCTCCCTCTCTGACCGTCGCTTCTACCGGCGCCACCCTGACGGTGAGCTGGCAGGCTCCGGCAGCTGCGGATAACCGCCCCCTGCCCACTGCCTACGCCCTCACTCTCTACAAAGACGGCGCCGCCGTTCAGACTCTTACGCTGGACGGGACTGCCCTTTCCGGCACCTTCACCGGCCTGGCCGCCGGAGAGAGCTACACCGTGGAGCTGATCGCCGTAAGCCCCGTGGGCCGAAGCGACACCGCAAAAGCGGCAGCCTCCACCACCTCCTCTTCGGAGGTGACCCCGGTTACTCCCGGCAAACCGGAAGATCCAGCAAAGCCTTCGGAGCCTACGACTCCTTCGGATCCCGATGCACCCGGCATCCCGGAGCCGACTCCTGCTCCCTCCTCTCCCGATGAAGCGAAGCCGGAGCCGATCCCGCCTCAGACCGGAAAAGCAGCGGCGATCTTCCTCCCCGCCCTCCTCTTCGCCTCCGCAGCCCTCGTGCTCCGGAAAAAGAAGAAAGACTGACCCATAACCTACACGCCCCCGGAGCAGCCAAAGCCCCGGGGGCATCCTTTTTTCCGAAGCCTTCCGCCCACAGCGAAAAACCTTCAGCCTTTCACTCACCATTTTTTCCGGAGCACTCCAATTACAGGGAGAACTCCGGAAAAACTCCAAA
>USLH01000083.1 GCA_900555435.1 uncultured Oscillospiraceae bacterium | reverse complement strand
CTCCGGGCGGAGCCGGTGGCCGTGTCCCCGTCGACGGAAAGGATGATGTTGGGCTTTCCGTAAAGCCCCAGGACCTTGGCGGAAACGATCCCCACCACCCCGTGGTTGAGCCCCTCTGCCGCAACGACCATGACCCGATCAAGCTTTTTCTCCGGATGGGCGGCAATGGCTTCCTCCACCTTAGCGAGGATGATCTCCTCTTCCTCCTGCCGACGGGCGTTCATCCCGTTCAGCTCCTCCGCCAGCTGGGCGGCCTCCTCCGGATCCTCGCTCAAAAAGAGCTGCACGGCCAGCTTCGCGCTGCCCATCCGCCCTGCCGCATTGATCCGGGGCGCCAGCCCGAAGGCCACCTTCTGGGAAGTGACCGGTTTTCCCTTCATGCCGGTCACTTCCAAAAGCGCCTGCAGCCCCAGATTTTCGTTATACTCCAAAAGCTCCAAGCCCTTTTTCACCAGATACCGGTTCTCCCCGGTCAGGGGCACCACATCCCCCACCGTCCCGATGGCGGCAAAGGCCCCGAAGGACTCCATGACCTGCTCGTATTCGCCGCCTTCCATGGCCGCCACCAGCTTCAGCGCCACCCCGGCGCCGCACAGATCCGGAAAGCTGCCCCGATAATCCCGGCGATGGGGATTCACCACTGCCGCTGCAGCCGGCAGGTCGCCGCCGACCTGATGGTGGTCGGTAATCACCACGTCCATTCCCAGCTCCCCCGCCAGCTCCACCTCTTTTAAAGCGGAAATGCCGTTGTCCACCGTAATGAGGAGCTTGGTCCCCCATCCGGCGATCTCCTCCAGAGCCCCGGCGTTCAATCCGTACCCTTCGTCCAGCCGCTCCGGAATATACCAGGTAACGTCGGCCCCCATGGACTGGAGATAGCTGTATAAGATCACCGTCGACGTGACCCCGTCGCAGTCGTAATCCCCGTAAACCGTGATCCGCTGGTTTTCATCCAGCGCTTCTTCAATGCGCTTCACCGCTTCCTGCATATCCGGCAGCAGGAACGGATCCTCCAGCCCGATCTCCTCTTCTAAAAGCTCCGACGTTGCCGCTGCGGAAAGCCCTCTGGCCGCAAGAATATCCGCCACCATGGCCGGGACTCCGTACTCCCGCCGGATCAGGGCGCTGTTTTTCGGATTTCCTTCCGGAAGGATCCACTTGGTAAATAACATACTGCCGGCCTCCGTCTGTCAGAAAATTGCAGGATATGACCTAAAAATATATTGTAGCATTTTTTCTCCCCGATTTCAAGAAATTTTCCGTAAAGTCTCCCTTCCCCCCAGAGCAGCCGAAAGGAAGGACCGCACAGGCATGGCCTGCGTTTTTCAAAATGTTGCAGAAAAAAAGCAAAGAAGAAAAGAAAATGCCGGTTTTATGGAATACCGGACGCACTTTGCTTTGTGGTGCCTCTTTGGCGTGCCACTGATGATGGGCTGCGACCTTCGCACGGTCAACGAGACCAGCAAAGCGCTGATCGCCATCGATCAGGACGAGGAGTGCCGTCCGCCTTATCTGGCCGGAAAATCCGGTGAGGATCCGTATTTCTTCATCCGGCATCTGTCCAACAATGAATTTGTATTGGCTTACTTCAATTTGAGCGAAGCCGGTCACGAGTACCGTTGCAGCGCTTCTTTTGCGGATCTCGGGATTCCTTATGAGAGCGGCTGCGGCTTGGAGCTGACCGACGTGTTCACCGGGGAGAATCCGGGCGTTAAGCGGGATTACTTCCTGCCTGCCATAGAGCCTCACAGCTGCCGGATGTATAAGGCAAAGCGGGTAAAGATCAAATAACCGCTCCGACTGATACGGAATTCTTCTTTGGATCCCACAGTTTTTCGCCCCCCTTTTCCTCCAAAAACCGGATTTCTCCTCCTTCCGCCTTGCCAAACGTCCGGAAATCTGCTAAAATGAAAAGTTGTATATCCCCGGCCGGTGCCGGAAAATTTTTGTTGAAAGACTTCAAGGAGAACCGCCATGAACCCCGATAAAACCTTCCTCGGCACCCAGCCTGTGGGAAAGCTGCTCTTAAAGCTGGCCATTCCCTCCGTCATCGCCCAGATCGTCAATATGCTCTATAACATTGTGGACCGCATCTACATCGGCCATATCCCGGAAACCGGCAGCTTGGCCCTGACGGGCTTAGGCGTCTGTATGCCCCTGATCCTCATCGTTTCCGCCTTCGCCGCCTTTGTCAGCTCCGGTGGAGCTCCCAGAGCCTCCATCGCCATGGGAAAAGGCGACCACGAGACCGCCCAGCGGATCTTAGGCGGCTGCTTCACCATGCAGATCCTTATCTCCGCCGTCCTCACTGCCGTCCTTCTCATCTGGGGGCGGGACCTTCTCTTACTTTTCGGCGCCAGCGAAAACACCATCGATTTCGCCGCCAGCTATATGAACATCTACGCCATCGGCACCGTCTTCGTCCAGCTGACCTTAGGACTCAACGCCTTCATTACCGCTCAGGGCTTTGCTACCTTCAGCATGGTCACCGTCCTCATCGGCGCCGTCGTCAACATTGTCCTTGACCCTCTCTTCATCTTTGCCTTCAACATGGGCGTCAAGGGAGCCGCCCTCGCCACCATCCTCTCTCAGGGCATCTCCTGCGTCTGGGTGATCTGCTTCCTCATGGGCAAAAAGACCATTCTGAAGCTGAGAAAAGGCTGTCTCTCCCCCTCCCCGAAGCTGCTCCTCCCCTGCATTGCTCTGGGGCTTGCCACCTTCATCATGCAGGCCAGCGAGAGCATCATCACCGTCTGCTTCAACTCCTCCCTTTTGAAATACGGCGGGGACATCGCCGTGGGCGCCATGACCATCCTTTATAGCGTCATGCAGTTCGCCCTTCTCCCCATGCAGGGCGTCTCTCTGGGAGCCCAGCCCATCTTAAGCTACAACTACGGCGCCGGAAACGTCGCCCGGGTCAAAAAGACTTTCCGTCTCCTCCTGACGGTCTCCCTTTCCTACACCATCCTGCTCTGGGCGTTTATTCAGCTGTTCCCTGGCGTTTTTGCCCGGATGTTCAGCTCGGACGCTGCCCTCATCGCCTTCACCGCTAAAGCCCTCCGGGTCTACTGCGCCGCCCTCTTTATTTTCGGGGTGCAGACCGCCTGCCAGATGGCATTCGTCTCCATCGGCTATGCAGGCTGCTCCATCTTTGTGGCGGTGCTTCGGAAATTCATCCTCCTGCTCCCTCTCATCTACCTTGTCCCCATCTTTATGCCGGACAAGACCATGGGCGTCTATCTGGCGGAGCACATCGCCGATGCCATTGCCGTCTCTTCCACCGCCGCCATTTTCTTCTTCCAGTTCCGGAAAGCCATGAAAAAGCTGGAGGCCGCAAAAAAATGACCCGAAAACCGCAGCACAACCTGCTTTTAGACCCGCATTCCCTCCTTTTGGATCAATAAAAAATTCACTTCAAAAGGAGACTTCCCATGCAAAATCCCATCAGAACCTTTACCCGGAACGAGTGGATCCTCTGGATTGCCTCTTTGGCTCTTGTACTCATCTCCAACCTGACCTCCCCCGACCCGGATCTTATTACGCTGGCCGCCGCCCTCATCGGCGTCACATCCTTGGTTCTCGCCGCCAAGGGGAGCGTCTGGGCACAGATCCTCATGGTCGTGTTCAGCATCCTTTACGGGATCCTTTCCTTCCGCTTCCGCTACTGGGGCGAAATGCTCACCTATCTGGGGATGAGTCTTCCCATGTCGGTCTGGTCGGCGGTCACATGGTTCAAAAACCCATCGGAAAGCGGAGACAAGACCGTAAAGATCCGCTCCCTCACCTGCCGCCACGTCCTTTTGCTCACTATAAGCTGCATCGCCGCCACCGCCCTGTTCAGCTGGATCTTATGGCTTCTTGATACCCCGAACCTGCTGTTCAGCACCATCTCCGTGGCCACCAGCTTTTTAGCCGCCGCCCTGACCATGCTGCGCTCCTCCTACTACGCTGCCGGCTATGCCGCCAATGATCTGGTGCTTATCATCCTCTGGGTTATGGCTTCGATGAAAGACCCGGCCTACCTCCCGGTGGTAGTGAACTTTGCCATCTTTTTTGTAAACGACCTCTACGGCTTCTTCCGCTGGAAAAAGCGGGAGCTGCAGCAGGCATGACCGAACGAAAGACCCGCACGCACCTTTTAAGGCGCGAACGGGTCTTTTTTCCTTTTAATCGCCTGATTCTTCCCGAATCGCTTTGAGGAAAACCTCCCCATACCGTTCCAATTTCTTCTGCCCCACGCCGGAGACCTCTAAAAACTCCTCCGGCGTTTTCGGCTTCTTCCGGCACATATCCGCAAGAGCCGCATCGGTAAACACCACATAGGCCGGGACCCGCTGCTTCCGGGCAAGCTCCCCACGCAAATTGCGGAGCTTTTCGTAAAGGGCGGGCTCCGCCTTTTCCTCCACCGCTGCTGACTTCTTTTTCTGTTCCGTTTTTTCCGCAAGGGCACGGCTTTTCCGGATCTCCACCTTCCGCTCCCCCCTGAGCACCGAAAGCGACCCTTCCGTCAGCTTTAAGACCGGGTATTCCCCGCCGCTGTCCCGCAGAAGCTCCTGCTCCTGCAGCCCTCGGATAATCTCCCGCAGGGACGTCTCCGGCAGATTGGATAAGAGCCCGTAGGTGGAAAGCCGATCCAGCCCCAGCTGCCGGATCCGCTCGGACTTGCTCCCCCTTAATACGTCGCAGACCATCTTTACCCCGAACCGCTGCCGCATCCGGGAGACACAGGATAAGATCTTCTGGGCTTCCACCGTCACGTCGGAGACCTCGAAGGCTTTTAAGCAGTTGCTGCAGTTTCCGCAAGTTTCCGGCGCTTCTTCCCCGAAATACCGCAGCAGATACCCCCGCAGGCACTGAGCGGTGTGGCAGTAAAAGGTCATGGTCTTCAGCCGCTCCAGATCCAATGCCCGGACTGCCGCTGCTGTTTCCGGATCCAGCTCCCCGTCCTCCCCGGCCTTGTCGATGAGGAACCGGTCGGTGACCACGTCCTGCCCACTGTACAAAAGGATGCAGTCCGCCGCCGAACCATCCCGTCCGGCACGACCCGCTTCCTGATAGTAGCTTTCCGGATTCTTCGGCATATTGTAGTGGACGACCAAGGAAACATTTGACTTGTCGATCCCCATGCCGAAAGCGTTGGTGGCGACCATCACCGTTTTCCGGTCGTAGAGGAAATCCTCCTGGTTCTCCCGCCGCTCTTCTTCGGAAAGCCCTGCGTGATACCGGGCAGCGGAAATTCCTTCTTTTAAAAGCCGCTCCGTTACCTCTTCCACGCCCTTCCGGGTGGCGCAGTAGACGATGGCGCTCCGCCCGGGTCGATCGTTTAAGATCTTCAGAAGGGCAGCCTGCTTGTCCTTTGGCTGCTGTACCTCAAAATAAAGGTTCGGCCGGTCGAACCCGGTAGTCAGGACAAAGGGGTCGGAAAGCTCCAGAAGCCTTACAATGTCGTCCCGGACCTGGGCCGTGGCCGTAGCCGTAAAGGCGCTGACCACCGGCCGTTTGGACAATGCCCGGATCAGCTCCGGGATCCGCCGGTAGCTGGGACGGAAGTCCTGCCCCCACTGCGACACGCAGTGAGCCTCGTCCACGCAGACCATGGAGATCTCTGCTTCCTTCGCAAAGGACAGGAAGCTCTCCGTTTCCAGCCGTTCCGGCGCCGCATAAAGGATCTTATAAGCCCCTGCCCTTGTCCGCTCCATGGCTTTCTGAAACTGCGTCGGCGTTAAAGAGCTGTTCAGATATGCCGCCGGGACGCCTGCCTGGATCAGTGCTTCCACCTGATCCTTCATCAGCGAGATCAGCGGCGAGACTACCACTGTGATCCCTTCCATCGCCAGAGCCGGTACCTGATAGCAGAGAGACTTCCCTGCTCCCGTAGGCATGATCCCCAGGGTGTCCCGCCCGCTCAAGATCGACCGGATCAGCGGTTCCTGTCCGCCCCGAAAGGCTTCATATCCGAAAACCTCCCGAAGGATCTGTTTTGCATCCATCTCGCCACCCCTTTTTCTTCGTCCCATTTTACCACAATTTTTCCGCCGCCGCAACCGCACGGCAGCCGGCTCCCTGCAGAATCTCCTTCCTTATCCCCTGAACCATCCCTTTTTCTCCCTTTTTATTCTCTCCCGCACCCAAAAAATCCCCACCGCATACGCTGGAAAAGTCCCTGTTTCCACCGAATGAAAACACCTGTCTTTCCGTTCCGCATCCTTACCTTCCCCGATTCTATCCCATAAGAAAGGACGGGATCTTATGCCCCGCATCTATCTGAGCCCCTCTACCCAGGAAGGAAATTTCTATGTCACCGGCGGTACGGAGGAATCCTACATGAACCGCATCGCCGACGAAATGGAGCCCTATCTCACCGCCAACGGCATCCGCTTTACCCGGAACACCCCGGATATGACCGCCGCTTCCTCCATCGCCCAGTCACACCTCGGCTCTTATGACTTCTATCTGGCGCTCCATTCCAACGCCGCCCCGGAAGGGCAGTACGGCACCTACCGGGGAACCGACGTCTACTATTCCCCAAAAAGCCAAAGCGGCCGCCGGGCCGCCCGGATCATCGCCGCCAACCTCCGGCGGATCTATCCTCTTCCCGATCGGGTTCGTGCCCTTCCCACCACCACGCTGGGAGAAGTAACAAAAACCCGTCCCCCGGCGGTGCTCATTGAATTCGCCTACCACGATAACCGGGAGGACGCCGACTGGATCACGGAAAACATCTCCCGTATCGCCCGGAACGTGGCCTTTTCCCTGACGGAATACTTTGGCCTTCCCTTTGCGGAGCCGATCCCCATCCGAACCGGCATCGTCACGACCCGCACCGGCCCTCTCCGGATCCGGGAAAAGCCGGAGGGAACCGTCCTCGCCTTTGCCCCGAAAGGGGCTCCCCTGACCCTTTTGGGGCATTGGGAAGACTGGTACGTCGTCCGGTACGGAACCGTCATCGGCTATGTGGCCGCTGATTTTATCACGCCGGAATGACCGGATCTGTCCCTCGTTCTTGGATTTATGCTGTTGCAGCCTAATTTGCCAAAGCTCCTCATCGTCTCCCATAAAAACGGATCAGAAAATAACGGCAGGATCTGCCTTTCAGGGGTTATATAGAGACTTTACTATTCCTTTCGCCAAAACGCCGATGTATTCGACCAATAACAACGATCAAAATAAGGACATTTGTCCTTTTCCCTTGACAAAAAGCAGATCATGCGGTATGCTGTAATTGTAATTAGCATATGCTAACCTAAAAATTCCCCCATTTCAGCGGCTTTTTGAAAGGGAGGTACACTATGCCCGGACTTTTGCTCCAGAAAGAATTCTGGTACACCCTGCTTACCGTTGTTTTTACGTTCTCCTTCTGCGTCGGAGTTCGGAGTGCCCTGCGGCGCTTCCTGCAAAAGAAGCTCCTCAAAAAGAAGCAAAGCACCCCCACCGATTGACAGCTCCGAAAAACTCTGATAAAATAAGCACAGCATCGGCAGTCCGGCTCATCGGCCGGCTGCCTTTTTATGCAGAAAGGAAGGGCGGAGATCATGAAACTCACCGTTTATCTTGGGGCAAACGAAGGAAACGATCCGGCTTTCCGGGAAGCCGTGCGGGAATTGGGGCATTGGATCGGGGAAAGTGGGAACGGGCTGGTCTACGGCGGCTCCAAAAGCGGGCTGATGGGCGAGCTGGCCCGAAGCGTTTTGGAAGCCGGCGGGACGGCCATCGGCGTAGAGCCGCAGTTTTTCATCGATGCGAAAGCCCAGTGCGAAGGGCTGACCCGGCTGATCGTCACCCGGGACATGGCGGAGCGGAAGGCAAAAATGATCGAGCTGGGCGACGCCTTTCTGGCGTTCCCCGGCGGGACCGGGACGCTGGAAGAGATCTCCGAGGTCATGTCCAGGGTCGCCATGGGGCAGCTGAAGGCGTCCTGCATTCTTTATGACTTAAACGGCTATTACAGCGGTTTGAAGGTCCTGCTCCGGCACATGGTGGAAACGGGACTTTCCGACCAAAGCCGGCTGTCCGGGATCCATTTTGCAAAGGATCTCGCTGAGATCCGCTCCCTTCTCCAAATGCCCTGAATGTTTCTGTTTCCAAGTTAAAAGCAGCGGACCTTTTAAGACCCGCTGCTTTTCTTTTTCGGCTGGAGATGCAGACACCTATCGAAAGCGGAAAAAATAAAATCGGCAAGCATTCTGAAACGCTTACCGATTTTGAAAGCAAAGACTCAAACGATGCAATTTGCACCAGGCACAGAGATTTCGTTAATGAAATCGTATAGCCAAAATAAAAAAATGCGCACTGCGAACTGACTTATAATCAAATCCGGATTTTTGCTTTTGGTCTCGGCTTTTCCGGAATCAGAGGTTATTGTGGAACAAAGTGCCTTAAGGCTTACGAACCGAATCATACTTGGAATCACTCAAGGCGTTAAGATAGGCGTCGTAGGCCGCTTCCAAGGAGGAAAACTGTTCTCCGTTTTTCAGGGTTTGCTTATACTGGCTCGGCGTAAGCGATTTCGAGATGGTGACATAGGTTTTGTCCTTTCTTTGTCCGGTCGTGGTTTCGGAAACATAATATTTTCCATCACCGGTTTGGATGATTACAGGAATTTTCTTTCCGGTTCCGACCTTGTCTGTGTTTAGAGACGTCCAGAAAAGGTATCGGTTAGCCTGCTGCCCATCCTGTCCGTTGCCAAGATATGCCCAGGTACAGTCCGGCTGCTGCAGAAGACTGTTATCCAGCTTTTCAATCGCTGCGGTAATAGAAGGAACATAGATGGAATTTGAACATCTGGAGTCAAACTCAAAGTTTGACTTGTTCTTCATATCGCCGTTTTTCCAAAAATCCGTATCATATAGAAGTGAGAAGAAATCTGTTACGTTTGTGTTAAACGGATATTCAGGTGTAGATGGGTCGGCTTTTCCGCTCCAAGTAAGAATGATTCCGCAGTTCTCATCGTACGACACGACGCAGATTCCGTTTGGTACAGCAACGCCTTTCCAATTATCTGTGTCTCCTTGGTTTTTATAATGGACGATACCACCGATATTCACAGGATCCAGCGATTGCCAGTCAGCCTGCTTCTGCTTCAGGTTGACAGTCACGGTGGCATCCGGACTTTCAAGCAGCGCCTCGGCAGATACCTGCGCATAAGCGGAGCGCACATTTGCAAGGTCTGCTGCTTCCCTGACTTTTTCAAGCTGTTGTATAAATATCGGGATTGCAATTGCAATCAATACGGAAATGATTGCAATGACAATCAGCGTTTCCATCAATGTAAATCCATTTCGTTTCATACAATCCCTGCTTTATCTTTGGTAGAACAAACGCATCGCTCATTGTACCGTTATTCGTTAATTATTTTTTTAATTATACCACACTGCTCTTTAAAAATAAAGTGACCGCAATAAAAAACCGAAAGACTTTTGTCAGAAATAGAGGTTATTTGCAGTAGTTGCCATCGTTAAATGATTGCACACCGCTAAGGCTCTTTGTTAAATGGTATAAGTATAGAAATCAACTCTGTGACGTTCCTTGTGAAAAGATCATCGGATCCGCTTTCGTTAAATTGCATGAGAGAATCCTTGAAAAATCAAAATTTTGCAAAAGAAGAGACCATCCCAGTACTTGCTTCCAATATTCTCAGGAAGTCCGCCGTCTGATCTGTACCACGAATACGGCCGAGGGCTTTAATCGACAGCTGCGGAAGGTCACAAAGTCAAAGAGCGTTTTCCCGACGGATGACCGTCTGCTCAAAATGCTGTATCCGGCGATGATGGATATTACGGAAAAGCGGACCGGCCGCCGACAGGACTGGAGCCGGATCCATGCCCGGCTGTCCATTTCCTTCGCCGAACGTATGCCGGATTAACACCTGCTGCGGATGAATGTCAAGGATATATAAACGGCTTCGCCGCCCTTGACATTCCCCTCGCCGGCGTTATGTTGTTGTTAAGGCTGCATCCGGTTTCCCCGTCTGCCCCATAAAGCGCAGCGGTCGTTGCCGCAAAAGCAGCAGCACAGTTCCGGGCAGCCGTAGCGTACACATTCGTCGTGATAGGGACATCTCGTCATCTCGTAATCGTGCCACTTGTCACAGCCCGCTTTTGCCCGTAGAAATGCCTTGTACATCAGCTTCTGCCAGAACAGCTTGTTGCAGTCCACAAATTTCAGCTTGCGGAAAGTCGGAAGAATCAGATTTTC
>USLH01000082.1 GCA_900555435.1 uncultured Oscillospiraceae bacterium | reverse complement strand
GCGATGATCCGGGCGACGGTGGTTTTTCCGACGCCGGACGGGCCGTAGAAGATCATGTTGGGGATATTGCCGCTTTCGATGATGCAGCGGAGGCTCTTTCCGGGGGCGAGCAGGTGCTGCTGTCCCACCACTTCGTCTAACGTTTGAGGCCGGAGCCGGTCGGCAAGGGGCGATGACATAAAAGCCCCTCCTTTTTTATCAGATAATTCTATTGTACCTGATTTTCGGGGAAAAGTAAACCAGTGACGGCGTTTTTTCGATTTTCACGCTCTTGACAGGAGGGGGATTTTATGTGGTACAATAAAGGGGAAAGAAGGGGGAAATATGGCAAAATCCATTCGGAAAACGGCGGAAAAGAAGGAGAAAAAAGTCCCATGTACGGCGATGGGGCGGGCGATGGCCGAGCGGAAGGAAAAGGCGGAGAAACTGAAAAAATGGCTGCGGATCCTTTCGTCGGTTGCGGCAGTATATGGAGCGGTACGGCCGGTCATCCGGCTGGTGATAACGGTTTGCAGCTATGTAAAGCTCAAGAAGAAGTTGGACGAAAAGCGTGAGAAAAAAGAAACGGGATCTGAACCGGTTCCGGCTGAAGAATAAGGAGGTTTTTGTATGAACGAGGTCATTTGTGCCATTGAGGGAAGAAGAAGCATCCGGAGCTATCGGACGGATCCGGTGCCGGAGGAAAAGCTGGAAGCGGTAGTAAAGGCGGGGCTGATGGCGCCCAGCGCCATGAACCAGCAGTCGTGGCACTTTGTAGTGATCAGCGGAAAGGGTGCGGAACGGTACCGTACCTACTGCATAGAGAAGCTGGGGCGGGATCCCTATTACGGGGCGCCGGCGATGATCCTTGTGTTCGGGAAAAAGGACGCCATTGCTCCGGTCTGCGACGGGAGCCTTGCCATCGGGAATCTGCTGCTGGCTGCCAAGGCTCTGGGGCTTGGCAGCTGCTGGATCCACTGCGTCAACGACCTCTTTAAAGAGGAAGCCGCTGCGGCGGAGTGGGGCGTTCCTGCGGGATACCGGCCGGTGGGGTCGGTGGCGCTGGGCTTCCCGGCAGGAGAAGCACCGGCGGCAAAGCCCCGGAAAGAGGGAACGGTCACCCGGATCACAGAGTGAGTGAAACAGTGAAAAGAAAAAGCGGCTGCGGATGGCTTTTAAAAACCATTTGCAGCCGCTTTTTGAGCGGGTTTATCAGCTGCGGGCAGACTTGCGGTTATTATAGAAAAACATGGCAACGCCTGCGCCGCAGATGAGGAAATATCCCAGAATGCTGAGCCAATCGGGAATGTCTCCAAAGATAAAGTAGCCCAAAACGGCGGCAAAGATGACCTGGGTGTAATCGTAGACGGAAATTTCCTTTGCAGGGGCGCAGAGGTAGGCTTGGGTGATACCCAGCTGTCCTACGCAGGCAAAGGCGCCGGCGAGGACCAGGAAGAGAAACTGCTTCCCAGTCATGGGGGCGTAGGAGAAGAGGAGGAAGGGCAGGCAGACCAGACAGGAGAAAGCAGAGAAATAGAAAACGATGCGCTTGCTGTTTTCGTGCCTTCCGCCCAGCTTCCGGACAAAGGTGTAGGCAGCTCCGGCGCCCATGCCGCCGATGGCTCCGGCAATGGCAGGGATCAGGGCAGGGTTCTCAAAGCCCGGCTTGATGATGCAGAGGCTGCCCGCAAAGGCCATAAGGACGCCGATGACCTGAACGAGGGTGGGTTTTTCTTTTAAAAGGATCACGGAGAAGAGAATGGCGAAGAAGGGGGACAGCTTATTTAACATATTGGCATCGGAAAGGTTTAATTTTCCGATGGCATAAAAGTTGCAGAGCAGCCCCACGGTGCCGCAGAAGCAGCGGCCGAAGAGGGCGGGGAGGTTGCCTTTTTCGGGTTTGAAGGAGATGTGCTCCTTGAGCATGAAAATAAGAATGAAGAGCAGGGCGATGAAATTCCGGAAAAACGCCTTCTGGATGGCAGGAAGGTCGCCGGCCAGCTTGACGAAGGTGGACATAAGGGAAAAGCCGAAGGCGGCAACGAGAATGTAGCAGATGCCTTTGGTTTTTTGGCTGACAGATGGCATGGTATCACGTTTCCTTAAATAAAAATCTCCCTACCATTGTATCACACGGAAGGGAGATGTCAAGGGAAAAGAGTCAGGAAAGAGGATTGCCGCTGAAGACCGGGAAGACGTCGAAATCGCCGTAGGTATCGATGTGCTTCATGGCTTTCAGGGCCTCCGTGCCTTCAGAGGAAATGGAAAAGTCCACCTTGGCGTTGTCCGCCATGTGGGCGGGATTTGCGGTTTTGGGGAGGGCAACCGCGCCCAGCTCCAAAGCGCAGCGGATGCAGAGCTGAGCGGGGGGCGCCGTATTTTTCCGCCATTTTCTGAATGGCGGGGTCCTTGAGGGCTTCGCTGTGGGCAATGGGGAGTAGGTTCCCACCAAGATCCCGTGGCTCCGGCAGAAATCCAGAAGCGGCAGGTCGGTGCTGGTGATGTGGAGGAGCTGGTTTTTTACACGGCAGTCGGCAAGGAGGTTCTGCAGGTTGTCGGGGAGGAAGTTGGAAACGCCGATGGTCTTCACTTTTTTGCCAGATGGGCGTCCTCCGGGGCACGCCAGACCTCCCGGTTCTCTCGCTTTTCGGCACGGAGCCGCTCCGGCCGGAATGGGCGGCAAAATGCCTGGTGCGGCCTTCGGTGAAAATGGCGTCTGCCGCCTGCTCCAAAAGCTCCGGATCGAAGGCGGCCATGGCGATGGTGTGGGGGAAGACGGTGGCGGTTCCGGTACGGGCCACGTCGTGGGAGACTTCGTTCCACCAGTGAAATTCGCAGATGTTTAAACGGGGGGATGGCGGGGGACTGTAAAGGAGCCGGGACATCTGCTCCTCTAAGGTTATCTGCGCCACAAGGGGACAGCCTGTTTGCGGGCTGTTTTGAAATTCATGAGGCGCCTCCTGCAGGATAAGATGAAACGTTTTATATTTATGTGAAAGAAAAGCAACCCTTGATTTTGTTTTATTGCAGCACGTTTTATGGAAATGGGAAGCAGAAAGAAAAATTTTTGACAAAAAGAAAGGCTCCTTCGGACGGGGGAGCTTTCTGAGGGTCAGCGGGAGGATTTGCGGAGCTGTAAAAAGCGGATTAGGGCGGCGAGGGCGCCGATCAGCATGACGCCGCACCAGATAAGGATCAGGCCGTTCCAGCCGACGATGCCGACGGCTCCGGCAAAGATGGCGTTGAAGACGGAAGCGAAGAGGTAGCCGGCAGCGTCGATGACCCCGTTGGCCCCGGAGACATTCCCGCTTCCGGCAAGGCCGGGGATGTAAACCGTCCAGACGATGGAGCTGGCGCAGGCGGCGAAAAGGCGGGCAAGGATCAGGAAAAGGATGTTCAGGGTCGGGGTAGGGAACAAAAAAGTCAGGAAGAAAAAGAAAGCCGAAAGGGTAAACATCCCGCCTGCAAGGAAGACGTCGTTTTTGACCGCCTTTTCATAGAGGAAGAGGCTCAGGAAAGGGGCACAGATGCCGGTGACGGAGATCAGGGTGTAGATCATGGAAGCACCGGCCTGAGAAAGTCCCAGCCGTTCGGTGGCATAGGTGGGGATCCAGAAGGTGATGGAAGAGAAGGCCACCTCGGTGATGGCGCTGATGAGCATATAAAAGAAGAAGCCCTTCAGGCGGAAGATCTCCGCAAAGCACTTGAAGCCGGTGGTGGTTTTAGGGGTAAAGGTGATGACGCCGGATCTTTCCAGAGGGAGAAAGTTTAAGAAAAAAACCACAGCTGCGGTGCAGGAGAGAGCGGCAGAGGCAAAGAAAACGTTCCGCCAGTTGAAGAACATGGAAAGGAGACTGGCAAGAAGGGAACCGACGAAGCCCGCCATGCTGAAAAACGTGCAGGTGAGCTGTGCCACCCGGTTCTCCGAGTTTTCCGAGATTACCTTCACCATGGGTCCCCGGAGCATGGAAAGGCTGTAGCCGATGACGGAAAAGCAGACCAGATGGAGGATCCGGTTTTCAAAAAGAGGGATCAGAACCGTGCAGCCGCTGCTGATCAGAAGACCGGCACCCACCATATAGCGGGGACGGACCCGATCACCGATGATGCCGTTGAACAGCTGTCCTACGGCGTAGAAGAGAAAGCAGACAGAGGAGAGAAGACCGGTGTACTCCTTGGTGAAAAAGGGTTCTTTGAGCATTTCCGGGGTGGTGACGCTCAGCATATTGCGGGTGATGTAGTTGATCCAATATACCAAAATGCAAACGCCGCTGATGCGGAGGATACGGATGCGTTTTGTCATTTTAACCTTCCTTTTTCAGGACAGTGGGGGCGCTTTTTGCGCCGTTGCTGTCGGTGAATTCCACGGTATAGCGGTCGTCCTCCACGAGGATGCCCGCACCCCGCCAGTGATCCTTATCCACGTCGGCGCCGACGATGACGGTACAGGGCTGGCCCAGATGGTCAAGATAGCCGCCGACGGGGCTGATGCCGGAGCGGTGCAGGTGGCCGCAGAGCATTAAGTCGGGGCGGACGGTTTCTTTTAAAAGGTTCGCCCAGCCGGTGTAAAGCTCCCGTTCGATGGCCCATTCGGGATTTTCGGAAACAAAGGTGAAGGGGATGTGGCAGATCACGAAGCGGTGGGTGACGCCGGGAGCGGCGTACTCCGTTTCGGGATGGGAGGCGACGGCTTTTAAAAACTCCGTTTCCTCCCGGCGGAAGGAGAAGCAGCAGTTGACTCCGCCGTATTCCGGGTGGCCGTCCACTTTGTCCTCGCCGCAGTCTAAGACTAAGAACCAGAGATTCCCCAAACGGGTGGTGTAGTAGGTCTTTCCGTGGCAGGTGGGGGTGACGTCGCAGTAATGCTCGGCAAATTTGCCCCGCATATCATGGTTGCCCCGGGAGAAAAGGATGGGGATCCGGCCCTCAGTCAGCTGACCGGTCAGGCAATAGATGTTTTCGATGTTCGACTCTTCATCGCAGTGGTTGGGGATGTCGCCGTTCAGGATCAGGAGGTCATAGCTGCCGTAAACGGCGGCGGCTTTTACGGGAAGCTCCACGCCGTTATGGGTGTCGGCCATGTGATAGATGCGGACGGGGCGGCCGGTGGGCAGGGGGGAGAAGGAAAAACGGAAAAGCTCCCGGCGGCCGATGGTGGAAAAGGCAATGCGTCGGGAGAGAACTTCCTCCAGAAGGACACTGTATTCTCCGGCGGCATCTAACTCTTTGGCAGGGACGGTGACGCAGTGGATCTTAGAGGAGGAGCGGAGGACGCCGTTGGAGGCGTCATAATAGGTGCGGTCACCGACAATAACGGAAAAGACGGCGGGGACACTTGCAACAACATAAATCCGGTAGCTGTCGCCGATGGCGAAAACGGACGGTTTGAATTTTAACAAATAGATCACCTCATTCTTACTTATTCTATTATAGAGGGAAAAAACAGGTAAACCATTGGTAAACTGGTCAGTTATATGGACAAAATAGCTGTTTTCTGCTAAAATGAGGAGGAGAAAAAGCAGAACAAAACGGGATCCAAAAAGGATTTTTGTTCTGAAAAAAGGGGAAATGTCCGGATATGAACACAATTGCCACGGTTCAGCAGCTGTTTTTGGGAGATTCAATGGTATGGACATCTCTGCTGAACAGCGAGGAGGAGCGGGGAAAGAGCAATCGATTCTTAGCAGTGGATACAGCGGGGATCGACCGGCCGAAAAAGCGGGAATCCCATACCTTCCGGCCGGAGGGTATGGCGGATTACCAGCTGCTCTATGTATCAAAAGGGCAGGGAAGGTATCGGGTGGGAGAAACGGTGCAGGACGTTTTGAACGGGCAGTTCCTTTTGTATGCGCCGGGGGAACTTCAGGAATACTGGTACGACGGGTGGATCGGGCCGGAGATCTACTGGATCCATTTTGCCGGAACGGGAGCGGAAGGGTTCCTTTCCCGGCTGGGGCTTTGTTCGGGGCGAGTCTATGAAACGGACAGGCGGCCGGAAACATCGGAGCTGTTCCGGCAGGTGCTGGCGTCGGTGCTTTCCGGGGGGAAATACGGAAAAGAGGAAGCGGCGGCAAGGCTTGCGGTGCTGCTTGTCCGGCTGGCGGAAATGGCGGCGGAGGAAACAGAGGGAGTCAGCGCAGGGATGGAGAAGATCCAGCCGGCGGTGGAATATTTAAACGCCCATTTCACCCGGAGCACGTCCACGGAAGAACTGGCAGGACTTTGCAGCTTATCGCCTTCCCGGTTTCTCCACCTTTTCACGGAGGAAATGGGGGTTTCCCCCAGCCGGTACAAGCGGGGACTCCGGATGCAGGCGGCAAAGGAGCTGCTCCGGTACGGGGGGCAGACAGTGTCGGAGGTAGCGGACACCTTAGGGTACAATGATCCGCTGCATTTCAGCCGGGTGTTCCGAAAGGAGGCAGGAATAGCGCCTTCCCGATATCGGGAGCTTTTTGGAAAAGCAGGGTTGCAGAGCGGCGGTTTTAGGGGTATAATGAAAGGAACGGACGCAGCCGAAGACGGTATTTTTAAAACGGGTGCGGAATTCGAGTAAGAGGAGGTACTGCTATGAAAATCGAAGCAGAGCGGTTCGGCTTTGTGCAGGAGCGGCAGGTGGAGCTGAAAGAGCTCTCCGGCGTGCTTTATGAGATGACTCATGAAAAAACCGGGCTGAAGCTGGCCTGGCTCAAGCGGGACGAGGAGAATAAGACCTTCGGGATCGCTTTTGAGACCCTTCCCTGGGACGATACCGGCGTGTTCCACATTTTAGAGCACTCGGTGCTCTGCGGGTCGGAGAAATACCCGGTGAAGGAGCCGTTTGTGGAGCTTCTGAAAAGCTCCCTCAACACGTTTCTGAACGCCATGACCTATCCGGACAAGACGGTCTATCCGGTATGCAGCCGGAACGACAAGGATTTTCTCAATCTGACCCGGGTGTATCTGGACGCCGTGTTCCGCCCCGCCATTTACGAGAAGCCGGAGATCTTCCATCAGGAAGGGTGGCACTACGAGTTCGACGGGGAGGGGAAGCCCTCTTATAAGGGTGTCGTCTTCAACGAGATGAAGGGTGCGTTTGCCGATGCGGACCGGATCACCTGGACGCAGCTCCAGCGGGCGCTGTTCCCGGATAACGCCTACGGTTTCGTTTCCGGCGGCGATCCGGCGAAGATTCCGGATCTCAGCTACGAAAAATTCCTCGAAGCCCACCGGAAGTTCTATTCCCCCTCCAACGCCTATGTGTTCTTAGACGGCGCCCTTGACATCAACGCCGTGCTGGAGCTGTTGGATCGGGATTATCTGGCAGGCGCCGAAAAGACAGAGCGGATCGCCCCTCCGGCTATGCAGAAACCGATAAACGGCGGTACGGTCTGCACCACTTATGAGATCGGCGCCGATGAGAAGGAAGAAGGCAAGACCCGTCTGGCTTGGGGGAGAGTGGTCGGGACATTTGCCGACCGGGAGAAGCTGACGGCGGTGGAAGCACTTTCCAAAGTGCTCTGCGGCGGCAACCATGCACCCCTTTCCAAGCTGGTTTTGTCCGAGGGGTTAGCGGAGGACGTGAATCTTTTCGTTTATGACGGCGTATCCCAGCCGTGGGTCATCCTGGAGGTCAAGAACCTGAAGGCGGAGGACGCCGGAAAGGTGGAAGAGAAGCTCTTCGGAGAGCTTCGGCGACTGGCGGAGGAAGGACTCGACCACGGGCAGCTGGAAGCGATCCTGGCGAATATGGAGTTCCAGCTTCGGGAGCGGGACTACGGCTATGCGCCGACGGGACTGGTCTTCGGGCTTGGGATGATGGACAGCTGGCTTTACGGCGGGAAGCCGGAGGCCAATCTGGAGGTCGGCGATCTCTTTGAAGGGCTTCGGAAGAAGCTGTCGGAGGGGTATTTTGAAAAGCTCATCCGGGAGGTGCTGCTGGAGAACTCCCACTGCTGCAAGGTGGTGCTGACGCCGTCGAAGACCGCCGGGGAGGAACGGAACCGGCTGGAAGCGGAACGGCTTGAGAAGGAAGCCGCCGCTTGGACGGAGGAAAAGAAGGCTCTGCTGAAAGCGGAGCAGGAGAAGCTCGAAAGCTGGCAGCACAGCGAGGATACGCCGGAGCAGCTGGCGACTTTGCCTCATCTGGCGCTGTCGGATCTGGATGACAAGCCGGAGGAGCTGCCCCTTGAAAAGACGGAATTTGCCGGCGTGCCGGTCTTAAAGCACGAGCTTGCCACCAACGGGATCGTTTATACCACCCTTTATTTCGATGCGGAGGATTGCAGCGAGGAAGAACTGTCGGCGCTCCATTTCCTCTGCCGGATCTTAGGGAAGGTGCGGACGAAGAACCGGAGCGTGGAGCAGCTGACCGACCGGGTGCGGCTGATCTGCGGCGACCTGAGTTTCGACGTGACGGTTTACGGGCAGGAAAACGACGGATGCGGGATCAAGTTCACCGTTTTCTACAGCGCACTGGAGAAGAAGCTGCCGGAGGCGACGGAGCTGGTGTCGGAGATCCTGACGGAGACGGTCTTCGATCAGGAGAACACCGTCCTCGACCTGCTGCGGCAGGAGAAGACCCAGAACCTGGAGGGCATCGTCATGGGCGGCCATCAGATCGCCCTCTGTCGGGTGGGGGCACAGCTTTTCGCCCATCGGGTAGCTCAGGAATGCGTGGACGGTTTTACGGCTTATCAGTGGCTGAAGGATACGGAAGCCAATTGGGATTGGAACGCCGTAAAAGAGAAGCTCACGGGGCTGCTGTTCCGGCTGGTCTGCCGGAAGCGGCTGACGGTGAGTGTGACCGGGAACGGTGATTTTGCGAAGATCCCGGCGGAGCAGTTTGCCACTCTTCCGGAGGGGACGGCTGCCGGTGTCTGCGGGCTGAAGCCCTGGGGCGTTTCCAAGGAAATCATCGTCATCCCGGCGGATATCGCCTTTGCTTCCCGGGGCGGGGATTTGGGGGATTACTCCGGGCAGATGGCCTTAGCCGGGAAGATCGTGAGCCTTGCCTACCTTTGGAACGTGATCCGGGTGCAGGGCGGCGCTTACGGCACGGGGCTTTTGGTCCGTGACAGCGGGTTTGCCGGATTTTACTCCTACCGGGATCCCAACGGCGCCGGGTCTTTGGAAAAATATGCGGGCAGCGGCGATTTCCTGCGGCAGTTTGCGGCGGGGGATCCGGATCTGACCGGATTCATCATTGGAACCGTATCGGACGCCACCCCGCTGATGACGCCCCGGGTGAAGGGGAAGACGGCGGATTCCTACTACTGGAAGGGCATCAGCTACGAAAAGCGGTGCGAGTTCTGGAAGGAGCTGCTGACGGCTTCCGCAGAGGATCTGAAAGCCTTTTCGGACAGGCTGGATCGTGCCATTGCGGCGGGCGGCAGCTGTGTAGTCGCCGGGCAGAACCAGGTGGAAAAGATTGAGGCAGACCGGACGTTTTCTGTGTAAGACTGCTTAAAAAACAAACCCCTCCCGAACCGGATCCGTGGTTCGGGAGGGGTTTTTGAATTGAAAAGAAGAGCTCCGCCGCAGAGAAGGTTTCTGCGGCGGAGCTTGGTTTGGGATTTTCAATCAGGAGGCTCGTTCCGCTAAGAAGGATTCCAGCTCCGCTTCAATCTGCTTGTCGCCGGAGAGGTAGAGACCGTTTTCATCGACCAAGAAGGGGATCTGCCATTCATCGTCGGGAACGTTCCACTCGGCCAGCTTTTCTTTGAAAGCGGCCTTGGGCTCCGCGTCGGTGGTGTCCACCCAGATCACGGAGAACTCCGGATTGGCGGCGAAGGTGTCCGTAAAGAACTCCTCAATCCGGCTGCAGTCGGAACAGGTGGGGCGGTAGTAGTACCAGAGGGTCTTGCCGTCGGCGAGCCCGTAGTGGGTGCAGATCAGGTGCCGCAGCTGCTGGGTGATGGCGGTCTCGCCGGAAGCATAGCCTTCTGCCGAGAGGAAAAGGGGCGTGGTGCGGTCCTCTTCAGGAACACCGAATGCATCGCAGACGGATTCAAAGAAGCCGGAGCGGTCGGTAAAGGTGTTGTAGCAGAAGATGTTGTAGTCTTCCGGAAGGGTCACGCCCTGCAGACAATCCAGGGCAAGATCGTAAAACTCGCCGGCAGGGTCGCAGGAGGCGCAGGCTTCGTCGTAAAAGTAGTAGAGCTTTTCCGTGTCCACGGCGGAGCTTTCCGGCTCAGACGATTCGGCTTCCGAAGAGGGCTCGGAAGAAACCTCGGAGGAAGCTTCAGAGGAAACAGATCCGGAGGAGGAAGGCTCGGAAGGGGCGCTGCTCCCCGAGGGGGAAGCAGCACAGGCGGACAGGGAAAGGGTGAGCAGGGCGGCGGACAAGAAGCTTAAAAACCGGAGTTTGACGGAACGCATGGAAGTCCTCCTTTTTAAGAAGCGGCTGTTACAGGCTCAGGTTGTGGGTCTTTAAGAAGTTTAAGGTCTCG
>USLH01000081.1 GCA_900555435.1 uncultured Oscillospiraceae bacterium | reverse complement strand
GGATCTGAATGCGGTTGCCGGGGAATTTGACCTGATCGTGTCGAATCCGCCCTATCTGACTGGGGCGGAAATGGCGGCGCTGCAGCCGGAAGTGGCTTATGAACCGGCAATGGCGTTATACGGAGAGGATGACGGACTTTTTTTCTACCGGGAGTTATCGGAAAAGTGGGCTTCCCGGCTGAAAAAAGGCAGCGTCATGGCCTTTGAAGTGGGCGATGCACAAGGTGAAGAAGTCGCAGGGATTTTTCGGGATGCGGGCTTCGATTCCATTTGCCAAAAGCGGGATCTTCATGGTATAATAAGGGTAGTATCGGCAAAAAGACCCTTGGAAGGATAACGGAGGTATAGAGTATGGCGAAGGCAAAAGCAGTGGCGCCGGTGGTGCCCATTGATTCCCCGGAGGAGAAGAAAAAGGCCCTTCAGACGGCCATCGAACAGATCGAAAAGGCTTACGGCGCAGGCTCCATTATGAAGCTGGGGCAGAACACCCATCTGGACGTGGACGTGATCCCGACGGGATCGCTGGCGCTGGATCTGGCCTTGGGAGTCGGCGGCGTGCCAAAGGGGCGGATCATCGAGATTTACGGGCCGGAATCTTCCGGTAAGACCACCGTAGCCCTGCAGATGGTGGCACAGGCCCAGAAGCGAGGCGGCGAGGCTGCTTTCATCGACGTGGAGCATGCGCTGGATCCCGCTTATGCCCGGGCGCTGGGGGTGGACATTGATAATCTTCTGGTCTCCCAGCCGGACACCGGCGAGCAGGCGCTGGAGATCGCCGAGGCGCTGGTGCGCTCCGGGGCACTGGACATCGTGGTCTTCGACTCGGTGGCGGCCATGGTCACCAAGGGGGAGATTGAGGGCGAAATGGGCGACGCCCATGTGGGACAGCTGGCAAGGCTCATGTCTCAGGCCATGCGGAAGCTGACCGCCATTGTGGGGCGGAGCAACTGCGTTGCCATTTTCATCAACCAGATCCGGGAAAAGATCGGCGTTTCCTTCGGCAATCCGGAGACCACCACCGGCGGCCGGGCGTTAAAATACTTCGCCACCATCCGCATCGACGTGCGGAAGGGGGAAGCCATCAAGGACGGCAATGAGGTCATCGGCAACGTGACCAAGTGCAAGGTGGTCAAGAATAAGGTGGCGCCGCCCTTCAAGGAGGCGGTCTTCGATCTGATGTACGGCGAGGGAACGTCCTATGAGGGCGAGATCATCGACATCGGATCGGTTTTAGGGATCATTGAAAAGTCCGGCTCGTGGTACAGCTATAAGGGCGACCGGATCGGACAGGGCAAGGAAAAAGCCAAGGAGTTCTTAAAAGGACATCCCGAGATCTGCAAGGAGATCGAACAGATCATCCGGGACAACATCGATAATTTTGTCATGGCTCCCGTGAAGGGGTCGAAGTCCGGCGGGCTGGAGCTTCGGAAGGGCGTCACCATCAAGCTGGGAGACGAGACCATCACGCCTCCGGAACGGAAGGCAGCTCCGGCAGCTTCGGCGGAGGCGGAGGACGATCCGGCAGCTCCCGATGATTCTTTGACGGACATCGATCTGGACGTGGAAGCGGATCTGGAAGACTTTGACGAATGAAGATCACGTCTATTACCAAAAAGAACGGCACCCGCTGGCAGATCGAGGTAGACGATGAATACTGGGCGATCTTGGACGCCGAGATCATCGTGAATCAGCATCTGAAGGTGGGGGTCGAGCTGACGGAAGAGCGGATGGAGGAGATCCTCCGTGCCGCCGACTTCAGGAGAGCCCGGGAGCGGGCGCTGTACCTGTTAGACTACCGGGATCATTCCAGAGGGGAGATCGTCGAAAAGCTCTCCCGGAATGTGGATCGGGGAATTGCCGAGGAGGTCGCCGACAAGCTCTGCGAATTAGGGCTCATCGATGATGGGGCGTATGCAAAGAAGCTGGCCCGGCACTTCCTGCTGACGAAAAAATACGGCGCCCGGCGGGCGGAATTCGAGATGCGCCGGAAGGGCATCGACGGGCGGCTCGCTGCGGAAGCGGTGGCCGAGGTGGAGCCGGATGAGGATCTTCTGGAAGAGCTGGCTTTGAAAAAATACGGCCGGTATCTGGAAGACGATCCCGACGGGAAAGGCCGGGACAAAGCCATCCGTGGGCTGATGCGGTTAGGGCACGGCTATTATGAAGCGGAGGCTGCGGTAGACGCTGCGGCTGCACGGCTCGAGGCGGATACCGACGAGCCGGAGGATCTCTAATTTGGAAAGGAATTACGACGATATGCCAGTAAAAATCGGAATGGTATCTCTGGGATGCCCCAAAAATCAGGTGGACGCGGAGATTCTGATGAGCCGTCTCAGCAAGGAGGAAGGCTTCACTTTGAGTCACGATCCTGCCCTTGCGGATGTGGTCATCATCAACACCTGCGGCTTCATCGAAAGCGCCAAGCAGGAAGCCATCGACAACATTCTGGAGTACATCACCTTAAAAAAAGAGGGGCGGATCAAGAAGATCATCGTCACCGGATGTCTTGCGGAGCGGTACCGCATGGAGATCACCGGGGAGATGCCGGAGGTAGACGCCGTTGTGGGCATCGGCTCCAACGGGGAGATCGCCGACATCATCCGGGAGACCCTTCACGATAAGAAGGTCTACCGGTTCGGGGAGAAGTGCGACCTGCCGCTGGAAGGCAGCCGGATCTTAGGGAGCTTGCCCTTTTTCGCTTATCTGAAGATTGCAGAAGGGTGTGACAACTGCTGCTCCTACTGTGCGATCCCCTCCATCCGGGGACGGTTCCGCAGCCGACCCATGGAGAGCGTGCTGGCGGAAGCGAAGGAGCTTGCGGACGAAGGGGTCAGGGAACTGATCGTAGTCGCTCAGGACACCACCCGGTACGGGCAGGATCTTTATGGCGAATATAAGCTGGCAGCCCTTCTCCGGGAGCTTGCGAAGATCAAGGAGTTCAAGTGGATCCGGGTGCTTTATGCGTATCCGGAGCGGATCACAGACGAGCTTCTGGAAGTCATTGCGGAAAACGACAACATTGCAAAATATTTAGACATCCCCATGCAGCATTGCGACGCGGAGATCCTGCGTGCCATGAATCGTCCCGGAGACCGGGCGGAGCTGGAAGCGCTGATTTCCCATGTCCGGGAGAAGGTGCCGGGGATCACGCTGCGGACGTCGCTGATCGCCGGGTTTCCGGGGGAGACCCAGGAGAATTTCGAGCATCTCTGTGACTTTGTAAAGAAGGCGCAGTTCGAGCGGCTGGGCTGCTTTGCCTATTCCCAAGAGGAAGGCACCGTGGCAGGCGCCATGGAGAACCAGGTAGATGAGCAGATCCGCACCGACCGTGCCGAGATGGTGATGGCGGAGGAAATGACCATCATGGATCGGCAGAATCAGGAAAAGATCGGCAGCTCCATCCTCTGCGTAGTGGAAGGGTTCGACCGGTACGGCGAATGCTTCTTCGGACGCAGCGAGGCGGACGCTCCCGATATTGACGGGAAGGTATTTTTCACCTGCAAGAACCGGCTTTCTATCGGGCAGTTCGTCACGGTGGAGGTCGAGGAAGTCATGGATCTGGATCTGATAGGAGTGGTGACCGATGAACACCCCGAATAAACTGACGCTGCTGCGGATCTGTTTGGTCCCGGTATTTCTGCTGTTTTTCCTGTGTGGGGGGATCCCGCTTCATAACCTTTGGGCGCTGCTTGTTTTTGCGGCGGCGTCTGTCACCGACGCTCTGGACGGGCACATTGCCCGGAGCCGGAACTTGATCACCGATTTTGGAAAGTTTTTGGATCCCGTGGCGGATAAGGTGCTGGTGTTTGCGGCGCTGGTGGCGTTTATCGATTTCAAATGGGCCAGCTCCGTGGCAGTCATCATCATGATCGCCCGGGAATTCTTGGTAAGCTCCCTGCGGATGGTGGCGGCGGACAACGGCACTGTCATTGCGGCAGGGAAACTGGGGAAGCTCAAGACGGCGGTGACCATGGCGTCCATCGTTACGGTGCTGGTGCTGGCGGCTCTGTCGGATCTGGGCGGGGTGTTCGCCTCGCTTCCCATCGGAACGGTCAGCAATGTGCTGGTCTGGGTATCGGCGGTCATTACGGTGATCTCCGGCATAGAATACCTTTGGAAAAACCGGTCCCAGTTCAACTCCAGCAAATGATAAAGGTGGTCTGACTATGCTCAAACGACTGCGGGCGGATATCCGGGCGGTGAAGGAGCGGGATCCGGCGGCGAGAAACTCTTTTGAGGTCCTGCTGCTCTATTCCGGACTTCACGCCATCATGCTTCATCGCCCCGCATATTTTCTCTATCGGCATCACTGGTACTTTTTGGCCCGGCTCCTCTCCCAGCTGGCGCGGTTTTTAACGGGGGTGGAGATCCATCCCGGGGCGAAGATCGGCACCGGGGTCATGATCGACCACGGCAGCGGCATCGTCATTGGCGAAACGGCGGAAGTAGGCGACGGGTGTACCCTGTATCAGGGCGTCACCTTAGGCGGTACCGGAAAGGACAAAGGAAAACGGCACCCGACTCTTGGGAAAAACGTCATGGTGGGAAGCGGCGCAAAGATCTTAGGCCCCTTCACCGTGGGGGACAACGCAAAGATCGCCGCCGGCGCCGTGGTGCTGGAGCCCATCCCGCCGGACAGCACGGCAGTAGGTGTTCCCGCCCGGGTGGTGCGGCAGAACGGACAGAAAATCTGCCCGCCTATGGATCAGATCCACATCCCGGACCCGGTGTCTCAGGAGCTTTGTATGCTCAAGTACCGGTTGGAGAAAATGGAGCGGCTGGCGGAGGAACAGCAGAAGGTCATCGAAAACCTGAAGGCTTTCCGGCCCGTTTCCGGAGAAAGAGCCCCTGCCGCCTTTGAAGACGACGGCGAATGGGAAAAAGTATAGGAGTGAAACGCATTGGCACTGAAACTGTATAACAGCCTCTCCCATCAGCGGGAGGACTTCGTCTCTCTGGAGCCCGGAAAGGTGAAAATGTACACCTGCGGCCCCACGGTCTATCATTTTGCCCACATCGGCAACCTGCGCACCTACATCATGGAGGATGTGCTGGAGAAGTATCTGGGGTATGTGGGGTATCACGTCCATCGGGTGATGAACATCACCGACGTAGGGCATCTATCCAGCGACGCCGACACCGGCGAGGATAAGATGCTCAAAGGTGCAAAGCGGGAACACAAGAGCGTCATGGAGATCGCAAAATTCTATACCGACGCATTCTTTTCCGACTGCGACAAGCTGAATATCAAGAAGCCGGAGGTGGTGCAGCCTGCTACTGGCTGCATCCCGGAGTTTATCAAGCTGGTGCAGACGCTTCTGGATAAGGGCTATGCTTACGAGGCGGGGGGGAACGTCTATTTTGACACCTCCAAGCTGGAGAAATACTACGTTTTCAACGACCACGACGAGGAAGACCTGGAAGTGGGCGTCCGGGAAGGCGTAGAGGCCGACGAAAACAAGAAAAACAAAGCGGACTTCGTCCTCTGGTTCACCAAATCGAAGTTTGAGGATCAGGAGCTGAAATGGGAGTCTCCGTGGGGGATCGGCTATCCCGGCTGGCACATCGAGTGCTCCGCCATCTGCATGAAGTATCTGGGGGAGCGGCTGGACATCCACTGCGGCGGCATCGACAATGCGTTTCCTCATCACACCAACGAGATCGCACAGAGTGAGGCGGCGATCGGGCACAAGTGGTGCAACTACTGGTTTCACGTCCACCATCTGAACACCTCTCACGGGAAGATGAGCAAATCCACCGGGGAGTTCCTGACGGTTTCGGTGCTGGAGCAAAAGGGGTACGACCCCATGGTGTACCGGTTCTTCTGCCTGCAGTCCCACTATCGCCGGTCGCTGGCGTTCTCTTATGAAGGAATGGACAATGCGGCGGCGGCTTACGGCAAGCTGGCGGCGAAGATCGCCTTGCTGAAGCCCGACGACGGGGAGCTGGACGAAGCCGCTATGGAGCAGCTGCGGGCTTCCTTCCGGGAGGGGATGGACAACGACCTGAACACCTCTTTGGGGGTGACAGCACTTTACGATGTGCTGAAGGCGAATACCAACGATCGGACGAAGTTAGCCCTTTTGAAGGAATTCGACGAGGTGCTGTCGTTGAATCTCATGAAAGCGGCGGAGAAGATCCGCACCGGGGCTTCGGCGGAGAAAGCGGAAGAAGCGCTTCCCGCAGAGGTGCAGGCGCTGGTGGAAGAGAGAACTGCGGCGAGAAAAGCCAAGGACTTCCGGAAGGCCGACGAGCTTCGGGGGAAGATTGCCGAACTCGGCTATCAGGTAGAAGAGACCCGGCAGGGCACCCGGGTGACGAAGATCGGCGGCTGACCCGAAAAGAAAAACAAGGGGCAGAAAGGGCGGAATAGGATATGTTTGACAAGATCGTTACGGTGACGCTGAATCCGGCGCTGGACGCCACCCTCTGGCTTGATTCGCTGGATTTTGCGGAGCCAAATGAGGCGGAGCGGGAACTGCTTTATGCCGGCGGAAAGGGAGTCAATATCTCCCGGGTGCTGGCGTCGCTGGGAATCGAGGCAAAAGCCTACGGCATCTGCGGAAGCGACAACGCCGGGCGGTTTTTATCCTTGCTGGACGGGGATGGGGTGACCCATGATTTTGTCCGTGTGGAAGGAGCGGTTCGGGAGAACCTGACCATCAACATCCCTAATGGGCGGTTTTTGAAGATCAACCGGAAGGGCTGCGGTGTTTCTGTGGAAGCCATGCGGCAGCTGCGGCAGAAGCTGGAGGACGAGGTAAACGGCGGGGAAAAGACCCTGATGGTCTTCGCCGGGAGCCTTCCGCCCAATGTGACCCCGGAGGCGTACAAGGCGTTCTTGCTGTCCTTCCGGCAGGAGAACGTGTTCTTTGCGCTGGACAATGCCTTTTTTAAGTTGGAGGATCTGGAGGAGATTCGGCCCTTTGTCGTAAAGCCCAATCTGCTGGAATTCCGGAAGATGAGCGGGTCGGAGCTTCGGACGGAGCAGTCCATTTTAAAGCTGGCCCGGTCCATGGGCGGATATGTGGCTCATACACTGGTGAGCCTTGGAGGGAAGGGGCTGATTTATGCCGGGGAAGAGGGCGCCTTCCGCTATCATAATCCTCCGGTCGTGGTGAAGTCCACGGTCGGCGCCGGGGACACCACCCTTGCGGCGTTTCTTTCCGCCTTGCAGCGGGGAGAATCGGCTTCAGATGCGGCGCACTATGCGGCGGCGGCGGGAAGCGCATCGGTCACCTTGGACGGGACGGATGTAGTGAGTCCCGGGCTGGTGGAGAAGTTTCAGCCGCAGATCACACGGAAAATGATCCGATAATCAGGCGGAAAAAACGGGCTCTTTTCGTTTTAAGAGTATGAATCATGCAAACGCCGGGGCGAAGCCCCGGCGTTTTTCGTTACTTTGCGGCAGAAAAGCGCATCGATCCCGTTCAGAAGGGGTGCGGATCATGGAAAAAGATCCGACGGGCGGATAAAAGAACCGAATATTTTGCGTTTCTTAGTGAATTAACCAAAATATTCAACTTGTTTTTACTCTTTTTCTTCACAAAATTCGTTGACGGAACCGGTCGCCTGTGCTATAATAAAACTCACAAAAGCGATGACGAAGACGGTCGGGAGACCTTGACCACAGAGAGCCGGCGGATGGTGCAAGCCGGTGTGAAGGATCCCGCAGGGCCTATCTCTTCCGAGCCGAAGGCGGGAAACCTCTTTTGAAAGAGGCGTGTAGCGTCTTCCGTGAAGCTGCGTAAAAGCGAAAGGACTTGCTGGAGTCTGGAGTGGCGCAAAGACGCAATTTGAGTGGTACCGCGGGAAATCAATCCCGTCTCAAAGAAACTTCTTTGGGGCGGGATTTTGCTATCTGCGAACCCTTTTGTTTCCGCAGTGCACGGTGGGGACGGCTCCTTTATCAGAGGGAAAAACAAAGAAAAGAGGAAGAAGCGTATGAAGTTCCTGAACAAATTAAGCGATCTTGCCGGTAAGTACATGGCATGGCTCACCATTCTCTTTGCAGGAGTCGGGCTGTTCCTGCCCGGCGTATTCCTTCCTTTGACTAAGGTAAAGGTCGGCACGATGTCCCTTACCAACATTCTGCTGGGCGTTATCATGTTCGGCATGGGCATGACCTTAAAGCCCGATGATTTCAAGCTTTTATTGAAGCGTCCCCGGGACGTGCTGGTAGGCATTCTGGGGCAGTACACCATTATGCCGCTGGGGGCTTTCCTGATCGCAAAGGTGCTGCGGCTGGATCCGGCGCTGGCGTTTGGCCTGGTGCTTCTGGGCTGCGTTCCCGGAGGGACGGCCAGCAACGTGATGACCTTCCTTGCGAAGGGCGACGTTCCCCTGTCCGTGACCACGACCATGTGCACCACGCTGCTGGCTCCGGTACTGACCCCGGCACTCTGCTACCTGCTGGGCGGCGAATGGGTTCAGGTGGACTTCTGGAGCATGCTGCAGAGCATCGTGATGGTGGTGCTGATTCCCATCGTGGCAGGCGTTCTGGTCCATATGGTGCTGGGCGAGCGGTGCGAGAAGATCAAGAAGCTCTTAGTGCTCATCTCAGTGGTTTCCATCGTGGTCATCGTCGGTATGTGCGTGGCTCCCAATGCGGAGAAGTTCTTGCAGGTCAGCTCCGTCTTAGTCATCGTGGCGGTGCTGCTCCATCATCTGCTTGGGCTTTCTTTGGGGTACCTGCTCTGCAAGCTGCTCCACATGGATGAAAAGAAGGTACGGGCGCTGTCCATTGAAGTGGGGCTTCAGAACTCCGGGCTGGCGGTCGGCTTAGCCGGCGGATTCAGCGCATCGTATCCTATGGCGGTGCTGCCCTCTGCTATTGCGACGGTGGTGCATCAGATCGTAGGCTCGCTGGTGGCGAACTTCTTCGCTTCCAGAAAGCTGTCGGAAGAAAAGGCGGAGGAAGAGGTCAAAGAGACTGCTCCTGTCGCTGCTCATAACTGAAAAGAGAAACGAGAGAAAGGAAGAATCGTCATGGAAGCGTACAAAATGAATTATACGGTCACTCTCCCCAGCTACTCGGTGGGAACCGATTGTTATAAGGAGATCCCGTGGGTCACCCGGCATTTCGGAAAAAAAGCCGTCGTGGTCGGCGGCAAGACCGCCATGGAAAAGGCCAAGCCGGAGCTTTTGAAGGCGCTGGAAGGCACAGATGTGGAGATCTTGGACTTCATCTGGTACGGCGGGAACTCCACCTATGAGAATACGGAAGCTCTGAAAAATAACCCCACCGTTCAGGCGGCGGATATGGTCTTCGGCGTCGGCGGCGGCCGGGCGGTGGACACCTGCAAGGTGTTCTGCGATCAGCTGGACAAGCCGTTGTTCACTTTCCCCACCATCGCCTCCAACTGTGCGGCCTCCTCCTCGCTGGCCATCGTGTACAACGAGGACGGCAGCTTCTGCGACTTTGTCCACTTCCTCCAGTCGGCCAAGCACGTCTTTCTGGACACGGAGATCGTGGCCAACGCCCCCGTCCGCTTTCTGTGGGCGGGCATCGGCGAAGCGCCGGAGAAGCTGCTCTGGGCGGGGATCGGCGATGCCCTTTCCAAGGAGTGCGAGGTGCTGCTGGCAACGCGGGGAAAGGAGCTGTTCCACACGCCGCTGATGGGGGCGCAGTTGAGCCGGGCCTGCACGACGCCGCTGGTGGAATGCGGCAAGAAGGCGCTGGAGGACTGCCGGAACGGGGTCGCTTCCTATGAGCTGCAGCAGGTGGCGTTGGACATCATCGTCAGCACGGGACTGGTTTCCAACATGACCTCCGGCGGCGACGCTTACTACTACAACAGCAGCCTTGCCCACTGCGTCTACTATGGTGCGACCATGATCCATCGGGCCGCCAGCCATCTTCACGGGGAGATCGTCTCCTTTGGCGTGCTCTGTCTGCTGACCTATGACGGGCAGCTGGAGGAGCGGGATCGGCTGATGCAGTTCAATAAGAGCGTGGGGCTTCCCATTTGCCTTGCGGATATGGATCTGAAGCCGGAGGATCTGCCGGTGATGGTGAAGAAGGCTTCTTCCGTTCTGGAGTGGACCTGCGTGCCGTACACCATGGACGGCGACCGGTTCATTAAAGCTATCCTCGACTGCGATGCCTGCGGCCAGAAGCTGAAATAAGAAAAGAGCTGCCGCCCGGAGTGGGAGAAGATCCCCTTCGGGCGGCTTTTTGTTGACGAAAAAGGAGAAGTGCGGTTACTTTTTTGAAAAGGAGAGGTTTTATCAATTACTATCTTTCAGCCTGTGTGTTTATGTCCCGATTTCCGGAGCGGGCCGATGGATGCAGGAGTATGCGGCTTCCAGAGGGCTTGCGGTGCTGCGTGCCCGGATGGAGGGTACAAGGGAAAAATGCCGGAGGGGTGAAAGCCTTCCATCTGGCGGAGCTTCTATTTCCGGAGAAGGAAAAGAACCCCCTGATCTAAAGGATCCGGGGGTCTTCGATTGATCA
>USLH01000080.1 GCA_900555435.1 uncultured Oscillospiraceae bacterium | reverse complement strand
GATTTTAAAGCAGGAATACTGCACCCAGACGATCTATCCGTCCATGTATGATCTTTTTAACGCCCTGCGGTTCACCCCCTGCAGCCAGGTGAAGGCGGTCATCATCGGGCAGGATCCCTACCACGGCCCCGGGCAGGCCCACGGGCTTTCCTTTTCCGTGCAGAAAGGGGTGCCGATCCCTCCCTCCCTCCAGAATATTTTCAAGGAGCTGCAGGACGACTTAGGCGTGCAGCCGCCTCATCACGGCTGTCTGGAAGCGTGGGCGAGGAACGGGGTGCTTTTACTGAACAACGTCCTCACCGTCCGGGCGGGGCAGCCGAATTCCCACAAAGGCATCGGCTGGGAGACCTTTACCGACGATGTGATCAAGATCCTGAATGAGCGGGACCAGCCCATCGTTTTCCTCCTCTGGGGGGCAAACGCCCGGGCGAAGCAGCCGCTGCTCACGAACCCCAACCATCTGGTGCTGACGGCGCCCCATCCCAGTCCGTTGTCGGCGTATTCCGGCTTTTTCGGCTGCCGGCATTTTTCCAAAGCCACCCATTTTCTCAATCAGCACGGCGTCACCATGGACTGGCGCATCCCTGACTGAAAGGAGGAAGCGTTATCCGACAGGTGAATCTGTATACCGACGGGGCCTGCAGCGGGAATCCCGGCCCGGGCGGGTGGGGAGCGGTGCTGGAATGCGACGGCCACCGGAAGGAGCTTTCCGGCGGGGAAGCCTCCACTACCAACAACCGTATGGAGCTGACCGCCGTGATCGAAGGGCTTGCCGCTCTGAAGTTTCCCTGCAAGGTCACGCTGACCAGCGATTCCAAATATGTGATCGACGCCATCACCAAAGGCTGGGTCTACAGCTGGAAACGGAACGGCTGGAAAAAAGCGGACAAGTCCCCGGCTCTGAACGTGGATCTCTGGGAGCGGCTGCTATCGGAACTGTCCCGGCACGAGATGACCTTCTGCTGGGTCAAGGGGCACGCCGGACACCCGGAAAACGAACGCTGCGATCAGATGGCGGTGGCGGAAAGCCATAAGTTCCGCTAATTTCCACCGATTTGATAGGAATTGAAAATTTTCTGTAAACTTGCGGGACTGCTCTTGCGGTCAACGACTGAATCGGTATATAATAAAACTGGAAAATCAAGGAGAAAGGAGATCCCTTATGGATCATTATGTATATTTGGACAACTCCGCAACGACGAAAATTTCGGAGCGGGTGTTCCAGTCCATGGTGCCCTATCTGACGGAGCATTACGGCAATCCCTCCAGCATCTACACCATGGGAAGAGAAGCTTCCATGGCCATCGAGGCGGCACGGGCGAAGGTCGCCGCCGCCTTCAACGCAAGCCCCAGAGAGATCTATTTCACCGGCTGCGGCAGCGAGTCGGACAACTGGGCCATCAAAGGGGCGGCCCGCCGTCTTGCCCGGATGCAGGGGAAGAAGCACATCATCACCTCTGTTTTCGAGCATCACGCCGTTCTGCACACCTGCCAGTCGCTGGAGCGGGAGGGGTTTGAGGTCACCTATATCCCTGTGGATGCAAAAGGGTATGTAAACCCCGCCGACGTGGAAAAGGCCATCCGCCCGGATACCGCCATCGTTTCCATCATGTACGCCAACAACGAGATCGGCACCATCCAGCCCATCAAGGAGATCGGCGCCATCTGCAAGGCGCATAAGGTGCTGTTCCACACCGACGCCGTGCAGGCGGTGGGCAATGTCTGCATCAATGTGAAGGACGAAAACATCGACCTGATGTCCCTGTCCGGGCACAAGATCCATGCTCCCAAGGGCGTGGGCGCCATGTACATCCGTCGAGGCGTCCTCATTGACAATTTTATGGACGGCGGCGGACAGGAATCCGGCAAGCGTGCCGGAACCGAGAACCTGGCCTCCATCGTGGGCCTTGGAACCGCCATCGAGGAGACCTACGAAAACTTTGAAGAGAAGACCGAAAAGATGGCCCGGCTTCGGGACAAGCTCATGGAAGGACTTTTGAAGATTCCCTGCACCCGGTTGAACGGCGGACGGGAGCACCGGCTCTGCACCAACGTGAACATTTCCTTCGGCGGCATCGAGGGCGAAGGGCTTTTGCTGCTGCTGGACTTAAACGGCATCGCCGCTTCCTCCGGCTCTGCCTGCACCTCCGGGTCGCTGGATCCCTCTCATGTGCTGCTGGCCATCGGCTTGGAGCATGGCATTGCCCACGGCTCCCTGCGGCTGAGCTTAGGCTCCGACACCACCGATGAGGACATCGACTATACGCTGGAAACCGTTCCGAAGGTAGTCACCCGGCTGCGGGAAATGTCCCCCGTGTGGCAGGAATGGAACGAGGACGAGCGGGCAGGAAAGAATCTGTAAAAAAGAAAGGACGGTTCCCTTATGTTATACAGCGCAAAAGTCATGGAGCACTTCGCAAATCCCCACAACGTCGGTGAGATCCCGGACGCCAACGGCGTCGGCGAGGTGGGAAACCAGAAGTGCGGCGACATCATGAAGATCTTTTTGAAGATCGAAAACGGCATCATTGAAGACGTGAAGTTCCAGACCTTCGGCTGCGGCGCAGCCATCGCCACCTCTTCCATGGCCACCGACCTCATCAAGGGCAAGCCTCTGGAGGACGCTCTGAAGCTGACCAACCAGGCAGTGGTGGAAGCGCTGGACGGGCTGCCGCCAGTGAAGCTCCACTGTTCCGTACTGGCGGAGCAGGCGGTGAAGGCGGCTGTGGCGGACTACTACCGTCGTCAGGGCATCGACCCCACCCCCATCGTAGGCAATCTGGAGGAGGACTGCCATGCGTGCAGCTGCGATGGATCGGACTGCAGCAAATAAGAAAACCGCATCGGACCGGGCCCGGCTTTCGGGTCCGGTTTTTTCACCGAAACGGGTGATTCCCCGAAGAAAGGACGAAAACAATGGCAGAGCTTTGGGACGTTTACGATGAAAACCGGCAGAAGACCGGTCGCTTTCAGGAGCGGGGAAAATTTATGCCGCCGGAGGACTATCATCTGGTGGTGATGCTCTGGATCTTTGATTCCAACGACCGGGTGCTGATGACAAGACGGCACTTGTCAAAGCTGCTGGGTGGGCTTTGGGAGTGTACCGGCGGCGCCGTGACTGCCGGGGAGGACACCTATCAGGGCGCCCTTCGGGAAGCCGCCGAGGAGATTGGCGTGGATCTTACGAAAGGGGAGCCGGGCGCGCTGATGCGGCAGGATCACTGGCGGGCGAAAAATGAGAAGGATTACAGCGCCTTTCAGGATGTGTATCTCTTCATCCGGGACATCCCCCTGGAGGAGATGACCCTCCAGCCGGAGGAGGTCATCGGTGCTAAATGGGTGGATCGTGCCGAATACGGGGCCATGCGGCAGCGGGGCGAGGCCGTCCCCACCCGGTACGACGCTTATGATCTTCTTGCCGAATACAAGGCGGGAAAAAAGATCCGATAAAAGAAAGCCCCCGATGCGTATCTGCATCGGGGGCGATTTTTTTCAATTACAGCTTTGCGCCGCAGGAGGGGCAGAATTTTCCGGATTCCGGAACCGCTGCACCGCAGGCGGGGCAGACAGGAGCGGCAGGTGCTTCGGGAGCGGGAGCCGCAGGAGCTTCCACTACAGAAGCCGCAGGAGCTTCAGCAGCAGGGACAGCAGGGGTTTCCGCTGCGGGTGTTTCCGTCACGGGAGCGGCAGGCACTTCCACTACAGGTGCAGCAGGCGCTTCGGGAGCGGGAACTGCAGGAGCCGGAGCAGCAACAGGTGCAGGAGCCGGAGCGGCGGGCTGCTGGGGAACGCCGTTCCAAGCGGGGGCAGCGTTGTTGTTCCAGACAGGGGCGCCGTTCTGCTGAGGAGCCGCATTCTGCTGAGGGGCGCCGTTCCAAGCGGGAGTGCCGCTGTTCCACTGGCCGTTTCCGGCTGCGGGAGGAACGGGGGCGGCGGGTTTCGCTTTCGGAATCTTGTCAGGGTTGGCGGCGAAGAAGCAGAGAACGCCAAGCCCGGCCCACAGCACGATCACAAAGAGGGTGGACAGGTTAAAGTAGTGGTTGTAGCGATACAGCAGCTGGCGCAGGAAGGAAATGAACTGGAACCCAGCATAGCCCCAGCAGCCGAAGGCCAGCAGCTGCCACTTTGCATTGGCAAAGGTCAGAACCATGCCGGCAATCATGATATAGTAGAGAACGGTGCAGAACAGGGATAAGAAATTGCTGAGAATGATCCAGGGAGTCCAGAGATTGATGAGCCAGAAGAAGAACTGAAGGCCCAGCCCGCCGAAAAGGATCGCAACATCCAGCGTCAGCAGCTTTTTAACGGCGCCGTTCTTTTCCAGCGCTTCTTTCAGCGATTTGGAAACATTGGCAAGTGCGTTCATAGGGTAATTCCTCCTGTGTCATTTTCCGCCGGAAAGCGGCGGTTTCTTTCTTCCATTTTACGACAAATCCTTCTGCATTGCAAGAGGAAATCGGAAGAAAGAGACGAAAAATCCGCCCGGATCCGAAAGAGACTCGGGCGGAAGAGGGTTAACCGTTGAAAGTGGGAGGATTCATCCGGCCTCCTCCGAAGCTGCCCATACCGCCGAAGCCGCTGCTTCCGTAGATAAGGGAGGTAAGGGTCACCGTCTGGGTCTCGCCGCCGAGGGAGAGGGTGTAGGCGCCGCCTTCCGTCAGCTCCGGGCAGCTGACGACTACGCAGTTGTAGTTCTTTTCGGGGGTGTATTCCACGAGGACGTTCCCGTCTGCGTCGGTGAGGGTGATGGTCCCGCCGGTGACGGAGGAAGCGGTCAGAAGGATGCTGCCCTGAGTGGAGGAGCTTCCGAAATTCTGCGCCATGCCGCTGTATCCGGCAGCAACGATGGTCCCTCCGGTGATGGCGGCGGCGCCGTCATAATCCAGAGCGGAGTCCCCGTCGTTGGTGGGGCCGCTGACATAGATGGTCCCGCCGGACACGTTCAGATCGCCGTTGGAGTCGATGCCGTCGCCGGAAGCATCGATGCGGATGGTTCCGCCGGAGATGTTGACGGAGCAGGAAGAGCTTCCGGCGGCGTTTCCGGGCTGCTGACCGTCAAAGCCGCCTTCCGGCATGGAAGGAAGGTCGGAGGGCGCTTCTCCGGAAGCACCGGTGGGAGGAGCAGGCGGCGTGTTCGTATCCGCCGCCCCGTCCTGACCGGAGGGAGGGGTGGGCCGGCTGCTGTCAGAGACATTCTGACCGGTAGGAGGGGTTGGGGGCGTGCCGCCGTTTGTCCCGTCCTGATCGGAAGGGGGAGGGGTGCCGTCGGAATGGTTCTGCCCGTCGGGGAAGCTCCCTTTGAAGCCGGAGGAGGTGCCGTCGGCGACATTGATGCCGTCGTCGCTGGAAACGATGTTGATGTCGCCGCCTTCGATGTTTACGGTGACGCCTTCCATGCCTTCGTAAGATTTAAGGATGTCGATGGCGCCGTTGGTGACGGTCACGGTGTCGTCGGCGTGGATGCCGTCGCCGCCGGTGGAAAGGGTGAAGCTGCCACCGGAAATGTCCACGTTCCCGTTGGAATGGATGGCGTCGTCGCAGCAGTCTAAGTCAAAGGTGCCGCCGGAGATGGTCACCTGCGTGCCGGCTTTCAAGCCTTTGGCGCTGGTGTCTTCGTCGATGTTGCCGTCGCTGCCGCCGGCGGTGATGATGGCATAGCTTCCGCCGTCAATGGTCAGGACGGTCTCCGCCTGAACGCCGTCTTCGGCGGCAGTCAGGTCGAGGGTGCAATCGGTAAGGAGGATGAAGCCTAAGGCTCCGTCCTCGTTATTGGTGGAGCGGATGGCGTCGCCGCCGGACTGGACGGTCAGGGAGTCTTTTCCGGTGATGCCGTGGTTTGCAGCGGTGACGGAAAGGGTGCTGTCCCGGATGGTCAGGGTGTCTTTACCGGTAATACCGTTTTTGTAGTTTGCGTTGACGGTAAGCGTCCCCGTTCCTTCAATGGTCAGGTCGGCCTTGGAGTAAAGGCAGGCGTCGGCGTCCTCGTCGGAATCATAGGTCTCGCTGTCAGTCAGGGTGCTTTCCGTCCCGTCGGGAAGGGAAAGGGTGACGGAATTTGCCTTCAAGATCACGAAGGGGCTGCCGGAAGAGGAGGTCACGGAGACGTTTTTAAGGATCAGGGTAACGTCTTCATCCGGCGCTTTGACGCAGATCTGTCCGTCCTCTAACGTGCCGCTTATTTCATAGGTGCCGCCTTCAGTGATGGTGACGATACCGTTTTCCGCTTCAGCGCCGGTCCCGGAAACGGAAGCGCTGCTGCCCGAAAGAAGGATGGAAGCGGAAGCCTTCCGGGTATCGGCGGAAGAAGAAACGGAAGCGGAGCTTTCACCGGTTCCGGTGGTACTGCAGGAGGTGGCGGCCACCGCTAAAAGCAGGGCGCAGATAAGGATGGAAGCGATTCGACTTACTTTTTTCATATTCAATTCCTCCTTTGAGGGGATGGCTTTATTGTAAAGGGGCTGGCTAAAATCTACCTAAAGGTTTTGCAAAAAGTTTCTTTAGGTTCTCTTTAAGTTGCCCCTTTAGAATCAAAGGCACAAAGGAGGGATCCTCATGGCAGTGTCCTACAGCTTCCAGAGGTACGAGATCAAGTACTTCTTAAACGAAGAAAAGCAGGCAGCCCTTTTAAAGAAGATGGAACCATATATGATCCCCGACGTCTACGGGAAATACGGGATCTGCAGCATCTATTACGATACGAAGGACTGGCGGCTGATCCGGGCATCCATCGAAAAGCCCGCTTATAAGGAAAAGCTCCGGATCCGTAGCTACGGCCCGGCGGAGGACAACAGTCTCGTCTTCATCGAGCTGAAGAAAAAGGTATCCGGCATCGTCTATAAGCGGCGGATCACACGGGAAGCCAGGGAAGTGGAGCCCTTCTTAAAGGGCGAAGGAGCCTCCCCGGAGCAGATCGCCGGAGAGATCCGGTGGTTTCAGCAAAAATACCGCACGGAGCCGAAAGTGTTCATCGGCTACGATCGGCTGGCCTTTGCGGGGAAGGAGGATCCGGAGCTGCGGGTCACCTTCGACACCAACATCCGCTGGCGGCAGACGGCGCTGGATCTGCGGACCGGGGACTTCGGCGAGCCCCTTCTCCCCGGCGGGGAGATCTTAATGGAGATAAAGATCCCGGGTGCGGCACCCCTGTGGCTTTCACGGGCGCTGTCGGAGCTTTCCATCTATCCCACGTCCTTTTCCAAATTCGGCGCCTGCTACTGCAGGCACATCCTTCCGGAAATTCGAAGAAATGAGGCGCTTCATCATGCTTGAATCCATCATCACTGGCGGCATCACCCTTCCGACCTTCCTCATCTGCACGGCGGTCTCCCTCCTTCTGGGAATGGGGACGGCGTTCATCAGTATGTACAAGGCAAAATGCACCCAGAGCTTCGCCATCACGCTGGCTGTTCTCCCGGCGGTGGTGCAGATGGTCATTTTGCTGGTCAACGGCAACGTAGGCGCCGGAGTGGCGGTAGCCGGGGCGTTTAGTCTGGTGCGGTTCCGCTCCGCTCCCGGAACGGCCCGGGAGATCGGGGTCATTTTCCTTGTCATGGCCATCGGCCTTGCCACCGGCATGGGCTACATCGGGCTGGCGGTCCTCTTCTTTGTTATCATGGCGGCAGTGATGCTGCTGCTGACCCGGTTCAATTTCGGGGGCAGCAAGCGCTCTGAGCGGATCTTACGGATCACCATCCCGGAAAATCTGGACTACGAGGGGCTTTTCGACGACCTCTTCCAGAAGTACGCCGAGAACTGTTCCCTTGAAAAAGTGAAGACCTCCAACATGGGGACGATGTATGAGCTGCAGTACCGCATCGTTTTAAAGGATGCAAAGATCCCCAAAGCCTTCTTCGACGAGATCCGCTGCCGCAACGGGAACCTCAACATCGTCTGCGGCCGGGAAGCCGTAGGGGAGAGCTTATAAAGCCGTTGCAACTCCCCAGAATTTGTCCTATAATGAAAACGGGTGATGGAAATGCGTTTGCTGATCGCAGAAGACGAGGCGGATCTGGCTGAGGCGCTGACGGTGTTTTTTGAAAAAAACCATTTTTCCGTGGACGCCGTAGGCGACGGGTTTTCCGCTTATGAATACGCCTCCGCCGGGGATTACGACGGCATCCTTTTAGACGTGATGATGCCGAAGATGAACGGCGTAGAGGTTCTGAAAAAGCTTCGGGAGGAGGGAATCCGGACGCCGGTGATGATGCTTACCGCAAAAGCAGCCACCGGCGACCGGATCACCGGCTTTGACGCCGGCGCCGACGACTACCTTCCGAAGCCCTTTGAGCCCGATGAACTCATCAGCCGGGTTCGTGCCATGCTCCGCCGCAGCGGAGACTATAAGCCGAACATCCTGACCTTCGGGGATCTTTCTCTGGATCCGGATTCCGGGACGCTTTCCTGCGGGGAAAAGCCCGTCCGGCTCAGCGGACGGGAGTTTCAGGTCATGGAGCTTTTCATGCGCTCCCCCAACGTGGTGCTGTCAGCGGACCGGATCATGGAACGGGTCTGGGGCTGGGATAGCGACGCCGAGATAAACGTCATCTGGGTCCATATCTCAAACCTCAGGAAGAAGCTCAAATCCATCGGATCTGCCGTTTCCATCTGCGCCAACCGGGGGCTTGGGTATCTGCTGGAGGTTTCCGATGATTAAGGAACTGCGGAAGAAGTTCATCGGGATCGCCATGATCTCGGTCACAGTGGTGATGGTACTCTTTGCGGCAGCGGTGAACGTAGCCAATTACGTTTCCGTCCGGTCGGAGTTAAACCAGATGCTGGACCTCATCGCCGGGAACCAAGGAGTCATCCCGTCCAGCCCTCCCGGTGGAATGCCCGGAAGCAAACCGGCAGGCCCCTTCGATCAGGAGACCCCTTATGCCACCCGGTATTTCGTTTTGCGCTATACCAACGACGGGAATCTGGTTCAGGCGGACTTAAAAAACATCGCCGCCGTCACCGAGGACGACGTCCAGCCCTATCTGGAGCTGGCACTGAAAAAAGGAATGGGTTACGGCTACACCTCCGGCTACCAGTATCTGGTGAAGGACAACGGTCAGGGGCGGATGATGGCGATCTTTCTTGACTGCCGGCAGGAGATGCGGTGGGTGCTGACCCTTTTGCTGCTCTCCCTTTGCGCCATGGCGGCGTGTATTGCGCTGGTTTATGTGATCGTGGTGCTGTTTTCCCGGAAGGCAGTGGATCCGGTGGTACAGAGCATGGAGCGTCAGAAGCAATTTATCACCGACGCCGGCCACGAGCTGAAAACTCCCATCACCGTCATCGCCACCAGCCTGAAGGTGCTGGAGATGGAAACGGGAAAGCAGAAGTGGATCGACAAGGCCGCCGCCCAGACGGAAAAGCTAAAGGATCTGGTGAATTCCCTTGTGACCCTTTCCCGGATGGACGAGGAGGAATCCCCCCTGCATCCGGAAAATTTCCCGGTCAGCGACGCCCTTGCCGAAGCGGCGGAGTCCTTCCGGGATTTTGCGGCGGAAAAGGGGCACCCGCTGGACATCAAGATCCAGCCGGGGCTTACCTATTGCGGCGACGAGTACGCCATCCGGCAGCTTGCGTCCATTTTGCTTGACAACGCCATCAAATACGCCCTTCCGGACAGCCCGGTGACCTTTTCGCTGGAAAAGGGGCGGAAAGGTATCGTCATCCGGACGGAAAATGCCTTCGGGGAGATGGATCCGAAGACCCTTCCCAAGCTCTTTGACCGGTTTTACCGACCGGATCAGTCCCGGACGTCCAAAACGGGGGGGTTCGGCATTGGGCTTTCCATTGCCCGGAGCATCGCCGAAGGGCACAAAGGCTCCATTCGGGCGGAGCTTTTGGAGGAAAACCGTATCCGCTTTACGGCGGAGCTGAAGTAGGAGGGCAGCATGCAGGCAACGCCGTTCGTCATGGCTCACGGCGTGGAGCAGGCTCGGCTCCGTGCCATTCTGCCGGAGGGGTTGCCTCCCTGCGGCCGGTGCTTCGGATCAACGGGGAGATCCGGGGAGAAAAAGGCTTTCTCGAATTCCGGACAGCCGTGGAAAGAGACGGGAAAAGGGGGCTGGCGGCTGGCTCAGCGTCGGCAGCTTTTCCAACGTGCCGTTTGAAGTGATCGAAAAAACGACCGCTTTTCAGGGGGAGCTTCTGGAGATCGCCTTCACCCGCCGGAAACGGCTACGGAGCGGAAGAAATACTGCGACTGCCGCTTTCGCTGGGAGCTCATGGGGTGAGTGTGGGAAAGGCCCCTCCGGCGGTTCCGGAGGAGGAGCCCCATCGGTATCCGAAAGAGCCGTTTACCGTGGAAAACGTCGCAGCAATCCCCTGCCGACGGGTGTTGGGGAGCGATCAGGTCACATTTGAGCGATAAAAAGGAAAAGCTCCCGCTTTCGCATAAAAACGAAAGCGGGAGCTTTTGTCCGTTTATAAAATCTTTTCCATGCCGATCTTCTGCACCTGAAGACCGATGGCTTCATAAAACTTCCGGGCGGAGGGATTGTCGGCCCAGACGTTCAAGGTGACATGATAGCAGCCGCATTTTTTGGCATAGTCC
>USLH01000079.1 GCA_900555435.1 uncultured Oscillospiraceae bacterium | reverse complement strand
GCTTCGATCACGAAGGCGAGCGCGCCGTACCGAACGGAATCGTCGTATTCCGCCGGTAACCGTCGCCCGGGACAGCCCGGCGAGACGGTAACCGGGCATTGCCCGGAACGCCGCGGAAACCCGAGGACACCTCAGAAACCCCAAGACGCCACAAAAACCCCAAGACGCCACGGGAACCGAGGACACCTCAGAAACCCCGAGACGTCACGGCCCCCGGAACGCCGAGGAAAAAGGTCTGCACCGAAAGAAACGGAAGAAAAGGAATGATCCCCGGAATCACCACTCGATTTCGGGGATTCCGTGTTGTCGCAGATAGTCGTTCGCCCGGCTGAAATGCCGGCATCCGAAGAATCCCCGGTCGGCCGAACGCGGCGAAGGGTGCGCGGCCGAGAGCACCAGATGACGCGAGGGGTCGATGATCGCCCCCTTCCGCTGGGCGTACGATCCCCAAAGCATGAAGACCAGGTGCTCGCGCTCGTCGTTCAGGCGTCGGATCACCGCATCGGTGAACGTCTCCCAGCCGCGGTCGCGGTGCGAACCGCTCCGGAAAGCACGCACGGTCAGGATCGAGTTCATCGGCAGCACACCCTGAACGACCCACCGCTCGAGGCGTCCCGACGCAGGGACGGGCCGCCCCGTGTCGTCGTGAATCTCCCGGAAGATGTTCTGCAACGAGCCCGGAACGGGCAGGCCGTCGGGCACGGAGAAACAGATGCCGTAATAAAAGCGGGGATCGGGATAGGGGTCCTGCCCGAGAATCACCACCCGCACGCGGTCGAACGGGCAGAGGTCGAAGACGCGGAACAGGTCCCGGTTCACGGGACAGACCCGCTGCGTGCGGTACTCCTCCCGCACGAACTCAGCCAGACGGGCGAAATAGGGTTTGTCGAACTCCGGCTGCAAACGCCGCCGCCAACTCTCTTCGATCCGGACCCGCATGGCATTCGTTCCTTTACCGGCCGAGCAGCCGTGCGACCTCGTCCACGATCCGTTCGGGCGCCACCGAGGCGATACACCTGAAATCGCCGTACCGGCACGGCCGGTTGCCGAAGACCGAACAAGGGCGGCATGCCATGTCGGCCTGCACAGCGTGCTCCGCGGAGCAGCCGTAGCCCAGGAATCCCAGCCCGGGATGGGTGGCCCCCCACACCGAAACCACGGGCGTGGCCACGAGCGAGGCGAGGTGCATGACCAGCGAATCCATCGACACCACGCAGTCCAGATGCGAAATGAGGTCCATCTCCCCCGCCAGACGCACCTTGCCGTACACGGCCGTCACATTGGGATACATGCGTTCCATCTCCTGGGCGAATCCCGCCTCGACGCCCCCGCCGCCATGTACGAAAACCCGGTCGTAGCGTCCGGCCAGCAGCCGCACGACCTCGCGCGCAGGAGCTTCGGGATAGGTCTTGCCCTGCTGGGCCGAGAAGGGGGCGAATCCGACCCAGACGCCCTGTTTGGGACCGAACGGATTGGGCCGCACGGCGGGCGCCGCCGGCCCGGGATCGGCGAATTCGAATCCGAGCTGCCGGAAGACGTCGCAATAGCGCAGTACGGTGTGACGCACGGGTTCGGCGCCGCGGCCTCCGCAGCGGATGAACTCGCGTTTCTCGTCGCGGCCCTTCCGGATGTCCGCCACGCGGACGCCCCGCAGCCGCATCGCCAGCCCGAAGGTCTTCGACCGCAGCGTGCCGTGTACGTCGGCCACGGCGTCCACCCCCAGCCCCACCGCCGAACGGAAGGAGTCCATGGTATTCTCCGGAACAAAGTCCAGATTCCCCCGGTGTCCGTCAATGAGAACTTTTTTGCCGCTCATACGCTCACTCCCCGTCAAAGGAATCCCGGCGCATCCGATCCCAAGGGATAGGCGGCAGGGTGTTTTCGGTGATTCGCTCATGGATGTGCTGCATCAGCGGGTACTCTCCCAGCTTCTCCCCGAAGAATTTGCCCAGAAGCCGGATGATGGCTACGGATTCCAGCGTGACCCCCTTTAGGATCTCGCTGGCGTGGGCAAAATCCACCCCGCTGCCTAAGATCGTTCCCAGCCGCCGGGTCCGTCCGCCGAACACCGTCACATAAAGGTCGCCGGCGCCGAAGAACAGGGCGTCTTCCCGCCCGCCAAACAGCCGGATGATGGCACTCATCTCCCGGGTGGCTTCATAGAAAAGCCCCGCCTGGGCGTTATACTTTTCCGAAAGAGCCGGATCGTTTTTGGTGTAAGCACCGATGGCAAGGCTCACCGCCATGGCGTAGGCGTTTTTCAGCGCCACCGCCGTCTCGATGCCGCAAATGTCGTCGGTGATGGAAATGTGGTAGTATTCCGTCTGAAACGCCTGCCGCAGCTCCGCTAAGACTGCCTGCTCTTTTCCGCAGAAGGCCACCTCCGTGTGGATCCGGTCCGCTAACTCAAAGCTGATGCAGGGGCCGCCTACTGCGTTGAAGGAAACGTCCTTCCGCAGGGCGGAGAACCACACCGGAAAGGGGCAGAGACTGCCGTCCTCGTTTTTGTGAAGCCCTTTGGTAATAGCCAACACCCGCTGGCCGCTCTTCAGCCGGGGGATCACGTTTTCCGCAAACCACTCTACGCCGAAGCTGGACACACCGCTGATAAGGATGTCACAAGTAAGATCCGCATCGGTGACCTCGTCGAACTGCTTAAAGGCGATGTCGCCCTTCATTTCCCGTTTCAGGGTCTTGTGGCAGCCGTTCTCCCGAAGGCCGTCGATGATCTCCCGATCCAACGGCGTTCCCACCAACAGCACCGAGTGCCCATTGTCCAAAGCCGGGATCGCCATGGCAGACCCCATCATTCCGGAACCGACGATCACAATTTTCATATAACCACTCCTATCTTTTTCTCTGTCCAAACAACCGGCTGTCTTTTTCGTTTCCCGCTTTTAAAAAGGTAAACGTTTAAGGCAAGTGGAAAAAGGAAGATCCCAAACGCTTCACGCATTCGGGATCTCTGGTGCGGGCAACAGGACTTGAACCTGCACGCCGAAGCAAAGGCTCCTAAAACCTTCGTGTCTGCCATTCCACCATACCCGCATATCGGGTCGGAACACCGACCCGTTTCCTATTCACTTACCCCCGCTCCGTCTAAAAACCGCAGGCTGCGGCTTTCCGAATCGAAGACGGCTTTCCCGCCGATGGGAAGGATCGCATGATTGATGCCATGGCCGTAATCATTGCAGTAGGCCACCGGGATCCCCCAGCGATCGCCGAACCGCCCCAGCATCTCCAGCAGCTCCTCCGACAGATGCTCATCGGAATAGCAGCCGAACAGCAGCGCCCCTACGTTTTCCATAAAGCCGCTCTGAGAAATGTGCGCCAGAAACATACTCACCGACGCCACATTATTGAACGCCTCGTGATCCTCTAAAAAGAGGATGTACCGCTTGCTCCGATCCACCGGAAAGTATTCTCCCCCCAGCAGCATTGCGATGTTCAGAAGATACCCGCCGATCAGCGTCCCCTCGCAGCGCCCTTCCCGCAGCCAGCGCCACTGGCTGTTGGGGACGAACACGCCGGATTCACCTTTTACGATCCGGGACTCAAAATTCTGCCAGGTATAAGGGGTCACTTCCGAAAACTCTCCCGGCGACTGACCGTAATAGGTCACAAGCCCCGTCCGGGCATAGATGGCATCTAAGATCGTCGTGCCATCGCTGTAGCTCATGTAGATTTTGGGGTGTTTTTTCACTGCTTCAAAATCAATGAGAGGAAGGATCTCATTTTCCCCGTAACCGCCCCCGAAAAAAATCATCTTCACTTCTTCGTCGGCGACCATCCGGTTAAAATCCTCCGCCCGCTCTTCCTCGCTGGCGGAATAGCCGTAGGCGTGTTTATAGAGGTTAGGGGCTTCCTTGACCCGAAAGCCTTTTGCTTCCATTCCGGCGATGAGCTTTTGGTACTCTTCCCTTACCGCAACATGGCTGGGGGAAACCAGAGCAATGGTGTCTCCGATTTTTAACGGTGCAGGCCACATAAGGACGCCCTCCCTTCTAAAAACCTAAAGCCATCATACCACGGTTTTCCCAAAATGTCAATGACGGATCCTCTTTGGAGCTTAGCGGGTCACAGCCGTATGGACGCCGGGCTTCAGCGTCACAGCCCCCGAAACAGCCTTTCCGTCCACTTCGGCGGAAGCGCTTTCCGGCAGCTCCAGAATTGCCTCGCAGTTAAAGGGCACCCGGAACCGGTAAGCGATCGAGCCGTCCGCTTTCCGCTCCCAGCCGCTTTCGTAAACACCGGAAGCCGTCCGAACGGAAGCCTTTGCATCGTTTAGACCTTCGCCGGGGCGGGGGGTCAGCTTCGCCTTCGCAAAGCCGGGAGCCTCCTCCATCGGGTTCAGGCCGCACATCCACCGGTACATCCACTCGGCGATGGCGCCGTAAGCGTAGTGGTTCAGGCTATTCATGGAAATATCGCTCAGGTGACCGTCGGGAAGAATGGAGTTCCACCGCTCCCAAACGGTCGTAGCGCCCATCTTCACCTCGTAAAGCCAGCCGGGCATCTCTTCGTTTAAAAGCAGCTTGTAAGCGATGTCGTTTAACCCGTACTGGGTCAGCACCCGGCAGAGATATGCCGTTCCCACAAAGCCGGTGGTCAGCTTCATGTCGTTTGCTTCCAGCTTCTTTCTCAGTTCCTCCACCAGACGGGGCTTCAGCTCCGCAGGGGTCAGATCCATATAAAGGGCGACCACATAAGCGGTCTGGGTATCGGTGACGCAGCGTCCATTGGGAGCAAAATACTCCTTCCTGATAGCAGCCTTTACCTCTTTTTCCAGATTCCGGTAGTAAGCCGCATCCTCCGCCTTTCCCAAAACCTCTGCCGCACGGGCGGTCAGGTCGGCGGAATAGGCGTAATAAGCGGAGGCAATATAGAACTTATCCGTGCCGCCGTCGCAGCTCTTTGGGTTTTTATAATTGTCCAGAGCCAGCCAGTCGCCGTAATGCCCGCCGTGCTGGCGCAGGCGGTTGCCACCATTTTCCTCATCGTACTCATAGAGCTTGTCGATCCACATCTTCATGCAGGGATAATGGGCCGCCAGCTGGGTCTTGTCGCCGGTCATGGTGTAAAGAGTCCACGGCAGGACAGTCGCCACGTCCGCCCATGCGGCGGAATCCGCTCCGGCAAAAGGCTTCCCGTCCTCTACCTTAAAAGCGGGGATCACATGGGGAACCCGTCCTTTCAGCATCTTCTGCTCAAAGTACATATCCTGCATATATTTGTCATAAAAGGAAGCAGAATCCAGATTCATGCAGGCGGTGGCGCAGAAGACCTGTGCATCGCCAGTCCAGCCCAGCCGCTCGTCCCGCTGGGGGCAGTCGGTGGGAACATCTAAGAAGTTGCCTTTCTGGCCCCAGACAGAGTTTAAGAACAGCCGGTTGACCAGCGGGGAGGAGGTCTCAATGGTGCCGATCCGATCCAGCAGGGAACCGAGAACGCAGGCAGTGAAATCCGCAGGATCCGGAGCTTCCAACCCCTCCACCTTCAGATAGCGGAAGCCGAAGAAAGTGAACCGCGGCCGAACCGTCTCGTTCTTTCCGGCAGAAACATAGGTGAAGGTCGCTCTTGCCGTCCGAAGGTTGGTTTGACAGAAATTCCCATCCTGCAAAAGCTCGCCGTATTTCAAGGTGACTGTCTCGCCCTTTTTGGCACGGCAGACGAATTCTACCCAACCGGTCACTTCCTGACCGAAATCGAAAACCGTCTCCCCGGCTGGGGTATGGATCACTTCCGCCACCTTGAAGGCTTCCTGTGCCGCAATGGGAGGGCTCAAACGAGCGGAAAGCTGCTCCGTCCCCATCTGTGCCAACTGAGCCGGCGTCCAGTCGCTGCCGGTCTCACCGCCGAACTCGTTCAATCCGTAAAGCTCCATGGAGCCGTCGGTATATTCGCCGTCGTAAATGTTGCTCTTTAAGCAGTTTCCGTTGCGGCAGCCCCAGTCCTCACCAGTGGCGATCACCGTCTTGCTGCCGTCCTTGAAGGTCACTTCCACCTGGCAGATGAAGCGGAACTCGCTGCCGTACCGCTCGCCGGTCTCTTTCCCGAAGCCGAAACGGCCTTTATACCAGCCGTTGCCCAATGCGGCGGAGATCACGTTCTCCCCGGCATGGAGCAGATGGGTCAGGTCGAAGGTCTGATACTGCTGCCAGGAGTCGTAGGCGTGATAGCCGGGAAGCAGGTACTCGTCTCCCGCCTTTTCGCCGTTGACCGACAACTCATAGATGCCCAGCCCGCAGGCATAGGCTCTGGCGGAAACCGCCCCTTCGGGAAGGGTGAAGCTCTTCTGGAACACCGGGTGGATTTCTTTATCAAAGGAAGGCTTGATCCACTTGGCGACCCAGCCGTCTTTGGGAAGGGCTGTTTCAAACCATGCGGTCTCGCTGACACCGGTATCCCCGTTGTCCGCCGCAGCCGACACCCGCCAGAAATAGCGGGTTCTGGGAGCCGCCTCAAAATCTGCGTCAAAGCCGGTGCAGGAAAGATCCTCCCGCTTGCCGCTATCATAAACGATGCGTGCAAAATCGGGATCGGAAGCGAGCTCGACCTGCGCCCAGCTCAGCTTCTCGCCTTCGCTTTCCGCAAGCCAGGTGAAGGTAGGCCGGCCGATCCGATACCCCATGGGATTGGTCAGATGGTTCGTCTTTAAGTTGAAGAGTCTCATTCCGTTCCTCTTTTCCGCCCGAACGGGCTTATTCTCTGCCCTCATTATACTCGTCTCACCCCATAAAAGGAAGGTCGGCAGTTGTCAATTTGAACGACCGGATTTGCACGTTTTGTCCGACAAAAAAGCTGCATCCGGAGGGATTTTCCCCCAGGTGCAGCTTTTCTTAAACATTATGCCGTTTTTCTCTTTGTATGCCGTTCTTCCGGCGCAAAGCCGTTTGCCTTGATCCTCCGCCGGAGCCACCCGCCCTGCAAATAATAAATGATAAAGAGAATCGAAGTCACCGACCAGGTCAGCGGGTAGCTGAACACCACCGTCTGAACACTGTGCCATACCGGGACTGCAAAAGCGATCCACGCCACCCGCAGTACGCACACGCCAAAGCAGGTCAGAACCGTCGGGATCACCGAATCCCCCGTTCCCCGGATGGAGCTGCAGAGGATCTCGATGCAGATGTAAGTAAAGTAAGTGGGAACCAGCATTTTCAAGATCTCCACGCCGATCCGGATGACCTCCGTGTCATTCGTGAAAAGCCGGTAGACCATGCCGCCGAAGAAGTAAAGCACCGTACTGAGCATCAGCGTCGCTGCCGTTGCCATTCCCATACAGACCCGCACGGTCTTTCTCATTCTCGGATAGTTCTGCGCCCCGAAATTCTGCCCCACAAAGGTAGACGCCGACAGACCGAAGGCATTCATCAGCATCCAGAAGCAGCAGTCGATCTTGCCGTAAGCCGTCCACGCCGCCATGACGTCGGTGCCGAAGCTGTTGATGCTGGACTGGATGATGACGTTTGAAATGTTGTACATCGCCGACTGAAACCCGGCAGGAAGGCCAATACGGATGATCTGCTTCAACGCTTCCTTATGGAACCGGACCCGCTTGAGTACCAGCTGATATGCCTCCGTCGAACGAATCAGGGTCACCAGTACCAGTACCGCACTGAACACCTGGGACAGCACGGTGGCGATTGCCACACCCACGACCTCCAACCGGAACACCACTACAAACAGCAGATCCAGCAGGATATTGGCGCCGCAGGATGCGATCAGGAAGTAAAGCGGCCGCTTGGAGTCGCCCACCGCCCGGAGGATCCCCGCCCCCATATTGTAAAAGAGGGAGAACACCGTCCCGCAGAAGTAGATCCGGATATAGGTGACGGCATATCCCATCACGTCGTCCGGCGTCCCCATGGCTTCCAGTGCCAACGGGGCGAAGATCAGCCCGATGACCATCAGGATCAGGCTTCCCACAATGGAAAGCGCCACCGCCGTATGAACGGCGTCGCTGACCTCTTTCAGCCGCTGGGCGCCGTACAACTGGGAAATGATCACCGTTGCGCCGGAGGAAAGCCCTACGAAAAAGCCTACCAGCAGGTTGATCAGCGTACCCGTGCTGCCGCCAACGGCAGCCAGCGCTTCCTTCCCCACGAAATTCCCCACAATGACTGCATCGGTGGTGTTATAAAGCTGCTGAAAAAACGACCCGAACAGGATCGGGAAAAAGTAAAGAAGCAGCTGCTTCCAGATCACGCCTTCGGTAATGCCGTTTCCCGCCCTTGCGGTTTTTGCCATAAGTATTTCGACCCCTTCTCTCAATTCTTTTTCCAGTATAGCACAGTTCTCTTCAAAAAGTCCAGCATTTCCCAAAAACAGCAAAAATCCGCAAGCGGAAGAGCTTTTTTCTTCCACTTGCGGATCGTTTTTCAGCTTTTATTCTTCGTTGTCTGTTTCGGTTCCGACTACCAGCTTCTTATGAAGCACCGTCTCCTCCTGATAGCACTCGAAAATCCCGTCCAACCGTTCCTTCTTCATCTTCGGCGTAATCAGGCTCACCAGCGGTACCAGGATCAACCCCGCCACCATAGCGATGGCTCCCGCATTGATGGGGGAAGCGATGAAATGGAAGAAGAGGTTCAATACCGTCAGCCCCACGCCCACGGCAAAGCTGACCCAGACCGAAGCCTTCGTCACGCCTTTCCAGTAAATACCGTAAAGGAAGGGCGCCAGAAATGCTCCCGCCAACGCACCCCAGGAGATCCCCATCAACTGAGCGATGAAGGTAGGCGGATTCAACGCCAGCACTACCGACACCACAATGAAGAAGACGATGAGCACCTGCATGGTCCGGACCTGCTTCTTTTCGTCCATATTCTTGCAGACGTTATCCTTTAAAAGGTCAAGGGTCATGGTGGAGCTGGAGGTCAACACCAGGGAAGAAAGGGTGGACATGGATGCCGACAGCACCAGCACCACCACAACGCCGATGAGAATATCCGGCAGCTTCGACAGCATGAAGGGCACAATGCTGTCGTAGACCACGTTCCCCTGGGCGTTCCGGATGGCGTCACCGTCAAAGAGCCGCCCGAAGCCGCCTAAGAAGTAGCACCCGCCGGAAACCACTACTGCAAACAGGGTGGAGATGATGGTCCCCGTCCGGATGGCCTTTTCATTCTTGATGGCATAGAATTTCTGCACCATCTGCGGCAGGCCCCACGTTCCCAGAGAGGTCAGCACCACAACTCCCAAAAGCCCCATGGGATCCGGCCCGAAGAAGGAAGTGAACGCCCCCTGCTGACCGGCGGTAGCCGGTACGTCACTGGGGATCTGAGAAAGGGTGATGACCGCCTGAGTAAAGCCGCCCTGCCCGCTTAAAACGGCAGCGATGACGGCGACGATGCCCACAAGCATGATGATGCCCTGAATGAAATCATTGATCGCCGTAGCCATGTAGCCGCCTAAAATGACGTACACCGCTGTAAACAGCGCCATGACCACCACGCACACCGCATATGGCACATGGAACGCCATTTCAAACAGCCGGGACAGGCCGTTGTAGATCGAAGCCGTATAGGGGATCAGGAAAACGAAAACGATCATCGAAGCCACGATCTTTAAAGCCTTGCTGTCAAAGCGGCAGCCGAAAAATTCCGGCATGGTGGAGGAGGAAAGATGCTGGGTCATGACCCGGGTTCGCCGTCCTAAAACCACCCACGCCAGCAGGCTGCCGATGATGGCATTTCCTAAGCCGATCCAGGTGGAAGCCATGCCGTATTTCCATCCGAACTGCCCGGCGTATCCCACGAACACCACTGCGGAGAAGTAGGATGTCCCATAAGCAAAGGCCGTCAGCCACGGTCCCACCGACCGCCCCCCCAGAACGAATCCCGATACGCTGGTGGCATGCTTTCTTGAATAGACGCCGACGCCTACCATTACGGCAAAAAACACGATCAGCAGGACGATTTTCACGAGCATCCCAAGTTCCTCCCTATTTTTGATATTTGCTTTAAAGCGCACTGACTTTAAAGCGTTAAAATATTAGTCTTATCATATCAGACTCACAGCCCTTTGTCAAGGATTTCCCGAAAAATAATTGGAATTTTTCGTTCACATTTCTTTTACAATTTTTCCTGCACCAGTTTCCGCTTTTCCGGACACTATACTTGTGTTCGGGAAAATTCCCGCAAAAATGACGATTGTTTTAAGAAAGGAATCTTCACATGAAAAAAATTCTTGCTCTTCTCCTTGCGGCTCTGATGGCTTCTGCCACCCTCGCTTCCTGCGGAAATGCCGGAAACGGCAGCTCCGGCTCTTCGTCCGTTTCTTCCGAAGCCGGCACGAATAAAGAAAGCACCGCTACCGCCGAAGAAGTTTTCGATGCCATCAACAAAGCCTTCGCCGACAAATACGGTGCCAATGACCCCGGCATCACCGGCGCCATCAACAATATGCCCTCGGCTGTGGACGACCAGCTTCTGGAAGAGCAGATGGGCATCTCCCCCGACCTGTACGAAAGCTATAAGGGCGAGATCGCCGGCATGATGACCAACTGCGATATGTTGATCGTCGTGAAAGCCAAGGAGGGCAAGGTTGAAGACGTAAAGGCTGCGCTGGAAGCTGCAAAAAAAGCACAGGCCGCACAGTTCGAGAACTAT
>USLH01000078.1 GCA_900555435.1 uncultured Oscillospiraceae bacterium | reverse complement strand
AGCTCCCGGGACGCAGTCAGGGCGTCGTCAAAAAACATCTCGTAAAAGTCGCCGATGCGGTAAAAGAGGATGTAGTCCGGATACCCGGCCTTGATCTCCTGATACTGCTGCATCATGGGGGACAGCTTACCCACGAAAAAACCTCCTGTTTTTATACTCAGAAAGGCTGCAACGAATTGCAGCCTTACCGAATCCTCTTATTTGTCCGAATGCTCAGTGGCAGCCGCCGCAGGTGGAGCAGGAGCCGGAGCAGCTGTGCTCGGGGATCTCGCAGGTGTCGGGATCCTCGCCGTTGACACACATCACAAGGATGGCGTTGATCTTCTGCATCAGGTCATCCAGATCCTGTTTTGCGATGTTGTAGGCCATCATGTTCTCGTTGCCCATGACCTTGGTGTAGATCTCCTGGAGCTCTTCGTTCAGAGCCTGCAGCTTTGCGGAGTCCTTCTCCTCTTTCTGCATTTCCTGATTGAGGGCCATCCGCTTCAGATTGAACTCGTTGATGCCGTTCTGGAGGGCTTCGTCCTCATCGTTTGCCTTTTTGGCAGCCTCATAAGCCTTATAGGCCTCGGTGGCCTGAATTTCCTTGCCCATTTCCCGGGCCATTTTGATCAGATCCATGATCGTACCGTACCTTTCTTCGTTTCTGTTTCTATTGCAAAGCCGGATCGGCTGTTTGCCTTTATAAAATTTCCCGGATCTCGCCGGTCAGGTCGTGGTTTTTCGCCTCGATGACCTCCACCTTCAAAAAGCGGCCGATGAGGGATTTGTCCCCGGGGAAGTCGACGACGGCGTTGAATTCCGTCCGGCCGGAAAGCCCTAGGTCGCTCTTTCCATCCGCAAGGACGGTGAAGGTTTTTCCCTGATACGTCTGGTAATACTCTGCACCGATTTGACGCTGGGTATTCAAAAGTTCCTGGAACCAACGGGATTTTTCCGCTTTCGGGACGGGATCTTCCATGGAAGCCGCCCGGGTGCCTTCCCGCTTGGAGTAAATGAAGGTGAAAAGAGAGGCGAACCGCACCTCTTTGACCAGATCCAGAGTCTGGCGGAAATCTTTCTCCGTTTCACCGGGGAAGCCCACGATCAGGTCGGTGGTGAATAAAACGCCGGGGATCCTCTCACGGGCGTAAGCGATCAGCTCCTTGTACCATTCCACGGTGTAGTGGCGGTTCATGAGCTTCAAGACCCGATTACTGCCGCTCTGCACCGGCAGGTAAATGTGGTCGCAGACCTTTTCGCAGGAAGCGATGGTGTCGATAAGCTCTTTTGTGCAGTCCTTGGGGTGGGAGCTTAAAAATCGGATCCAGAAGAAACCGGGAATGTCGTTTACCGCTTTTAAAAGGCGGGAGAAATTCCAGCCGTTGTCCAGATCGTTGCCGTAGGAGTTGACGTTCTGCCCCAAAAGGGTGATCTCTTTAAAACCGTCTGCTACAGCCTGCCGGACCTCCGCTAAGATCTCCTCCGGCTGGCGGGAGCGTTCCCTGCCCCGGACAAGAGGGACGACGCAGTAGGTGCAGAAATTGTTGCAGCCGTACATGATGGGGATGCTGGCCTTGACGCCGGGGGTGCGGCGGATGGGGATGCCTTCGGCGATGACGCCGTCGGATTCCTCTACGTCAAAGGTGCGTTTCCGGCTGGTCAGCGTTTCAAAGAGGATCTGGGGGAATTTATATAAGGTGTGGGTTCCGAAAAGGAAGTTCACCTGAGGATAGCTTTGTCTGATCTTGTCGGCGATGTGCTTCTGCTGCGCCATGCAGCCGCAAAGACCGATGAGGATCTCCGGCCGGCGGGCTTTCAGGTGGGAGAGCTCCCCCACGTTTCCGAAAACCTTCACTTCGGCGTTTTCCCGGACGGCACAGGTGTTATAGAGGATCAGGTCAGCCTCGGCGGGTTCTTCGGTGAAGCCGAAGCCCATCTCCGCCAGCATTCCCATGATCCGCTCGCCGTCGGAGGTGTTCTGCTGGCAGCCGTAGCTGCGAACCAGCGCCAAAAGGGTGTGATTCTCGCCGAAGTGCTCAGCCAGCGCTTCCGCACACTTGGCAAGATATTCCCGCTGCTTCTCGGTCTCCTCCGGTGGGAGGAGGACGGCAGGACGGGTGTGGGAATGAATCTGTTCCGCCAAAACGGCACCTCCAAAAACGGGCAAAATGCCCTTTTTGCTGCAATGCCCGATGCGGACATATCGTGTTTATTTTACCACTTCCCGCCTGAAAACACAAGGACTATTTTGTAAACTTCCCGGCAGAAAGGGGGTGGAAAAAATTTTTATTTGTGGTACAATGGAGAAAAGAAAGCGAAAGGTTGGGAAAACGATGGAACGGTATGCGTGGAAGGCCATTGTGAAGGACGGGATGCTGGAGGAATATAAGCGCCGGCACGATGCCATCTGGCCGGAACTGAAGGCGCTTTTAAAAGAAGCCGGAATCGGAAACTACACCATCTGGAACGTGGGGAACGAGCTGTTCGGGTACTATGAGTGCGAAAAGGGCTGCGACTACGCCGCAAAAACGCAGGCGGAGAGCCCCATCGTCGACAAATGGAACGAATACATGAAGGACGTGATGGTGATGGAAATGGATCCGGTCACCGGAGCTCAGCCGAAGCTGACGCAGGTGTTCTTTCTGGAATAAAAAGGGCCGTCCCGGAGAGCTTCCGAGGCGGCGTTTTTTTCTTTCGGAAGGGAGTCATTCCAGAAGTCCCAGCTCGATCCGACGGTTCAGCTCCCACAGAGCCGTCCGGTTGCTGTCATATCGGAGGACAGCTTGAGCGTCTTCGTAAGCCATCCAGGCGGATTCGGTATGTTCATCGGACAGCTGCAGGGAAAAGGCTCCGATCCTTACTGCAAATGCGTATTCCGGAACGACAAAGCGCTCCCGACCCCACAGGGCCTCTGCGTTTTTAAAGCAGCTGGCGGGGATGCTGCAGCAGGTATCCAGCTTCACACAGCTGCTCGTTTTTGGAATGCCGGCTTCTTCAAAGGCTTCCCGTTTTGCCGATTCGGTGACGGAAGCGTCCTCCTCTTCCCCGCCGCCGGCCAGAAACTGCCAGATTCCCATATCCCTTCTTCGGAATACGCAGAACTCTGCTTTTTGATCCCGGATGCGATAGGGAAGGATCAGGACTTGGTACGGTGCTCGCGCCATCGTTTTTTCCTCCATCAAAACGGCCTGTGCCAATTACAGACGCTCGAAAGCGTTTACTCCGTGATCTCGGAAGGAATTTCGTCTCCTGTATCCTCCTCAGGGAAGGAGCCGTCGTCCGGAAGATCCGTCTCCGGGAGGGAGCTTCCCATATCCCCCAGGTCAATGCCGGAGGAGCCGGGGTAAAAGTCGTTTCCGGCATCGGAGGTGCCGGTCACAGAGTAGATCTTCGGGTCGCCTTTTTCGGAGGCCTGAAGGGTGTAGGTCATGACCTTTTCGGCGACGGGGCTGTATTTATTGCCGCTGGCATCGCCCTGCCAGACCGGTCCGGGGGGGATGTAGCCCACCGTCAGGATGATCTTGTCGTCCTCCTTTACGATCTCCTGTACTTCAGGTGTGTAGGCGAGGACATGGGGAACCGCCGGGAAAACATAGCACTTGTTTTCCTCGTCATAGGTGATGAACAGCTCGGTGTCCCCTACCGACTGGTGGATGTATTTCACGTCGCCGAAGAGGGCTTTGATCTGCACCTCGATGTCGCTTTGGGGGACGCTGATGAAATTCATCTGATCCGCCGGGTAGTTGGAGGTGTCCTCGTTCATGATGAGCCGCCAGACGCCGGCTGTGATGATGGTGCTGTCGATGAGCTTATCGGGGCTTTCAAAGGTGGGCGGATCCTGAAGGACCACCGGGGTGATGAGCCACTCATACCGGCTCTTTTCCTTGTTATTCCCCGCCAGTTTTACCGCCGTATGGCTTAAAAACCAGATGGTGGAGATCAGACCGATGACGGCAAAAATGAGTACGACACCGCCGAAGATCAGCATTTTCCGGGAGGCCTTCGGATCTTCCGTGGCTTTTTCGATGGTCACGGGTTCCGTGGTTTCCTTTTCTTTTTCGTCCAAAACGGTTCTCCTTTCGTCAGCGGATCTGGCCGTTTCCCATGATCCGGTATTTGTAAGAGGTCAGAGCTTCCAGTCCCATGGGGCCCCGGGCGTGGAGCTTCTGGGTGGAAATGCCGATCTCGGCGCCGAAGCCGAACTCCCCGCCGTCGGTGAAGCGGGTGGAGGCGTTGACGTAGACCGCCGCTGCGTCCACTTCCCGCTGGAACTGCTCCGCAGCCGCAAGAGAGGAGGTGACGATGGCTTCCGAATGACCGGTGCCGTAGCGGTTGATGTGGGCGATGGCTTCGTCCACGCCGGAAACGACCTTCACGGACATTTTATAATCCAGATATTCCCGGCCGTAGTCCTCTTCCGTGGCTTCTTCCACATCGGGGAGGATCGCGCGGGTCTTCGGGCAGCCGTAGAGGGTTACTTTATAAGCGTCCAGCGCCTTTTTCAGCCGGGGCAACATGGTCTCGGCCACGGCTTCGTCCACCAGAAGGGATTCCGCCGCATTGCAGACGGAGATCCGGCTGGTCTTGGCATTGACGGTGATCTTTTCCGCCATTTCCGGGTCGGCGGTTTTTTCCACATAGAGGTGGCAGTTGCCCACACCGGTCTCGATCACGGGAACGATGGCGTTTTCCACCACCGAACGGATGAGCCCTGCTCCGCCCCGGGGGATCAGCAGGTCCAGATAACCGTTCAAGCGCATCATCCGGGCAGCGCTGTCCCGGGAGGTGTCCTCCACCAGCTGGATGCAATCTTCGGGGAAGCCGCAGTCGGAAAGCGCCTGCCGCATGATGGCAGTCAGCGCCAGATTAGAGCGGATGGCTTCCTTCCCACCCCGCAGAAGCACGGCGTTCCCGGATTTCAGGCAGAGGGTGGCACCGTCTACGGTAACGTTGGGGCGGCTTTCAAAGATGATACCCACCATGCCCATGGGCACCCGGACTTTTTCGATCCGCAGGCCGTTGGGGCGCAAAGAGCCGCCCTCCACGACCCCTACCGGGTCGTCCAGCTGGATGAGCTTTCTCACCCCGTCGCAGATGCCGCCGATTCGGTCTTCCGTCAGGGTCAGACGGTCGATGAAGCCTTCGGTGAGCCCGTTTTCCCGACCGGCTTTTACGTCCTCGTCGTTTGCTTTCAAAATTTCTTCCCGGCGCTCCCAGAGGACGGAGGCGATGACCTCCAGGCAGCGGTTTTTCTCCGCCGTGCCGGCTTTTCCGATGATCCGGGAGGCTTCCTTGCCCCGTCGGCCTAATTCTTCCATTTCCATTGTTGTCTGCTCCTTCCAAGGTAGGGTGTTCCGATTCTGATTCAGCCGATCCATGTGCCGGTGGGCTTCCCGTCGAAGAGGTCATAAAGAAGCTCCGGGGCGGCTCCGTTCATGATGACCGTGGGGAACCCGGCGTCCAATCCGATCTGGGCGGCGGTGAGCTTGGTGATCATGCCGCCGGTTCCGAGGGTGGAGCCCCGGTCTCCCGCCAGCGCCCGGACTTCCTCGGTGATGGCAGGGATCCGGGGGATTCGTTTCGCATCGGGATTATTCCGGGGATCGCCGTCGTAGACGCCGTCGATGTCGCTTAAAATGACCAGAAGGTCAGCTTCCGTCAAAACGCCGACGATAGCGGAAAGGGTGTCGTTGTCGCCGAACTCGATCTCTTCGGTAGAGACGGTGTCGTTTTCGTTGATAACGGGGACGACGCCGAATTCCAGAAGGTGGCGGAAGGTGTTCACCACGTTCTCCTTCCGGGAGGGGCTGTCGATGATGTCACGGGTCAGCAGGACTTGCGCCACTACATGGTTATACTCCGAAAAGTATTTATCGTAGCAGTACATCAGCTCGCACTGGCCGATGGCGGCACAGGCCTGCTTGGTTGGAACGTCGGTGGGACGGGATTTGAGGCCGGTCTTTCCGGCTCCCACGCCGATGGCACCGGAGGAGACGAGGATGACCTCTTTTCCGGAGTTTTTTAAGTCCGCCAGAACCTTTACCAGCCGTTCCACCCGCTGGATATTCATCAGGCCGGTTTTGTGAGCCAGCGTGGAGGTGCCCACCTTAACGACGATGCGTTTTGCTTCCGATATGTTTGCGATCATAAAAAATCCTTCCTTAGTTGTCAGATTGAGCTTCCTGCTTCCGGGTGTCCCGCTCTAAAAGGACACGGGCGTTGATGGCCATGGAAGCGTAGAGGTAAGGCAGCACGAAGAGAAGCGGGATCACCAGCACGCTCAGTAAAAACCACGGGAAGAAGGAGAAAAGGAGCGCCGCCGTTTCCCGGCAATTTCCCTTCATGATCCGAACGGAGCGGCGGATCATGGCGTGCAGCCCTTCCCCGCTGCCGGAAACGAAGAGATAGCCCGCCAGAAAATAGCGCTGGATGAAAACGAACCACAAAACGGTCAGGATGAGACTGACCAAAATCTGCAGGGCGAAAAGGCCAACCTGTAAAAAGAGAGCGTAGTCGCTCTGCCAGCCGGCAAGAAGGCGCCGTGCCAGAAAAAGGAGGGCTGCCGGGATCGAGAAGACCGCCCGCCAGAACAAGATCCGAACAGCCAGCAGGATCCGCAAGGCGATGGAACGCCACAGCTCCTTCATGCTGTAAAAGCAGGTGAAGAGGATCTGCAGAGATGGTCGTTCGCCGCCTACCTGATGGTAGTACCATTTGGCCATGCCGAAACACAAAGGAGTGGTCAACACGAAGCTCACCACGGCAAAGGTCAACGTCACGATAGCCATGGAGCCGGTCAGACGAAGCCTTCCCTGAAGCAAATCAACGACCAGCGCCGGCTCTTCCGGAATATTCAGGGAGAGAAGGTAGCAGAAAAGCTGTTCCAAAAGCAGAAACAGGACGTTGACGCAAATAAGGAAAAGCAGCATTCCGATGGCACGTCCCCAGTGGTGTCTGAGGCTGTCCCGGGCGTTTTTCCGGATGATGGGACGAATGCTCATATCGATGCCTCCTTAAAACAAGGGTCAGTAAACCACGGTTTCCGGGGTGGTGCCTTTTTCCTTATCGCTGCCATTCTCGGGAACGTCCACCATGGCGAAATCCTTGGGATAATTCCGGAAAAAGGCGTCGTCGTCTTCCTCGCCCCAGTCGATGTCGCTTTCATCCGGCTCCCTCTCAAAGGGGATGGGCGAGAAGACCTCAAAGACGCCGTCCCGCTGCCAGAGCTGGGTGTTGATGAGGGCGGTGAAGCCGGTGCCGCAAGGGGTCATCCAGAGCATGGGGTCCCGTTTCGGGTAAGCGAAGACGGAAAGCAGATTTAGGATCACGCCTCCGTGAAGGACGGCGGCTGCTGTGGTAATCTTATGCTGCATCATGTCGTCTAAGATCTCCTGGAACCCCAGTGCCACCCGCTGGGCAAAGTCGGTGATGGATTCGGCGCCTTCCGGGGCGGCGGACATTCCGCTTTCGTTCCAGCGGACGAACATTTCCGTCCCCGCCAGATCCTTGGCCAGCTGTCCTTCGAAAACGCCGAAGTCGTACTCCCGCAGGTTGTCTACCCGCTGCAGCAGGCGGTTGGGATAAAGGATGTCCGCCGTCTCCACGCAGCGTGCCATGGGGGAAGAATAGACCTTCTGCACATCTGGATACTCATATTCCTCCTGCAGTTTCTTCAGTTCCGCAATGCCTTCTTCGCAAAGGGGCAGATCAGTGCGGCCAACAAAGCGGCCTTCCAAGTTGCCTTTGGTCATGCCGTGGCGGATCAGGTAAAGTTTATATGTAACCAAATTCCGTATTCCTCCGTTCTTTTTGGTATACAATTTGTTTTTTGCAGCTTATTTATACGAATTGGAATGTGATTTTGCTATTTTGATGTGAACGCCGGAGCAGTCAGAGAGCGGGGATGGTAAAGCCGCCGTCGTTTTATCGAAGGGAAAACCGGGCGTGGTACAATGTTCTCATTGCGGGCGGAACGCCCGGTTCTGCGCTTGGCGCAGAATGAAATTGCCCATAGGGCAATTCCATTGAGGTTATTATACCACAACCGCCAAAACCGCAAGGTTTTGGAAGGCAGCGCAGCTGCCGCAGCTTTGCGTCAGCAAAGCCGGGCGTGGTACAATGTTCTCATTGCGGGCGGAACGCCCGGTTCTGTGCTTGGCGCAGAATGAAATTGCCCATAGGGCAATTCCATTGAGGTTATTATACCGCATTTTACCGTCAAAAAACAAGCCCTGCCAAAAATTTAACATGGTTTCATAGGTAATTCGACAAAAAATCAAAAAATCTGCAAAATCCCTTTACAAGAAGTAGGGTTTGTTATATAATTTACTATGCGTTGACTTGAACGTTTCGATGCCTTTTTCCCATTCGGAAAAGGGTGTATTTTATAGCGCCAGGAGGCGCACGAATTCGTTAATTGGGGGACTCGGGTCATGAACTCTGACTTTCCAAGAATCCTTACGCTCCTGCGAAAAGAGCGGGGCATCAGCCAGAAAGAAGCCGCCGGACAGCTGAACATTTCTCAGGCCCTGTTGTCCCACTACGAAAAAGGGATCCGGGAGTGCGGACTGGATTTCGTGGTTCGGGCGGCGGATTTTTATCACGTTTCCTGCGACTATCTCTTAGGCCGTTCGCCGGAGCGGACCGGCGCTACCCTTTCGGTGGAGGATCTCCCGGAAGCGGAATCTTCCGGAAAGGGCAACCGGATGCACGGCAGCATCCTCCCGACCCTCAACAAAAAGCTCATTGTAAATTCCCTGAATGTCTTATTCGACCTGCTGCAGCGGGTGGATTGCCGGGAGCTGACCGCTTCGGTATCCAACTTTTTGATGCTGGCGGTTTACCGGATGTTCCGGGTAGTCTATTCGGTGAACCACAAAAACGAACCCTCCTTTTTCCATGTTCCGAAGCACCTTTCCTCCCCCAAGGCCATCGCCGCCATGGTGGAAGAGGAAGCCGCAGCTGCAGCACTGGCGGAAGGCTTCGACGGCAAGAAAACCATTCCGACGGAAAAACGGGAACAGCTGGTCATCACGTCCGAGACCCTGTCGCAGGAATATCCGCAGCACGCCTCTTCCCTGCTGAACCTGATCCGCAACAGTGAACACGCGATGCATCAGGACGAGTGAAACCGTGCCTTCGGAGCCTCCCCGTTTTTCCGGGGAGGCTCTTTTTTCAAAATTTTTCCGAAGCGAACCCCTGATTTTCCGCCGGAGAGCGGACATACTAGAAACGCCGGTATTCTGCCGGCAAAGCTCTCGCACGAAAAGGAGTGTCCCTTCATGAGAAACCGAATCAAGCTGCTCTGCGCAGGGCTCGCCGCCCTGCTTGTTTTCACCGGATGCAAGACGGTCAACGACGGCGTCTCCGACATCGGCAGCGGCATTTCCGATCTGACCGGCGACCTGAGTTCCGGAATGTCCGATCTGGAATCCAACGTAAGCTCCCAGCTGTCCGAAGCCGGCTCCGATCTCAGCTCCGACCTGTCCCGGGAAGAGACAGACCGCTCCGATATGGAAAGCTCTCACCCCGAATCCAGCACCTCTTCGGAAAGTGCGCCGACCTCCGGCGCACTCTCCGGGGAAACGTCCGAGGAAGCAAGCCAGACGGCCGCTTCCACACCTGCCTACGATCTGGCCAGCTTGGACAACACGAAGCAGGGCTGGGGGCAGGGCGTTCAGTTCGACGACAAAAACCGCCCCATCGCCGCCGTTTCCTATCAGGAAAAATACGGCAAATACGATGCGTATTTCATCGGCGAGGACTCCCCCACCATCTATCTGACCTTCGACAACGGCTACGAAAACGGCTACACGGCTCCCATTCTGGATGCTTTGAAGGAAAAAGGCGTACAGGCGGTGTTCTTCTGCACCTTGAGCTACATCAAGAGCCAGCCGGAGCTGATTCAGCGCATGATTGACGAGGGGCATATCGTGGGAAACCACAGCGACAAGCACCCCTGCTTCCCGGAGGTCTCCATCGAACGGCGGGAGCAGGAAGTTTTAAACGTCCATCAGTATATGCTGGACAACTACAACTATACCATGACCCTCTTCCGGGCGCCGGCGGGAGAATTTTCCGAGCAGACCTTAGCACAGACCCAGGAGCTGGGCTATAAGACCGTCTTCTGGAGTTACGCCTACAAGGACTGGGATCCCAACAACCAGATGGGGCCGGAAAATGCGCTGCCGAAGATCACAAAGGCGCTGCACCCCGGAGCGATCTATCTGCTCCACGCCGTGTCGCCGGACAACGCCGCCATTTTAGGGGATTTCATTGACAATGCAAGAGAAGCGGGCTACAACTTCGCTCTATTCCAATAAGTCTTGTGAAAACGCAGAAAAATCAAGAGTCTTCTTGTCAAACTTCACGATTTCTTCATGATTTCGACAAAAACTCTTGATTTTTCCCACAAGCGTGCTATAATAGGATCATTCCCTTTGGGAAACTAATAATTCGTTTGTATCGTCCTTGCAATCGTGAGGGCGATATATTTTTTGCCCGTTTTATCCTTGGCGGGAGCGGATCTGACGGATGTCCTTGCCGACGAACCGCAGGCAGTCCAGCAGGGAGAAGAGTCGGGATACCACCCGATGAGAATAGCGCTGCTCCAGCTCCTGCGTGGTCAGGTTGGTGCTGATGATGGTGGACCTGCCGGA
>USLH01000077.1 GCA_900555435.1 uncultured Oscillospiraceae bacterium | reverse complement strand
TGCGTCGGTAAATGCGGAACTGGAAGCGACGATAGAAGCATATTTAACCAGAAAGGATGAAGAAAATGAAAGCATTGAATTTTGCGATTGTCGGCTGCGGTGTGATCGCTCTGACCCATGCAAAAGCCATGTCCCAGACGGAGGAGTGCCATCTCTATGCAGTCTGCGACATTATTCCGGAGAAGGCGGATCAGTTTGCCGCCGATCACGGTGCGGAGAAGGTTTATTACGATTATCATGAACTTTTAAAGGATCCCAAGGTGGATGTGGTCTGCGTCTGCGTCCCCAGCGGCACCCATGGGGAGGTCTGCATTGCCGCTTCCAATGCGGGGAAGGCCATCGTCTGTGAAAAACCCATGGAGATCACTCCGGAAAAGATCGCCGAAGTGATCCAAGTGGTGGAGCAGAACCACACCAAAATGCAGTGCATCTTCCAGCGGCGGACCATGCCGGTGGCGATCGCCGTGAAGAAGGCCATTGAAGAGGGCAAGTTCGGAAAGATCGTCTTAGCCGACGCTTATTTGAAATATTACCGGGATCAGGCTTATTACAACTCCGCAGGATGGCGGGGAACGTGGGAATTAGACGGCGGCGGGGCACTGATGAACCAGGGCGTACACGGCGTCGACCTGATTCTGTGGATGCTGGGTGATCAGGTGAAATCCCTGTTCGGCCGGGCGGAAACGTTATCCCGGAAGATCGTGGTGGAGGACACCGCCGCTGCGATCCTTAAAATGGACAAAGGCGCCATCTGCGTGATCGAAGGTGCTACCACCGTTTATCCCGGCGAGTCCACCACCTTTGCAATCCATGGCGAAAAGGGCACCGTTATCTTTAACGACAGCGGCATCGTGGAGTGGGAGTTCATCGATAAGGAAGACGCTCCGGTGCGGCCGGATCGGGTGGGCGAATCCATCGGAGGCGCTCAGTCCGCCATCAACATCGGCGTTTCCGGCCATGTGCAGCTTTTAAGAGATCTGGCGCTGGCAGTGATGGAGGACAGAGAGCCGATGATCCCGCCCCGTGAGGCAACTACGGCGGTAAAGGTGATCTGCTCCATCTATGAATCCACCCGCACCGGAAAAGAAATTTTCTTTTAACGGAAGGAGACAGCAATGAAACTGTCCTTTATTACCGATGAGGTGACTCAGGATTTTCAGACGGTTCTCGCTTTTGCGGAGCGGTACGGCTTCGACGGCGTAGAGCTGCGCTCGGTGGAGGATGTGGCCATTGACCGCATCCCGCCGGAAACGGCGAAGGCTTATCAGAAGGCTTTTGCCGAACGGGGGCTTACTGTAAGCAACCTTGCCAGTTCCTTTTACAAATGCAACCTTGGGGACGATGAGGCTGTGCGGGAAAACCTTGACAAGCTGCGGCGGCTCTGTGATCTGGCGGACATCTTCGGGTGCTCCACCATCCGGGGGTTCACTTTCTTTAAGGATCCGGGCTGCACGTTAAAAGACCGGATGGAGGAGATCCTTTCCAAGTTTGAGGAACCGGTAAGGATTTTAAAGGAACGGGGGAAGACGCTTCTTTTGGAGAGCGACCCTTCCGTTTACACCACCAATCACCGGCTGCTGACGGAGTTTTTGGATGCACTTCATTCTCCTCAGGTGGGCGCCATTTTTGATCCCGGCAACGATGTTTATGACGAACTGGGCGAAGTGCCTTATCCGGATGGATACAACTTCGTAAAGGGCTACATTCGCCATGTCCACATCAAAGATGCAGTGAAAAACGCAGCCGGAGAACCGGAATGCGTCAAGATCGGTACGGGTCTCGTCCGGTATCCGGAGCTTTTGGCGGCGCTGAAGGCGGACGGTTACGGTGGGTTCTGCTCGCTGGAGACCCACTATCGGGTGGGAACACACATTTCTGAGGAGCTGATGCGGCTGCCCCAGGGAAGCAGTTTTTCCGATGGCGGCATGGAAGCGACAGCGGAAAGCACGCTGGCGCTGAAGGAGCTGCTGAAAGGGGTCAGGTAAGATGAGAACACGGATCGAAAACGTCCGCTTGGTGCAGGATGGGCAGATCCGTCCGGCCGTGATCCTTGTGAATGGGGAGAAGGTCGAGGCGGTGCTGCCGGCTGGGGCAAAACCGGAAGCGGAAGCGGTCATTGACGGCGGCGGACGGTACCTGTCACATGGATTTGTGGACATCCACACCCATGGCGGCGGCGGCCACGACTTTATGGATGCCACCGAGGAAGCCTATCTGGGGGCGGCGAAAATGCACGCTTCCCATGGGACCACCGGGCTGGCGGTTACGACGCTGGCGGCTTCCAAAGAGGAGATCCTGGAGTCCTTTGCCGTTTATGAGCGGGCAAAGGGGAAGAGCGAGGGCGCAAGGCTTCTGGGTATCCATCTGGAGGGGCCGTATTTGAGTCCAGCCCAGAGCGGGGCGCAGGATCCGAAATACATTCGCACGCCGAAGCGGGAGGAGTACGAGGAGATCGTCAATGCCTGCCCGGACATCCTGCGGTGGACCATTGCGCCGGAAGTGCCAGGAGCACTGGAGTTGGCGGACTTTTTGCGGGAGCGGGGGATCCTCCCCTCCATGGGACACACCGATGCGACTTACGAGCAGGTGAAAGAGGCGCTGCCTCATGGGTTCAACCATGTGACCCACCTGTATTCCGCTACCTCCACCATTATCCGGGTCAAGGGCTTCCGGCATCCGGGAGTGCTGGAAAGCGCTTATCTGCTGGATGATCTGACGGTAGAGATCATTGCAGATGGCTGCCATTTGCCGGCGCCGCTGCTGCAGATGGTCTATCGGTTCATCGGCCCGAAGCGGACGGCTCTGATCACCGACTCTATGCGGGGGGCGGGAATGCCTGAGGGCGAAAGCATCTTAGGAAGCCTTAAAAACGGACAAAAGGTCGTCATTGAAGACGGTGTTGCGAAGCTCTTGGATCGGAGCGCTTTTGCCGGAAGTGTCGCCACCACCGACCGACTGGTTCGGAATATGGTGGAGCTGGCTGGGGCGTCCTTGCCGGATGCGGTGAGGATGGCGACGGAAACGCCGGCTCGGATCCTTGGCAAGAGCGATGCGCTGGGACGGGTCGCTGTCGGACGAAACGCCGATCTGGTGATTTTTGACAGCAACATCCGCATTGCTATGACCATGGTAGGCGGAAAAGTGGTCTATCAGGAGAAGTAAATGTCTCCCCGGAAGGTCTGCGGATCTTTCGGGGAGTTTTCTCTTCAGGCTGGACTTTTTGAGCGATCTCTGGTATGCTGGGTCTGGAAAGTGTTCGTTCGATTGGAAAGGAGCAGGTATGAAAAAACGCATCGCCATTCCCCTGATCGCCGTTTTGTCTTTAGCGGCGGTTCTTTTCTGCGTACTCTGGCAGGGAGCGCTGCGGGATCGATCGAAACCGAAAACGCTGGCGCAGGTCGGGGCGGCGGAAGCAGCCCAGAGGTTTTCCGACTATCAGGAAAGCGTGGAAGACGCGGATTACTGGGGCGGCGTGTCTGCCTTCCATGTGTTTCAGGAAGCCTATGCTGGATGGGCGGCAGATCCGACGGATCGATCGGTTTGCAGCGAGGTATATGGCAGCCTTCTGCAGCTCCCGGAGCGGGGAAAAGAGCATCTTCCGGAGCTGATCGGGGCAATGGAGCTTCTCTCCCAAAACGCCGGGGACAAAGCGGGACAGGCAAAGCTCTTGGAACTCCGCAATGCGTTGAAGTACGAATAATAAACGGAAAAAGGCCCTTCGCATCGAAAACCAGGTGCGGAGGGTCTCTTTTCCGCTCTTTTTCAGGCAATGTTCAAACAACCGTCACAGAGGGCTTTTATAATAAAGAAAAACCGGAAAAGGAGGAAGTGCAGTGAAACGGTTCTTGAAGCGGTTCGGATGGATCTTTGCAATCGGGACGGCTTTACTTTGCTTTTTCTTTTTCGTAGGGGCGGGGGATCCGTCCATTTCCGGGGCGCAGCAGGTCTCTTCCGAGGCGGGGGAGAACCCCTTTGAAGGTTCTACCAGCATGCGGGTCTACTGGGAGGCACTGGAGATCGTGGGAGACACGCCTGCGGATCAGCTGAGCGACGGGCAGAAGGAACAGCTGGAAGCGCTGGGCGTTCAGGAGGATCAGCTGCCGGAGTTTTTGGAGAATTTGCAGGTGTTCCTTTCGGAGGAGGACGTGAACTCAGGAAAGAAACCCCTTCGCCCGCTGCGGGATCTGATCGGTCTGGGCTGTGGAATGAGCGGCTTGCTTTTGGTTTTGGCAGGGGGCGCTTTCATCGGCTTCCGGAGGTTCCGGCAGGGAAAGAGCCGGTGAGGATGAGGCTTCTGTCTCACCGCACAGCTCGGTCATGTTGACCCAGTAGCGCTTGGGGCAGTGGGTCATGCGGCCTTTGGGGTTCAGGCGGCCTTCGATGGCGATGGTCTCGTAAAACTGTCGCCAGAGCGCCTGATAGCGGGCTTCCGTTTCGTCGATGGCGGGAAGTTCGATGGAATCAGCGGGAACGATCCCGCATTTCCCCGGCAGGTGGATCAAAGCCATCTGGTGGGTGGTATCGTGGATGAGGAATGGCTCCTCCGGCAGGCGCTCAGAAAAATGAGGCGCCAGCCGGGGGAGCACGCTGTTTTTGGGGGAGATCGTGGCGGCCAGCACGGTTCCCCGCTGGGAAAAGCGGAGGAATCCCTTGAGAAGGTGGGCTTCGTTGTCTACGAACTGGACGGTTTTCTGCAGCTCCGAAACGGTGCTGTCCCAGAGCATCCGGGTGATTTTAGGGCCCGCCTGATAGCCTTTTCGGAGAAAATCCAAGATCAGCCGTTCTTTTTGCTTTTCGCAGGAGAGAAATCCGTTCTCTACCCAGTAAAGGGCTTCCGGGGAAATCTTTTTGGGGATGGAGCCCCGGACCCGACGGGCCTTTTCCGGATCTGTTTCGATGAAGCGAGGCGGGCAGAGGGAAAACTGCGGATCCGTTTCCGGAAAAATATCGGCGGGAAGTTCCTTTTCGGCAATGGCGGTGAAGATACAGCAGAGCATTCCGTCGAAGCTGCCGTCATAGATATAAGCGTTCAGAGTTGACCGGTAAGGCATTGGAGTCGGTCCTCCTTTGTCAGTAGTTTGGGGTCGTCGAAAAGCCGCAGCTGTTCGTTTTGAGACGCACTGAGAAGCTCCTCCGCCTGATCGGAAAGGACGGCTCGGATCATGTTATCGGATCGGAGCCGGGCGTTGTCCGGGCGTTTTCCATTCAGGAGGAGAAAATACTGGGCACGTTTTAACACGACGCCGATCTTTTTCAGGGCTATCAGATCCAGCGTGCCGGTGCGGCGGGCGGCGACGATACGTTTAGCAGAGCGGACGCCGATCCCCGGCACCCGCAGCAGTGCTTCGTAGGGGGCAGAGTTGACCTCCACCGGAAAAAATTCCGGGTGGTTTACTGCCCAACTGCACTTGGGATCCAGAAAGGGATTGAAATTGGGGTGGGCGTCGTCTAAGATTTCCCTTGCTTCGAAGCCGTAAAACCGGAGGAGCCAATCCGCCTGATAAAGCCGATGCTCCCGCAGCAGGGGCGGTTTGGTGTCCAGGGAGGGGAGCAGGGAGCTTTCCACCACCGGCATATAGGCGGAGAAAAAGACCCGTTTCAGTTCATATTTTCGATAGAGGGCTTCGGTCAGCCGGAGGATCTGCAGGTCGTTTTCCGGGGAGGCACCGATGATCATCTGGGTGCTTTGGCCGGCGGGGACGAACTGGGGCGCATGGCGATAGCGGATCAGATCGGAGGCGTTTTCCTTAATCCCGGTGCGGATCTGGCCCATAGGGGCTAAAATGGCGGATTTTTTCTTATTGGGTGCTAAGGTAGTAAGGCTCGTTTCGCTGGGAAGCTCGATGTTCACGCTCATGCGGTCGGCCAGAAGCCCCATGCGGCGGATCAGCAGCGGATCTGCCCCGGGGATGGCTTTGACGTGGATGTAGCCGAAAAAGCGATACTCCTCCCGGAGGATCCGGAGGGTTTCGATCATCCGCTCGCAGGTGTAGTCGGGATCTTTAAGGATGCCGGAGCTTAAGAAAAGCCCTTCGATGTAGTTGCGGCGGTAGAACTGGATGGTCAAATCCGCCAGTTCCCGGGGGGTGAAGGTGGCGCGGGGCGTGTCGTTGGTGACCCGGTTGACGCAATACTGGCAGTTATAAGCACAGGCATTGGACATCAGCACCTTTAGAAGGGAGATGCAGCGGCCGTCGGCGGCAAAGCTGTGGCAGATGCCGCAGGCCGTAGAATTCCCGATGCTGCCGGGGGAGGGGGAGCGGTCAACGCCGCTGGAGGTGCAGGCGGCGTCATACTTCGCCGCATCGGAAAGGATCGTCAGTTTTTCCATTAAATCCATTTGGATCGCCTCTTAATCGAACATCTATTCTTATCATAACGCAGAACGCTTGTTTTGTAAAGGGGGAACGAAAATTTTTTCGGGAGATTTGCAGAAAAAAATCCCATGTCGGGTGGACATGGGGTTTTTAAAGAAAGGAGCAGTTATTGGGTTTCGATGGCGGCTGCTTCGATGGCTTCCGCTTCGGCAAGGGTAGCTTCGGCGGCTTTGCCCAGGTCGTTCCAGTCGGCGTACTCTTCGGTTTGAGCAAGTTCGACGACGGTCTGCACCTGATCCAGAGGGAGGCCGGCGGCAACATATTCTTCCGGGGTATGGTCAGCCAGCCAGTAGATGGAGTAAATCTCGCCGTCCGCTTCATTGACAAATGCCAGGGGGCCGCAGAAGGCTTTGTTGATCTGCTTCTGATCGCCGGAGTAGATGGCGTCGACCTGCTCATCGGTAAGGTCTTCGTGAACGCAGCGGGTGAAGTCTTCCCGGTCCACCTGAAAACGTTCCACAAAGGCAGCAATGGTAAAACTTTCTCCGGGACGACCGTATGGGTCGGGCTCTTCAAAGCAGGAATTATACCATTCCATGACCGGATCGTTTCCGACTAAGTCGATCAGCTCGCCGGGGACAGAGTGGTAGGAAGGGGCGTGTTCCTGACAAGAAAGAAAAGGAGTGCAGATGTCTTCTTCAACAGGAATGGAGCTTTCAGGTTCGGAAACGGGATCGGAAGTAGGCTTGGAAACGGCCTCAGAGGAGTGGAGAGAAGGATCGGAGGGTTCAGAGGGTGAGAATTCCGAGGAGGAAACGGCGGCGTTTCCACAGGAGGTAAGAAGAAAAGACACAGCTAGAAAAAGAATGTAAAAACGTCTCATAAAATTATATGCTCCTTTTATTCAACCAATTTTTTGGAAGCAGCGGTTTCAATGGATTCCGCTTTTTCAAGAATGGGTTCAACTTGTTTTGCCACCGTCCGCCATTCGGCATACTCATCGTCTGATTGGATGCGGTTTAGGACTTCCTGTATGGCTTGGGAGGAAAGTCCGACCGACTGATACTCCTCTGCCGTATGGGAAGCGAGCCAACTCAACGTGTAAATCTGACCATTCGTTTCGTTGAATACAGCGATGGGGCTGCAGAAGACACGGTTGACGGTTGCTTCCTCTCCCGAATAGATGGCGTCGATCTCTTCAAGAGTATAAGGATACCACTCTTCCAAGGTGATTCCTTGAGAGCGGAGCTGCTCCAACGTTTCTTCATCCAATTCGGGGCGGGTAACGGAAAGGAATGTTTCCTTTGGGATCTGGAAATCCCGCACGACGTTTAGAATGGACAAATCCTGCCCTTTGTTTTTCTTCCACCAGGCGTCAAAGGTGTCGGCACCGATGAAATCAATGAGAGAACCGTCCACGTTGTAATAGTGGAAGGAATATTTTTCTTTCAGGGTGCTTCCGCAGCCGGTTCCGGCTTCGATGACCTCCGCGGCTTTACCTTCCGATGGGGTCGAATCAGAAAAATTGTTTTCCAGTTCAGAAGGCTCAGAAAGGCTTGAAGTGGGAGAAATGGAGGATTCCGGAGAGGAAAGCACCTCTTGACCACAGGCCGTAAAGAAGAAAGTGAGAAGGCAAACGAATAAGAAAACAGACAGTTTTTTCATAAAAAACACCTCCTGTCAAATCAGTTCAAGTTAGCGCCAAAAATAGGGCTGCTGCCTTTGAATTCAATATTTTCGTGTCATAATCGCCTTCCCAGGTAAAGGGGCCGGAGTAATTGCTGGTAACGTATCCGGGGTTGTCGATGGCGGCGGAGATCATTCCGGAGGGAAACCGGGGATCTTCCCGGCCTGCATAGTCCGGATAGCGCTCCAGAAAGGTTTCAAGGGTCATTTCTTCATAGTTCGGATTTGGACCGGGCATATCTGCCGCCAAAACGGAGTCGAGCAGAAGAGCAGGGCAAGGGAAAGAACGAAACACAAAAGCGTTTTTGAATCCGATGTATTTTGACGCTCCTTTCTTCGATGAAGAATCGATCGTTTTTTGGAAGAGCTCTTCCTGCCTTTACTATAACAGCTTTTTTAATGGATTTCAAGCAGTAAGTTAACAAAAAGATCGGATTGTAAATTGGCAAAGTATCTAAAAATATTTCAAAGCTACACGAATTTTGCACAAAAACTCCCGCCCTGCGAAGATGACAGGACGGGAGTTTTTAAGGTCAGGGGAGGGTGATCTGAAAGAGGGAGAGGGTGTTTTCCCGGGCGGCGTTCACCAGCTCCTGGGTGGAGACGCCTTTGATCTCAGCGGCACGGGCTGCCGTCTGCTCAATCATGGGAGACCAGCAGCGCTGCCCCCGGTAGGGGGTGGGCGCCATGTAGGGGCAGTCCGTTTCCAGCAGCAGGCGGTCCAAGGGAACGGCGGCGCAGGCTTCTACAGGCTTCCGGGCGTTTTTGAAGGTAAGGACGCCGGTGAAACCGATGTACAGCCCTAGCTTCAGCACTTCCCGGGCGGTTTCCGGCGATCCGGAGAAGCAGTGCATCACGCCCTGGACGGGGTGGGCTTTCAGGATGGTAAGGGCGTCCTCCGAGGCGTCCCGGACATGGAGGATCACGGGCTTTTGAAGCTCCCGGGCCAGTTTCAGCTGTTCGATGAGCACTCGTTTCTGGGTCTCATGATCCGGCTCCGGCCAGTAGTAATCGAGACCAATCTCACCGATGGCGACGACTTTGGGGTGGGAAAGGAGCTGCCGCAGCTCCGCCACGCCTTCATCGGTGCGGAGGGCGGCCTGTTCCGGATGGTAGCCGACAGCCGCCCAGACGTAGGGGTATTTTTCCGCTAAGACCACCGCTTTCCGGGAGGATTCTAAATCGCAGCCGATGTCGATGATGCCGCAGACCCCTTTTCCCGGAAGGGAGGAGAGGAGGGCGTCCCGATCCTCATCGAACCGAGCGTCGTCGTAATGGGCGTGGGAGTCAAAAATGCCGTGGATCAAGGCGCTCACCTCAGTGGATCCGGCTGCCGGCGGGGACGGAAGGATCCACGAAGAGCACCTTCACATCGTCCTCGGAGCAGTCGGCGGCAAGGATCATGCCGTTGCTTACTTCGCCACAGAGCTTGGCGGGCTTCAGGTTGGAGACCAGGACGATCTTTTTGCCAATCAGATCTTCGGGGGCGTACCACTGGGAGATGCCGGAGAGCACCTGACGCTCGCCATCACCGTCGTTTAAGATTAGCTTCAGGAGCTTTTTGGATTTCTTCATCTTCTCGCAGCTTAACACTTCGGCTACCCGGAGCTCGACTTTGGAGAAGTCCTCGATGCCGATTTGGGCGATGCCTTCGGGTGCTTCCTTCTTTTCGGCAGGGGCGTTTTTGGCGGCTTCGGCTTTGGCTGCAGCGATTTGGGGTTCTACGATCTCCTTGTTGATCCGTTCCATCATCTTCGCTTCGTCGATCCGGGCGAAGAGGGCTTTCGCCTCACCCACCTTCCGGGCGGGAGCGGAGCCGAACTCCTTGAGGGAATCCAGGTCAGCGGCGGGGGATCCGATCTGCTCCATAATGGAAGCGGCGGTATCTGGCAGGAAGGGGGTGAGCAGTACGCCAATGAAGCGGATAGCTTCGATGAGGTTGGAGAGGACGGCTTTCAGTCGGGGCAGGGAAGCCTCGTCTTTCGCTAAGACCCAAGGGGCGGTCTCATCAATGTACTTGTTGGAACGCTGAGCCAGAGCGATGATCTTCTGGAGGGCATCGGCGGTGCGGTATTCCTCCATGGCGGAGAGGACGCCGGAAACGGCGGACAGGGCGGTATCTTTCAGTTCCTGATCCAGCGGATCGGAGATAGAAGCAGCGTCGATCTCTCCGCCGAAGTATTTGTTGGCCATGGCGACGGTGCGGTTCACAAGGTTTCCCAGGGTGTTGGCCAGCTCGGCATTATACTTGGTAATAAAGGCTTCGTAGGTGATGCTGCCATCCTGGGCGTAGGGCATGGCGGAGAGCATGTAGTAGCGGACGGCGTCTACGCCGAAAAGACGGACCATGTCGTCGGCGTAGATGACATTGCCTTTGGATTTGCTCATTTTATCGGAGGCGAAGAGCATCCACGGATGACCGAAGACCTGTTTGGGCAGGGGAAGCCCCATGCTCATCAGGAAGATGGGCCAGTAAATGGTGTGGAAGCGGAGGATGTCCTTGCCGATGACGTGGACGTCGGCAGGCCAGTATTTCTTGAAATTCTCGCCGCTTCCGTCGGGGTCGTAGCCCAGAGCGGTGATGTAGTTGGTAAGAGCATCCAGCCAGACGTAGATCACATGGCGGTCGTCAAAGGACACGGGGATGCCCCACTTGAAGGAGGTGCGGGAAACGCAGAGATCCTGCAGACCGGGCTTTAAGAAGTTGTTGATCATTTCTTTTTTTCGGGATTCGGGGACGATGAAATCCGGATGCTCATCGATGTACTGCATCAGCTTGTCCTGATATTTGCTCATGCGGAAGAAGTAGGCTTCCTCTTTCGCTTCCTTTACGGGGCGGCCGCAGTCGGGGCAGCAGCCGTCTTTGAGCTGGCTCTCCGTCCAGAAGGACTCGCAGGGGGTGCAGTATTTGCCCTTGTAGGTGCCCTTGTAGATATCCCCACGG
>USLH01000076.1 GCA_900555435.1 uncultured Oscillospiraceae bacterium | reverse complement strand
AGCACGACCGCGGAAATCGTCAGGAGATTTCGTTGCAAGGACAATAGCAGCTCCGGCACAGCCTAGTAAAAGCGGGGCAATGCTCTTTTTCGCAATGGGGACAGCCGCGTCGGTATCGTCCGGAGCAGAGGGGACAGGCTCTTCCTCCGCTTCAGAGGGACTCTCTTCCGGAAGGGGGAGGGTGACGGTCAGAGGGGCTTCGTAGCTTACGCCGGTGTTGGTGATGACGGTGACGAGAAAATCCTTGGAATCGCCGGGCTTCCCGTTCGGGAGGAAATCTTCGGGCTTTAGGAAGATGCCGCCGCTGCTCCGCATTTTGAAGGCGTAGAAATAGGCGGCGTTTGCGGTGGTGCTGCGGGCAGGGGCTTCCTGCTCCAGCAGGGGGACATTGGCGTCCCGGGCGAGGATGGTTCCGCCTCCGGCTGCGGCCGTTTTGAGCTTCAGGAAATCGGCGGTGAGCTCTACGGGAACGCCGTTGGCTTCTAATGTATAGACGTTTTCTTCATCAGAGGAGGGGACCAGCCGGGCGCTGACCGTGTGTGGGGCGGCAGTACCGGCGTTTGCTTCTTTTTCGTGAACCAGATAGAGGATCCGGTTGCCCCAGGCGGCGTCCAGCTGATCGGCGCGGTAGCGGCGAAGGGCTTCCGCATCGCTTCCGGCGGCGGAATCGCTGACGTAGAAGTATTCGACGCCGTCGACGTTCTCATAGCCCCGGACGGTGATCAGATGGCCGGTAGAGGTGATGGGGGCGTTTTCCACATAGGGGAGACGGCCGCCTTCTTTCTGAGCGTAGTAGACAGAGATGCCCACGGAATAGCCCTTTGCCAGCTCCTGACGGATCAGGTCGAAGCTGCCGTACTGGATGTAGCAGTCGTAACCGAAGGAAGCGGCTGCGGCAAGGGCGAAGGACCAGTTGCCAAAGCCTTGATAATTGAAGTCGTAGTCCACCAGTGCCACCTGCTCCGGGAGAAGATCCTCGCCCCGGTCGTTTAAGAGGGTGGTGATGGTGGTGGGATTGCAGATGGAGGCGGAGATGTCGGGATCCCGCACCATCTGGGAGTAAGCGGGGGTGGAGAGGATGGCTTTTTCGGGAAGTTCCGTCGGTTCCTCGGCGTAGACGGGGGTCAGCTCAGCGCCGTCGTTCCAGTTCTGGAAGGTGGCGGAAAGCTGACGAAGGGTGGGGGAAAGGCCAGTGGAGCTGCGACGGAGGGTAGCACGGAGCTGGAACCGGTCGAAGGTGAGAGAATCATCCCGGAGGGCCAGGACGTCGGTGTCCACATAGGCGAGTTTATCCCGGGCGGTGTCCGGCGTGCCGCAGCCCCGGGCAATGCCGATGCCCCAGACACCCCAGCTGAGCCATTGGGTCCATTCGCCGGTTTCGGAGATCCGGCCCCGGGCGGTGATCTCAATGCTGGAATCATCGGGAGTGTCAGCGTTCCAGGAAGCCACCAGATTGGTGAAGGCGGGGCAGTCGTAAACGCCGGAGATGAGCTCGCCTTCCTCGGCGGGATCGGCAAGGGTCACGGCGCCGTTTCCTATGGTATCCAGAACGGTAAGATCTGTAAGCTCGGAAGCGGAGAAATCGTCGGTCGTGGTGATCCGGACCAAGTTTCCGGAGACGGGAATGGCATCGGCGGCTGCGGCGTGGACAGACACGGAAGCTGCGGCAACCAATCCGGCGGAGAAAAGAGCCAGCCATTTGGATGGTTTCATGGAGGTGCATCCTTTCGTAAATCGAGTTTTGAGATATTTTCAGTATAGCAGATTTTTCCGGAAAAGGTTAGCAAATCTCCCGAAAAATTTTGCGTTTTTTCCAAAAGTGAAGTTGACTTTCGCTGGTATCCTTTTTATAATGGGAGTAACAAACGAAAGGAGGAAGAGGCATGAGACTTTGCGTACCGATCCCCTGTTTTTTCTGGGGAATGGATCTTCCGGCGGGCATCCGGAAGGTGCGGGAGTTGGGCTTTGACGCAGCGGAGACCTATGAATGGAGAGGGCAGGATCTGGAATCAGTGAAAAACGCCTGCGAGGAAACGGGGGTGGAGCTTCTCAGTATGTGTACCACCGAGTTCCGGATGACGGATCCAACTTTCCGGAAGGAATGGCTGGCGGGGCTCCGGGAAAGCTGTCAGGCGGCGAAGAAGGCCGGGGTCAAGCGGCTTATCACTCAGGTGGGGCCGGAGGTCAGCGGGCTTTCGAGAGAAGCGCAGCACGAGAGCATTGCAGCGGCGCTGCGGGAGGCACGGCCCATTCTGGAGGACAGCGGGGTCACGGTGATGATCGAGCCGCTGAACACGCTGGTGAATCACCCGGGGTACTATCTTTGGTCCTCGGCGGAGGCGTTTGACCTGATCCGGGAGGTTTCGCACCCGCTGGTGAAGGTGGTTTACGACATTTACCATCAGCAGGTGATGGAGGGGAATATCATCTCCAGCATTACGAACAATCTGGACTGCATCGCCCATCTGCACAGTGCCGGACACCCGGGGCGGCATGAGCTGCAGTTCGGGGAAAACGATTATAAGGTGATTTTTGCGGCAGTGGACAAGGCGGGGTACAAAGGCGCCTGCGGGTTGGAGTACAGTCCCCTTCTGGATCCGGAGGAAAGCCTGCGGGAAGCGAAGCGGATCTATGGGGCGTAATTTTTTATCCCGTTCGGCTGAAGTTTTCTCCCTGCTGATTGGGGGTTTCGGGGCAAAATGCGCTGTTTTACTGGAAAAGCAGATGAAAAAAACCGCCCTCTGGGAAGAGGACGGTTTTGGGGAAGCCTGGGGATTACAGGCCTAAGAATTCACGGACGATACCGGTGATCTCCATGGCACGGTTGTAGGTTTCCATTTCGCAGAAGATACGGATCAGGGGCTCAGTGCCGGAGAAGCGGCAGATGATCCAGCCGCCGTTCTTGAAGTAGACCTTGCAGCCGTCGGCGTAGGAGACTTTTTCGATGGCTTCGCCGAAGTCGGGGAGTTTCTTCTCCACGAAGATCAGCTCGTTCAGCTCATCCTTCTTCTCCTGAGAGAAGCGGCAGTTGAACTCGGTCATTTCGCAGTGGCCGTACTCGTCCTTGATCTCTTTCAAGATGGTGTTCAGGGGCTTTCCGATGACGGAGATCATTTCCACCAGCAGAGCAGCGGCGTAGATGCCGTCCTTGCCGGAGATGTGGCCCTTCACAGTAAGGCCACCGGAGCTTTCGCCGCCGATGATGGCACCGGTCTCGTCCATCTTGGAGGAGATCCACTTGAAGCCTACGGGAACCTCGTAGCAGGTCTGGCCGAAGGAGGCGGCAAGGCGGTCGAGCAGGTGGGTGGTGGCGATGTTGCGGACACAGTCGCCCTTCCAGCCTTTGTACTTCACCAGGTAGTAGTAGAGCAGCACCAGAATGTCGTTGGGATGGATGAAAGCACCGTGGGAGTCGATGAGGCCGATGCGGTCAGCGTCGCCGTCGGTGGCGATGCCAAGGTCATAGCCGCCTTCCACCACCATGGTGGACAGACGGGTCAGGGTCTTGGCAGAGGGGGAAGGAAGGCGTCCGCCGAAGAGGGTGTCGTGGCGGTCGTTGATGACGTCCACGTCGCAGCGGCAGGTGAGGAGGATGGTCTGAAGGGAGGTCTTGGACACGCCAAACATGGGGTCTAAGAGAATCTTCAGCTTCTTGGCTTTGATTTTAGCGATGTCGACAAAACTTAAAATGCTGTCGATGTAGTCGTTCATGGGATCGACGATCTCCACGAGGCCGGCTTTTTTGGCTTCCTCGAAATCCATGGTGGTCACATCGGCTGCGGTCAGGGAGTTGATGTAATCCTCCAGCTCGTTGGTGACCTCCTTGCTGGCATCCCGACCGCCTTCGGTGAAGACCTTGACGCCGTTATACTCGGCGGGGTTGTGGGAGGCGGTGATGGCCATGCCGTACTTGGCACCGGTCTGTTTGACGGTGAACATGATGAGGGGAGTGGGGGCTTCCTGGTCAATGAACTGGACGTGGATGCCGTTGGCGGCGAAGACGCCGGAGATCCACTTTGCGGCGATGTCCGACAGGAAGCGCCGGTCGTAGCCGATGATGAGGGGAGAATCCTCCACCTTTTCCACTTTCATTTTGTTGACGAGACCCTGGGCGAGAAGCTCCACGTTGGCTTTGGTGAAGTCGTCGCCGATGATGGCGCGAAATCCGCCGGTTCCGAATTTGATCATGATAAACGCTCCTTTGCAATGGGTGATTTCTTAAAAAGGCAACATTTCTCAAGGCGTTTTGAAAAAACGCCTTGAAAACGTGCCAAAGGATCCGATCTTATTTCAGCAGGGACTCGCAGAGTGCCAGCTCTTCGGGGGTGTTGACGCCTAAGATCTCCGTGTCGTCGTGGGTAGTGTAGGTGCCGATCTTGTAGCCCTTGCTCATCATGATGGTGGGGACATCGGTCAGATAATACTCACCCTGTGCGTTGGAGTTTTTAAGCTCACCCAAGCAGGAGAAGAGCTTCTTGGAGTCGAAGACGTAGATGCCCACGTTCAGCTCGTTGATCTTTTTCTGCTCAGGGGTGCAGTCCCGGTCTTCCACGACGCCTTTGAAGCTGCCGTTTTCATCCCGGATGATGCGGCCGTAGGCAAGACCACGGTCGGAAACGCCGGTGAGGATGGTGCAGTCGTTGCCGGCCTCCTCATGGACCTTTACGAGGTTTTCGTAGGTCTCTTTTTTGAAGAGGGGCATATCGCCGTAGCAGACCAGAACGGGTCCATCGTAGTCTTTTAAGGCTTCCCGGGCGCAGTTGACGGCGTGGCCGGTGCCCAGCTGCTCGTCCTGAACAGCAAAGGTGTAGCCTTCGTTGAAGGCGTTGAAGACCATTTCTTTTTTGTAGCCGGCGACGATGATGATGTCCTTTTTATCGGGGATGAAGCTCAGGTTGTTGACAACGTAGCGGAGCAGGGGTTTGCCATTGGCTTCCCGGAGCACCTTGGGGGCGCTGAACTGCTCGGAATGCAGGCGTTTGCCTTTGCCGGCTGCCAGAATAACTGCTTTCATGAAAAATTCCTCCTTAAATCAATCGCAGACCGTCAGACCCTTGTCCTGGGTCAGGATCATGCCGGGGTATCCCATTTCTTTTACGGCTGCCAGAATGGCTTCCGCTTTGTCCTTGGGGGCGTAGCAGTAGAGGCATCCGCCGCCGCCGGAGCCGTTGAACTTGCCGCCGTAGGCACCGGTCTCCAGTGCTTTAGCGAGAATCTTATCGATGGTGGGGGTAGAGATCTGCAGGCCGTCCCGGAGATTTTTCTGGTGACGGTTCAAAAGCTCGCCCATCTTTTCGTCGGTCATCTTGCCGGACTGGATCAGGGAGAGGGCTTCCCGCTGAACCTTGTAGTTATCGATGTTGGCGCGGACCTTCTGCTGATGGAAGGCGTCCAGTTTGTCCACATACTGCTCCAGAGAGGGATCGTTATAGAAGTCCCGGATGGAGGTGATGCCGTAGGGATTCAGCTCCTTGATGGCCTCCAGTGTGGGGTATTTGGAATCACCTAAGACTTTGATGGTGTCCTTATCCTGCAGGGAGTCGAAGAGGATGAAAACGCCGGGGAGCTTCAGATCCAGAGAGGTGGGCTTTGCGGATTCGCCGGAGAAGTCCAGATGGACCAGACCGCCCAGGGCGGACGCATAATGATCCATCATGCCGCCGGGCTCGTGGAACTCTTCCACCTCGGCCTTCCATGCTAAGAGCGCCATTTCCTTGGCGTCTTTGGCACGCTCAGGTTGGTCGGAGAGGGCGGCGAGGGTGGCGGTGAGAACCAACACCATGGTGGTGGAGGAGCACATACCCTTGCCGATGGGAATCTCGGAATCCATGGTCACGTCGGCGCCGGGAATGGTGAAGCCCGCTTTCCGGAGGACGTTTACGATGGATTTGAAGTAATCCCGCTTGCTTTCATAGACCAGCTCTTTAGAGAGGTCGATCACATATTCTTCGTATTTGTTTTCGGTGTTTTTGGCGCCCAGCTCGCAGATGGATTTGTCACGGATGCGGATCTTTAAAAGATCGTCGCTGCGTTTTTCTGCTTTGGTGGAGAAGCGCAGGTTGATGGCAGAAGCGATGACTTCCAAGCCTAAGTAATCCTGATGCTCGCCGAAAAGGCAGATGCGGCTCGGGGTGGAAACCTGAATCATGGTAAAACCTCCAATTTGGCCGTAGGCGGCTTTGTCTGAACTAATTATAGCGTATTTTTCCGGAAACGTGTTTAGTTTCCATGCGGCACTGTTCAGGTTATTTGGGAGATAAGACGGGAAAAGGGGTTGACTGAAAGGGTACTTTCAGTTGTATAATAAGAAAAAAGCCCCGGAAGGGGCGGAAAAGAGGACCTTTATGAGAAAGAATTTCGGGGCGAAGCCCTATACCTATCCGCAGCCGGTGTACATTCTCGCCACTTACGGGGAAGACGGGACTCCCGATGCTATGAACGCCGCATGGGGCGGGATCAGTGATGGGAACGAGATCAGCTTCTGCATCAGCGCTTCCCATAAGACCACGAAAAACCTGCTGGCGCGGAAGGCGTTTACGGTGAGCATGGCCGATGAGGCGCACATGGCCGCCTGCGATTACGTTGGGATCGTTTCGGGCAGCTCGGAGCCGAAAAAGTTCGAGAAGGCCGGGCTTCACGCCGTGAAGTCGGAGTTCGTGGACGCTCCGCTGATCGCAGAGCTTGCAGTTGCGGCGGAGTGCCGGCTGAAAAGCTACGATCCGGAGAGCGGACGACTGGTCGGAGAAATCGTCAACGTCAGCGTGGACGAGAGCGTGCTGGGCGAAAACGGGAAGGTAGACGTTCGGAAAGTGCGTCCGATTACCTTTGATCCGTTCAACAACACCTATGTGGCACTGGGGGAGACCGTCGGCGATGCATTTTCCGCAGGCAAGAGCCTGAAATAAGCGGGAAACAAGAAGAGCCCCGCCCTTGCTGCTTTTAAAGCGGCAGGGGCGGGCCTTTGCGTCCGGGTCATTCCAGAAGCTCCCGATCCAGAAGGGAGAGGATCGCCTGATCGGCGCTGTTAAAATAGGCGGATTCGCCGACGAGGGCAGTCACGCCTGCCCGGTCAAAGTAGGAGCGAACCTCCTCCGACAGGCCGCAGAAGGAAAGATTGGTTCCGGCTGCTTTCAGCTTTTCCGAAAGCTCCAAAACCGTCTGGGCACCGGGGACATCGATGCTGGGGCAGCCCCGAAGGGAGAAGATCAGATGGTCGTTTTTTGGAAGGGAAGCGATTCGGCGGTTGAACTCATCCACGGCGCCGAAGAAGAGGGAACCGGTGACGTAGACCACCCCGGCGGATTCCAGAAGGGGGGATTTGCCTACATCTTCCCGCAGGCGGCTGCTGTCGATGTCGGAATAGGCCACCCGGATCCGGCTGCTTTTGGCCATATAGAGGATGGCGGAGTAGATCACGCCAAGGAGGATGGCGACGGTCAGGTCGAAGACCACCGTGGCGATCATCGTCAGCAGGAACTGGCTGATGGCGGATTTGAATTTCCGGGAGAAGATGGAGCGGATGCCTTCCCAGTCGTTCATCCGCCAGGCGGTGACCATTAAAACTCCCGCCAGAGCTGACAGAGGGAGTTTTGCCATGATGCCGCCCAGCAGGAACATGGAAGCCAGCAGGAAGAGGGAGTGGAAGACGCTGGTCAGGCGGGTCTGCTGGCCGGATTTGACGGCGACGCTGGTTCGGGCGATGGCGGCTGTGGCGGGGACGCCGCCGAAGAAGGGGAGAAGGATGTTGCCGACGCCCTGTGCGATCAGCTCCTGATCCGCACGGAAAGGCTCGTTTTTCATCCGGGAGGCAGAGGCGCCGCAGAGCAGGCTTTCGATCATGCCCAGTGCGGCGATGGTGACGATGGGGGAAAGAAGCCCTGAAAGCATCTCCAAGCGGAAGCCGGACAGATGGAGCCGGTCTGAGAGAAGGAGGGTCTTGGGGATGTCGCCTACGGTGGCAAGACCGTCCAGCCTGAAGACGGCAGCGATCCCGGTGGCAAGGATGATGCCCACCAGAGAGCCGGGGACTTTGGCGTTCCACTTTTTCGGCCAGACGATCATGACAACCACCACCAGCAGCCCGATGAGGACGGTGGCAGGATCCGGGCGGAAGCCCAGACGCCCGTAGGAGGCGAGCTTTGCTAAATTGGAGCTGCCTTCGGAGACGGTGCCGAAGAAGTTATCAATCTGCCCCATGGCGATGATAATGGCAATGCCGGAGGTAAAGCCCATGATCACCGGCATGGGGATGAAGCCGATAAGCCGTCCCAGGCGGAAGATGCCTGCCAGCAGGAGAAGGACCCCGGCGGCGAAGCAGGCGAAGAAGACGCCCTGCAGGCCGTACTGCGCCACGATGCCGATGAGGACGGCGCTCATGGCGCCGGTGGGGCCGGAGATCTGGTAGGAAGCGCCGCCTAAGACGGCAATGACGACGCCGGCGATGATGGCGGTGACCAGACCGGAGGCGGCGGTGGCTCCGGAGCTGACGCCGAAGGCCAGCGCTAAGGGCAGAGCCACGGCACAGACGGTAAGACCCGCCATCATGTCCTTTAGGAGCTTCCCGGCGTTGTATCCGGAAAACTCGGTGCGAAGATCTCGAAAAAACGATGAAAACATCTGCATTCTCCTAACATCGGGGCTGCGAAAAAACGCAAAAAGAGCCGCCCGCTTTCAAGGAGCGGCGGCAGTTTCAGCTGCTTCCAGCGGGCAGCAATCCCATAGAATAATTTCATTATACTATAAAGAGCAGCCTTGATGCAAGGAAGGAAGGGAAACCTTCTGAAAAAACGGGAAAAGTGGCAAAAGCCAGGGAAAATCCGGCGTTTTTTTGTACGGAACGGGGATGTTTTCTTTTTACCCCAGCGCTATGTCCAGCGCCATCATCAGGCTGAAGCCTGTGGCGAAGAAGATCGTGCCCAAGTTGGAGTGGGCGCCCTGGGACATTTCCGGGATCAGCTCTTCCACCACAACGTAGAGCATGGCTCCTGCGGCGAAGCTCAGAAGGCAGGGGAGGGCGGGGACGATGAGCCGGGCCGCAAGAATGGTCAGGACGGCGCCGATAGGCTCCACGATGCCGGAGAGGACGCCGTCCCGGAACGCCTTTCCCTTACTTACACCCTCCGCGCGCAGGGGCATGGAGATGATGGCGCCTTCGGGGAAGTTCTGGATGGCGATGCCAAGGGAAAGCGCCAGCGCCCCGGCAGCGGTGATCTGGGTGCTGCCGGAGAGGAAGCCGGCGTATACGACGCCCACGGCCATGCCTTCGGGGATGTTATGAAGGGTCACCGCCAGCACCATCATGGTGGTGTGCTTGAGCTGGCTTCTGGGGCCTTCCACCTGCCCGCTTTTTTGGTGCAGATGGGGGATCACATGGTCCAAGATCAGCAGGAAGAGGATACCGATCCAGAATCCGGCGGCTGCCGGGAGAAAAGACCAGCGCCCCAGATCGGCGGATTGTTCGATGGCAGGAATCAGCAGGCTCCAGACGGAGGCCGCCACCATGACTCCGGCGGCAAAGCCGGTCAGCGCCCGGCGGACACTGTCGCTCAAAGCCCTTTTCATAAAAAAGACGCAGGCTGCTCCCAGCGAAGTGCCGAGAAACGGAATGAGGATGCCGTAAAATGCTTCCATAACGCACCTTTCTGTCCCTGAGGAACGGGGAATACTGCAGTTAGTTCTTGCTAACCATAGTATAGCAGGGCTCCTGCCAAAAGTCAAACAAATCGAGTGAGTGTCCGTTTTATGGGACAGGAAATCGGGTAGAATACAGCTGCAGTTAAAAACTGGAAAGGCGGGAAGCAAAATGGCAAAAGGCAATTTCCTTGGAGGATTGTTCGATTTCAATCGGGATGGGAAGATGGATCTGTCAGAGCAGTATCTGGCGTACAAGATCTTTGAGGAGTGTGCGAAGGAGGAACCGAAGCCCGGTCTGAGTTTTTCCGATGATTCGTGGCGGGAGGACTGCGAGGACGGGAGCGAATACGGTTTGGATCCGGAGGACTATGACAGCGAAGAGGAGTATGAGGAGGCGTTGGAAGAGGCGCAGGAGAAAGAAAATTTTTAATTGAAAGGATAAAACAAAATCGGCAAGTCTTTGATAAGACTTGCCGATTTATTTGGTCGGAGTGTAATTATAGGATCTCAGAAAACACAGATATATCAACGGTTTGCTGGCAGTCGGCAAGAGGTATTTATTCTAAAAGATTAAAATTTAGAGGCATTCCGCTCAAGAGTGAATTTGAGCGGAGTTTTCCGCAGGTTTGAGGGGGAATTTACCACCTCACCAAAACTTGCAGTCAGAATGCTTGCATCCTCCTCTAAACCAGAGCGAATGAGCGCCTCAAGTAGCAAAACAATGTTAAATCATTAAGTAACAATATATATTTTTTGAAGATGTTCACGCAATTCGTTGTTTAATGCTTCCACGTTCTTTTCAATCGTTTCAAACGACTGCTTGTCAGAGTCAGTAACTCTCTCAGCTAAAGATATTTTTCCATCAAGATAGTCCTTAAAACGCTGCTGATAATTCCAAAATTGTGTCGTTGTCAGTTCAATTATCTCTTTATATTTTTCGTAGATGTTTTGTGGGATAAAAGCAGCGTTTTCATATAATAGCTCTTGCAGAGTGGCAGCTTTGTCAACCATTTTTGTGTATGTTCTGATTTCTTCTGCAACTTTCTCCCGATGGTTTTCCCCTTCTTTTTTAGGGTAATGCTCTTCTTCAATCGTTGTATATAGAGTTCTGATAAACTCAAACATTCCTTTTGATAGTTTGCGATATACCTCAAATTCAATATCGAACTGAACCTTCGTTACATATGAACGCTGGGTTAAACCTGCTTTATAGGCTTCAAGCTCTTTATCAATGCGTAATTTGTATTTTTGCTCAAGACGTGTTGCAATTTTATTAGCAAGAAAACTTGAAACAGACATGATAATTGCGCCAGCACCACCCATACTGAGGATTATCAAACCCACAGCTTCTAACAGATTTTTCAAAAGAATACCCCCTGCCATTTGTTTATTATTAGAACTAATTATATACTATAATGTTATAGAAAGCCACTTGCTCTGCAAAAAAATCACCGCCCAACAGGACAACGGGCGGCGTTTTCATATATAAAACCACGAAGGGAGGTCACTTCC
>USLH01000075.1 GCA_900555435.1 uncultured Oscillospiraceae bacterium | reverse complement strand
CTCTGGAGTTGGAGCTTCCGGTTTCTTATGTAAAGGAGTATCGGAATGGGAAAAGTGAAAAAGATCGTTCCCGGCTGCCTGCTGGCTCTGGCGCTGGCAGCAGCGGCCAAGGGGCTGGAGTATTTGGAGGGGCTTTGCGGGGTGTACCTCATCGGAGCATCGGTGATCGCTCTCTTTTTAGGGATGCTGGTTCACAGGTTTTATAAGCCCAATCCCACCACGGCGCCGGGGATCCGGCTCACCTCCAAGAAGATCTTAAAGTTTGCCATTATCCTGCTGGGCGCCAGCTTGAACCTGTCTACTGTGGTGACGGTGGGGAAATTCTCGCTGATCGTGATGCTGTTCACCCTCGCTACCTGCTTTGGCCTGGGTGCGCTGATCGGGAAAGCGCTGGGGCTCAACTGGAAGACCAGCAGCCTGATAAACGCCGGGACGGGGATCTGCGGCGGCTCCGCCATTGCGGCCATTGCGCCGGTCATTGAGGCGACGGATCTGGACATCGCTTATGGGATGTCGGCAACGTTCCTTTTTGATATGGTCATGATTTTGGTGTTCCCGCTACTGGGGCGGTGGATGGGCCTTTCCGATGCAGCCTTCGGGCTCTGGGCAGGCACAGCGGTCAACGACACCTCCAGCGTGGTGGCGACCGGCTACGCCTTCAGTGAGGCGGCGGGGGACTTCGCTACCATGGTGAAGCTGACCCGGACGCTGGCGATCATCCCTACGGTGCTGGTCTTCGCTCTGATCTCCATGCGGGCGAAGAAAAAGGCGGCGGCGGGGGATACGGCGGTAAAGGTGAAGATGAGCAAGGTCTTTCCGTGGTTCATTCTGGGGTTCCTCGCCATGTCCGCCGTTGCCAGCCTTGGGTTGATCCCCGCAGCTGCGGCATCGGTTCTGAAAACCGTCAGCAAATTCCTGATGGTTGCGGCTCTGGCGGCCATTGGGCTCAATACGGATTTCAAGGAGCTTTGCAAATCCGGTGCGAAGCCCATGCTTCATGGGTTCATCATTTCGCTGCTGGTGGTTCTGGTAGCCATCGGGGTGGAGTATCTGCTGGGAATCGCCCCCGGCGGGACCATTGGGTAAACGGAAAATACCGGTGGACTTTTTGCGGGATTTGTGCTAGAATGACGATAAGAAACTACCGGTAAACGGAGGCGTTTTTATGTGTGAAGAAGATAAGATCAAGGAAGGCATTCTCTTTTTCCCCGGCGACCCGGAGCTGAAGGCCATCAAGCGGCGCACCCACAACCTGGACGTGGACTACAATCAGACCCACGAGGACGAGGTGGAAAAGCGGGCGGCTATTCTGGCGGAGATCTTAGGGGAGTTCGGAGAGGGGCTGTTCATTCAGGGGCCCATTGCGTTCCACTATGGCAAGCACACGAAGATCGGCAAGCGCTTCTTCGGGAACTTCAACCTGACGATCCAGGACGATGCAGAGGTCACCATCGGCGATGACTGCAACTTCGGGCCCAATACCACCATCGTCACCCCCTGCCACCCCATGATCGCCAGCGAGCGGAACAAGATCATGACCCCGGAGGGGGAGGCCCGGCGGCTCTGCTGGGCGAAGCCCGTCCACATCGGCAACAGCTGCTGGTTCGGGGCATCGGTGACGGTCTGCCCCGGCGTGACCATCGGCGACAACTGCGTCATCGGCGCAGGCAGCGTGGTGACCCGGGACATTCCTCCCAACAGCTTTGCGGCCGGCGTGCCCTGCCGGGTGATCCGGGAGATCACCGATGCGGACAGCATGAAGCATAAGCCGGAGATCTTAGCGGACAACAAAGTGATCGAATAAGAAAACGCCCTTGCGGGGATTTCCTGCAAGGGCGTTTTTGTCAAGGTTCACTTGAAGCGTCCGGCTGGGGAAGGAGCTGCTTTTTGCGGAGGAAGTAGTAGCCGTAGCCCGCAAGGTCGGCTAAGATCCAACCGATGGGGATGGCGATCCAGATGCCGACTTCCCCGATGGGGCCGGCGAGGGCATAAGCCAGCGCCACCCGTATTCCCAGAGAAATCACCGTCAGCACCACCGACATCCCCGGCCGCTTCACTGCCCGGTAAAAGCCGTAAAGCAGGAAGAGACAGCCGATGCCGAAATAGAAGCTCCCTTCGATATACAGGTAGCGCACGCCGGAGCGGAGCACCTCCGTCTCCTCCGGACGGACGAAAATGCCCATGAGGGGTCGGGCGAAAATCACCACGGCGGCGGAGATCACAAGGGAGAAGCAGACGCTGACCAACGTCGCCTGCCGCATCCCTTTTTTCAGGCGGCCGATTTTGTTTGCGCCGTAATTTTGGGCGATGAAGGTGGAAAAAGCATTGCCGAAGTCCTGTACGGGGAGGTAGGCGAAGGAGTCGATCTTTACGGCTGCCGCAAAGGCCGCCATGGTCACGGGACCAAAGCTGTCCACCAGCCGCTGAACCAATAAAATGCCGAAGTTCATCGCCGACTGCTGGGCGCAGGTGAGGAGGGAGAGGTCGCAGATCTCCCGGAGGATCTTCGGATTCCAGCGCAGCTCCTTCCGGCTGGGGAGGAGGTCCCGGCAGCGGGCAAAGCTGTACAGGGTCAGTCCGATCCCGGAAACGTACTGGGAAAAAACCGTGGCGACGGCAGACCCGGCGATGCCCCAATGGAACTGCAACACGAAAAGAAGGTCGAGCCCCACGTTCAAAACGGCGGCCGTTCCTAAAAAGAGCAGGGGGACAGCCGAATTCCCTGCCGCACGGAGGAGGCAGGCGAAGAAGTTATAGAGAAAAGTAGCTGCAATGCCGGCAAAAATGAGGACCAGATATTCCCGCATGGAGGAATAAAGCTCCGTGGGGATCTGCAAAAAGCGGAGGATGGGATCCAAAAACAGGTAGACCGCCAGATTTAAAAGAACGGTCACCAGAAAGATCAGCCCGAAGGCATGAGCCACGGCAGAGTGGAGCGAACTCCGGTTGCCCTTTCCCAGATAAATGGAAAAAAGCGCCCCCGACCCCATGGAAAGCCCCAGCAGGATGGAGGTCAGAAAGGTCATGAGAGTGTAGGCGGAGCCTACGGCAGCAAGGGCGTTTTTCCCTAAAACCTGCCCGACGATGAGGGTGTCGGCGATGTTATAGAACTGCTGCAGCAGGTTTCCGGCAATCATGGGTAAGGCGAAGAGCAGCAGGGATTTGGTGATGCTGCCCCGGGTCAGGTCACGGTACATAGGACCCCTCTTTCAGAAAGTACTGTCTCCATTTTAACACGTCCGTCGGAAAAGGACAAGAAAAAGCCGCCTGTTTTACACAGGCGGCTTTTGAGGTTTTTTACTTACTCGGCGTCTTTTTTGCGGAGAACGACAACGGCAACAGCCGCAGCGGCCAGCAGCAGGACGGGAGCGAAGGAGACCTTGCCGGTTTCCGGAGGAGTGACCACCGTTCCGGGCTCGTCGGGAGTGGGTTCGGAGGGCTCAGCGGGAGAGCCGCCGTCTTCCGGACGCTCCACGGGGATCGGGATGGAGGGATCCGCAGGAGTGGTGGGCTTCTCAGGCTCGGTAGGCTCCGTGGGCTTTACCTCGCCGGTCGCAGGGATGCGCTCTACCTCTTCGGCGCCGCATCTGCTGCAGGTACGGGTCTGATAGCCGGCCTTGTCGGCGGTGGGTTCTTTGGTGACCATCCAGTCGCCGAAGTCATGGCCCAGAGCGCTGATGACGGGGATCGCGGAGAGACCGCCGTTTGCATCCACACAAACGCCGCAGCGAGAGCAGACATAGTATTCGTTCCAGCCGTCGGCGGTGCAGGTCGCAGCCTTAGCGGCAACCTTTTCGGGATTGTGGCCGCCGTAAGTTGCCTTGCAGGCGTTGTCCTTGGCTTTGTCAGGGGTGGTGGGGACGATGGTGTCAGGATTGGGGTTCTGAGCATCACCGATGGCGTTCAGACCTTCGTTGTCTGCCATGTTGTAGGAGCAGTCCTTGAGCGTGCCGTTATCAGGCGTGCAGTTCAGATAGCCGATAAAGCCGCCGGTGGAAGAATTGTCAGGCGTGCTGACTTTTCCGGCAGCATGGCTGTTTTCGATCGTGATGGGTTCATCCCACAGGGTACCGGCAAAGCCGCCTGCACGGGCAAGTCCGCCGCCTAAATCACTGGTCACATCGCCATAGGCGGAGCAATTTGTAAGGGTAGCAGAAACCCCGTCGTTGTCGACAGTTCCCTGAATGAAGCCGGCGAAGCCGCCTGCGTTCCAGTCATGGGCAGTGACATTGCCGTGAGCAGCGCAATTTGTAGCCGAGATTCTCCAGAAGAGGACACCGGCGAATCCACCGATGCTCCAGTTGCCTTCCACGTCGCCATAGGCGTGGCAGTTTCTGAAAGCATTTCCGAAGGTGCTTCCGGCAAATCCACCAGTCCAGCCGCCGTAGCCCGTAGTGACCACGTTGACATCAGCGGTGCAGTTTTCAAAAACAGTCCAAGCGGTATAACCGACCAGACCGCCGGTTCCACTTTCACCACTCTTGCCTTCGCCGGTTACGGTTCCGTCTTCCACGGAGCAGTTCACAATGTGGGTGCCGGAATTGGCGATGAACCCGGACAGTGCGCCGGCAGCACCATATTCTCCGCCAGCCTTGACGTAAACGTCTTTCAGGTGGAGATTTACGATGGTGTCGTACAATTCTGTCGAGGTCCCAGCATTGGCAACGTTGCCGAAAAGACCGGCGTTGTAGGACAGGCCGTCTTTTGCGGTCTCGATGGATTCATCCACATACAGACCGGTGATGGTGTGGTTCTGCCCGTCAAAGTGACCCTGGAAAGCGTGGACTGACCGGTCAGCCGCGCCGTCGCCGATGGGGCGCCAGCGATGGGCGGACAGATCGATGTTGTCGCTCAGGACGAAGTATTCGCCCGTGTGGGAAACGCTGTCAACGCCGCTGTTCACGTCGACCGCCAGCTTTGCCAGCTGCTCAGCAGTGGCAATGACATAGGGGTCTGTCTGGGTGCCGGTGCCGGATTCGAAGCTGTCCGCCGCATAATCCGTCCAGACGCCTTCCGGAGCTTCCGCTGCCATCGCCGTCATGGGGACCATGGCGAAGCAGAAGATGAGGCTCAGGAGCAGGCAGATGAGTTTTTTGTGCTTCATTTTTTTTACCTCCTTTAGAAATAGGGGAAACTTTTCCCCTTTATTCTACCACTTTTTCGTTTTTTCGCAAGTGGGTTTGATGAAAAAGTTGGTAAAAAAACATAAAAAATACCTGCCGAATGAAGAGTTTTCGGCAGGTATATAACCAAATTTGTGACCGAGTTAGAAATTAACCGAAAAGAACGGCGTTGACCGCACTTTCTAACAGCTCCTGACGGCCGGAAGCGGGAACGGCGCAGGTCTTCTTTTCGGAAGCGAGGGCGGCAAGCTCTTCAAGGGTGGCTTTTCCGCTGCGGATCTTCTGGCCCAGTTCGCTCTCGAAGCTCCGGTATTTTTCCTTCAGAAAGGTCTCCAGCGTGCCGTTTTCGATGAGCTTGGCGGCTTTGATGAGCCCTAAGGCGAAGGTGTCCATGCCTAAGATGTAGCCGTAGAACATATCCTCTTTCGTGTTGCTGGGGCGGCGGTTTTTGGCGTCGAAATTGAAGCCGCCGGTGAGACCGCCGTTTTTCAGCACCTCATACATGCAGAGGGTAGCGTCATAAGCGTCAAAGGGGAACTCGTCGGTGTCCCAGCCTAAGAGCATATCGCCCTGATTGGCGTCGATGCTGCCCAGCATCCCGTTGATGGCGGAGATCCGCAGCTCGTGCTGGAAGGTGTGGCCGGCTAAGGTGGCGTGGTTTGCTTCGATGTTCATCTTGAAATCTTTATCAAGGCCGTACTGACGGAGGAAGCCGATGGCGGTGGCGGCGTCGAAGTCGTACTGGTGCTTCATGGGCTCCTTGGGCTTGGGCTCAATGTAGAAATCGCCGGTGAAGCCGATGGAGCGGCCGTAATCCACTGCCATGTGCATCAGGGCGGCGATGTTTTCCTGCTCGAACTTTACGTCGGTGTTCAGAAGGGTCTCATAGCCTTCCCGTCCGCCCCAGAAAACGTAGCCCTTGCCGCCCAGCTTGACGGTCAGATCCAGAGCCTTTTTGATCTGGGCTGCGGCGAAGCAGTAGACCTCGGTGCTGTTGGTGCTGCCTGCGCCGTTCATGAACCGGGGGTTTCCGAACATGTTGGCCGTGCCCCAGAGGCACTTTATGCCGGTGCCCTTCCTCTTTTCGAGAATGTAGTCGCTGATCTCGTCCAGGCGGGCGTTGGTGACGTTGATGTCGGGGTCCTCGGGAACCAGATCCACGTCGTGAAAACAGAAGTAGCGGATGCCCAGCTTCTCCATAAATTCAAAGCCGGCGTCTACCTTTGCTTTGGCGTGCTCCATGGTGCCGGGGACGGCTCCGAAGCTCTTGTCGGCGGTGGAAACGCCGAACATATCGGTTCCGGCAGCGCCTAGGTTGTGCCACCATGCCATGGCGAAGGGGAGGTGCTCGCTCATTTTCTTGCCGAGGATCACCCGGTCGGGGTCATAGAATTTGAAGGCGAAGGGATTCTTGCTGTCGGGGCCTTCGTAGGTGACTTTTCCGGTGAAATCAAAGTATGCCATTGTCGTTTGCTCCTTTTTTAAAGATTCAGTCCCCGGATGGCGGGGTAAAGCTGCAGATATTTTTGGTACTTCTCTTCATAGAGGGGGACGAGGGCTTCGTCCGGCTGGACGGTCTCTTTTACGGCGTAGAAGCGGGTCTCCATGGCGGAATATTCCTTCGGCGGGAGGACGGCTTCCGCCGCAAGCAGAGCCGCTCCCAGCCCGCCGCCGTGCTCCATCACGGGCAGCTGCAGGCGGATGTTTAAAACGGAAGCGAGGATCTTTAACCACAGCCGGGTCTTCGTCCCGCCGCCGCAGACCTTCGAGGAGGTGATGGTCACACCTAACGAACGGATGGCGTCCACGTTCTGCCGCAGGGCGAAGGCGACGCCTTCCAGTACGGCCAGGCTCATCTCCGCCCGGCAGGTATCCATGGACAGTCCGAAAAAGGCGCCCCGGACGTCCGGATCATTGATGGGGGAACGTTCGCCCATCAGATAGGGGAGGAAGAGTACCCGGCTCTTTCCCAGATAGCCCTCTGCGTTTTCAAAGTCGTAGTTTGCTTTGAGGATCTCCTCCATCCACCATTTCTGGCAGGAGGCAGCGGAGAGGATGCAGGCCAGGTAGTGGTACTTTCCGTTGGCGGAGCAGAAGGTGTGGAGGGCGTTGACCCGGTCGCAGCGATAGTGGTCGGAGACCACGAAGACCGTGCCGGAGGTGCCCAAAGACAGGTTGCACGCCCCGTTCTCCAGCGTGCCGGTGCCGATGGCGGATGCGGCATTGTCGCCGCCGCCGATGACGACTTTTACGTCGGAAAGCCCCAGCTCTTTTGCCAGCTCCGGCCTGAGGGAGCCGATGATCTCATTGCTTTCGTACACCTTCGGCAGCTGCTCCTCGGTAATTCCAAGCAGCTCCAGCATGGGAGCCGACCAGCAGCGGTGCTCCGTATCGAAGTAAAGGGTGCCGGCTGCGTCGGAAACATCGGTGGCAAAAGTCCCCGACAGGCGGTACGCCACATAATCCTTGGGCAGCAGGATCTTTCTTGCCCGTTTGAAATGCTCCGGCTCGTTTGCCTTCACCCACAGGAGCTTCGGCGCAGTGAAGCCGGCGAAAGCGATGTTCCCGGTGTGATCCAGAAGGAAGCCCTTCCCTACCGTCTCGTTTAAATAGGCGACCTCTTTGGTGCTTCGGCCGTCGTTCCAGAGGATGGCGGGACGGATCACCCGATCCTCTTCGTCCAGCATCACCAGCCCGTGCATCTGACCGGAAAAACTCAAGGAAGCGACGCCCTTCCCATCGATGCCGGAAAGCAGCTCCTTCATGGCGGAAAGAGTCTCCCGGTACCAGTCCTCCGGATCCTGTTCCGACCAGCCGTTTTTGGGGTAGAAAACGGGATAATCCCGAGAGGCAATTTTCACGATCTCTCTTTCGTTCAGGAGCATGGCCTTGACCGATGAGGTGCCGATGTCAAGCCCGATAAAATACTTCATAAAAACCTCCTTTTTGCAAAGCGGTGTTAACCTGATTATACCCGGAAATCCTTGTCAAAAAAAGCAAAATGTTTTATAATAATAGAAATATCTTTGGGTTCGGTGAGAAAAGATGATCCTTCATGAAGCACAGCGCAGTGGGCAGAAGCAGTACTTCTACCACCAGTTCGACGAAAACTTGTGTTTTCCGAAGCACACCCATGTGAGCTTTGAGGCGGTCTTTTGTCTGGAAGGACGGCTTTTCTGCGACGTGGGCGGAAAAACCTATGTGCTGACGGCCGGGAAAGGACTCCTGATCCTGCCCGGCTACATCCATTCCTACCAGACGCCGGAAAAGAGCCGCAGCTACCTCTGCGTGTTTTCCACGGATCTGGTGGACTCCTTTTACGAGGTGGTCAAGGGGAACAGCCTTTCGGACGTATGTTTTACTTTTGAGGATCGGGGGGATATCGACCGGCTTACCGATCCGGAGCGGAGCGTTTTTGTGAAGCAGGCGGTGCTTTATGCCCTCTGCGGGCGGGTATATGAGCAGAGCCGGCTGTCGGCGGTGGATGCCTCCTATTTTGTCCTGACTAACTCCCTGTCCCTGTATGTCCAGAATAATTACGTCCGCCCCATCCGTTTAAAGGAGATCGCAGCAGAGTTCGGGTACGACTACAGCTATCTGTCCAGCTTCTTCAATAAAAACTTCGGGACGGATTTTACCACCTTCGTGAACCGATACCGGGTGCAGCATGCCTGCCGCCTTCTGCGGAGCACCGGCGACAGCATCACCGCCATCGCCCTGCAGAGCGGGTTTTCCACCATCCGGAACTTCAACCGGGCGTTCCGGGAGGAAACGGGAATGACGCCGAGGGAGTATCGGACGGGGAAATAGATAAAAGGAGAAGAATAAGATGGAGGGTTATATTGCTATCATATTCGTGGCCATTCTGTTCGGAATATGGATTTTTTTCGATAAGAAAGGCATATCTGACAGAGCAGGAAAAGAAAACAGAATATAAGAATTCCGAATATTTTCTCAAACACAAGTGTCTTATTCTGCAAGTCACACCGGAAATCGGGAAATAAAAAACGCCGGAGGCCAATGGCCTCCGGCGGGTGTGTCAGGCTGAATGCCATCAAAGATGGCAGTCCGGTCGTGAGCGGGACGCTCAGTCGATGATGAAGGGCTTGATTTCGTCGAAGAACTTCTCGTTGTCTTCCGAATGTGCTTCCAGGCGGATCGGCTTGGAGAGATCCAGGCTGAAGATGCCCATGATGGATTTGGCGTCGATGGCATACCGACCAGAAATCAGATCCACATCAAAGTCATACTTGGAAACAGTGTTCACGAAGGCTTTCACGTCGTTGATGGTGTTCAGCATGATGTTGCAGGTTCTCATGAAATATCGACCTCCATTCAGTAGATTTTCGGCAATCACGGATACGGGTAAAACCTATATCTATAATTACCATATTTACAGTTTAACATCACTTCCATTTTAAGTCAACTGCTACTTGTAAATTTCTCTCAAATCTATTATAATACTAAATGAAAAGGTCTGGATTTGTCCAATTTTCACAACCTGAAAAACCGGCGGAAAGGGCGGAAAAACGGCGCTTTTCCCACTGCGGAGCAGACCTTTCCGGTGCGGCTCAAAATGTTCATTTTGAGCCTTGTTTATTTCGTATGAACGCAAAGGAGGGGCAGATGCGGGTCGCTTTCACCACCTTGGGCTGCAAGGTGAACCAATATGAAACCGAGAATCTGTCGGAGCTGTTTGCTGCCGACGGATTTGAGGTGGTGGATCCGTCGGATTTTGCCGACGTGTATGTGATCAACTCCTGTACGGTCACGGCTTCCGGAGATAAGAAAACAAGGCAGCTGCTCCGGCGGCTCAAGAAGCAGAACCCGGCGGCGGTGGCAGCCCTGACCGGGTGCTTCCCCCAGGCGTTCCCCGACGCCGCCGAGGCGATTCCCGAAGCGGACGTCATCACCGGCTCTTCCAACCGGGGGGATGTGCTCCCGGCGGTGAAGGAAGCCCTTGCTACCGGGAAACGGGTGGTGCGGATCCTTCCTCACGAGCGGGGGGAGAAGTTCGAGCATATGTCGGTGACCGGCCTCCGGGGGCGGACGAGAGCCTTCGTGAAGATCGAAGACGGTTGCGACCGGTACTGTTCTTACTGCATCATCCCGAAGGCAAGAGGGCCGGTGCGGTCGAAGCCTTTGAACGAGATCCGGGAGGAGCTTTCCGCTCTGGCGGAAAACGGCTACCGGGAAGTGGTGCTGGTGGGGGTGAACCTTTCCTCTTATGGGAAGGAGATCGGTCTGCGGCTCATCGACGCCGTGCAGGCCGCCTGCCGCACCGAAGGGATCCGCCGGGTGCGCTTGGGGAGCCTGGAGCCGGAGCTTCTGACCGCTGAGGACATTCGTGCTATGGCGGCGGAGGAAAAATTCTGTCCCCAGTTCCACCTGTCCCTCCAGAGCGGCTGCGACAAGACCCTGCGGGAGATGAATCGGCACTACGATTCGGTGGAATATGCCCGGATCGTTTCGGATATCCGGGCGGCTTTTGAGAATCCCTCCATCACCACCGACGTCATGGTGGGCTTTGCAGGGGAGACGGAAGCGGATTTTGAAGAAAGTCTCGCTTTCGTGCAGAAAATCGGCTTTGCGAAGGTTCACGTTTTCTCCTATTCCCGTCGTCCGGGAACGTCGGCGGACAAGCGTTCGGGACAGGTCCCTTCTTCCGTAAAGGAAGAGCGGAGCCGCCGGATGATCGAAGCTACCGACGCCACTCGGAAGCAGTTCCTTCTCGGGCAGCTGGGAAAGACGGAAGAGGTGCTGGTGGAGACGACCAAGTCCCCGCTGGGGTATGAGGGCTTTACGAAGAATTACACCCCGGTCTATGTGAACTGCGACCCCGCCCTTTGCGGGAATGTTGTGAAGATGCGGCTGGAGGCGGTGCTGGAAGGGCACTGCGTCGGGACGCTTTTATAAATCGGAGGCGCCCCAAAAGCGCTTTCAGGCAGATGGAACCCCAATCGGAAAGGAAAGGTTAAAACATGGCTGTTTTTCGTATCTATGTAGAGAAAAAGCCCGCCTTCGCCGTAGAGG
>USLH01000074.1 GCA_900555435.1 uncultured Oscillospiraceae bacterium | reverse complement strand
GGCAGCCGTACCTGCGTCCTCCGCTACGACGATTATGACGTGACTCTGAATTACACCAAGGGTACCAGCGTTAGCACCGGCGTCCTCATTGGCAAAAAGGCAAACGTCGCCCGGGAGATTGACATTTCCATGATCTACCTGCAGGAGGTTACCGCCTTCATCCACGCTCTCCAGACCGGGAAAGTCCCCTTTACCCGGGAGGAGCTGGTAAAGCCGGTGGCGGTCATCAACGCCATCGAGGAATCCGTCCGCTTAGGTGGTAAGGAAGTCCCTATCGAATAAGTTTCTGCAAAAAACCAGCCTGCCTTCCGGATGATGGAAAACAGGCTGGTTTTATTCTGCGTTTTCTTCCGGCCAGCTGCGGATGGAGTGAAAGAGGTACTGCTGGGCTACCCCTTTGGCAGGCACCTCCGGGAAGCCGTCGGGAAAGTACCGTTCCAGCGCCTTCCGGATCCATGTGTCGATGGGGAAGGCATCCAGCCGGTGGAACCCGTAAAGCAGGGTGCATTCCGCCACTTTCGGCCCCACGCCCCGAATCTTCCGGAGGGCCTCCCGGGCCTCGTCCAGCGGCATGGTTTCGATATCCGAAAGCGGCACTTCCCCTGACGCCACTTTTCTGGCGGCGTCCAGTAAGTACCCGTTTCGGAACCCCGCCCGCAAAGGCGCAAGGCTTTCTTCTGGCTGTTCCGCCAGCTTTTCCGGAGCAGGGAAGCTCCGGTCATCCCCCGCCGGCTCTCCCAGAAGGTCGCAGAGTCGGGAAACGATGCCCTTGATCCGGGGAATGTTGTTGTTCTGGCTGATGATAAAGGAACAGAGCGCCTCCCACGGATCCTGCCGTAAGATCCGGATCCCTCCGGCGAAGCGGCAGGCCCTTTTTAAAACCGGATCCCCTTCATACGTCCGGTTCAGACCGAGATAATCCCCCTCCAGATCAAAATAGGGGATCCATACCGTTTCCAGCTCTTCAGGGCTTATCCCGTAAAACCGGAGGAGCTCCCCCTCCTGGGAGACCGTCAACGGATGCCCCTGATGGATGCCGTGGAAGCGATCTCCCGTCTGCTTCCATCGGAAGCACTGCCCGCAGTTTAACGTGTCAGAAAGTGAGAAGCCGGGGACGGCTGCTAGCAGATCACCGTTTTTTTCCGTGTAGTTCATAGACTCCCCCCTTTTGTCGGATTTTGCTTTATTATAGCAGTTTTTGCCCTCTCCCGCAAGGAATTTTTCCGGCAGCCCGTGCCATTTTCCGGATTTTGTGGTACAATGAAAAAAGATCCTGAAAGGAGGGATCAGATGCGTTCGGTCCGTTCCATGCTGAGGGCGCTGCTGCTGGGGCTTTTTGTGGTGCTTTTCTGGTTTTTGCTGCCAAATCTTTTGTACCTCGGGGGTGCGTTGCTGTTTCCGGATCGGGCAGAGGGGCTTCTTTCCTTTCTGAGCTTTTTCGGAACAGCGCTGTCCGCTCTGTTTTTGATGGGAATTTTTGCCCTTTTTGGAAAGCGGTTCCGGGAGACGGTCTGCTGGCGCCCGAAAAGGGCGTCGGTGGGGGTACATTTGAGTGCCGTCCTTTTCGGCGTCTGCGCCAATACGGCGGTGAGCACCCTTCTGGCGCTGCTTCCCCTGCCGGAATCCCTGTTAAACGACTATGTCCAGCAGTCCCAAAGCGTTTATGATCCTACCCACGGGGTGCTTTCTCTACTGTCTGCGGTGATCTTAGCCCCGCTTTTTGAGGAGATCCTCTTCCGGGGGTACCTCTTCCGCTTCCTGCGCAGCGGCTTTCCCTTCTGGGCGGCGGCAGCCGTGACGGCGCTGCTCTTTGGGCTTGCCCACGGACAGATCCTGTGGATCTGCTACGCCGGGGTGATGGGGCTCCTCTTCTGCTTTTTGACGGAACGGAAAGGGACGCTGACGGTAGCGGTGGCGGCGCATTTCGGGTTCAACCTGACGGCGGTGCCGGAGCTGCTTTTTCCGGATCGGCAGACGCCGGCAGCACTCTTAGCGGCAGTGGGAGCCCTCTGCCTGATGCTGGCCGTTCTGCTGTGGATCGGCGTTTTGAGAAAGCGGGGATAGAATGCAGATTTCAAGCAGATTTACCGTTGCCGTGCAGATGCTCATCGGCATGGAAGTATTCGGGAAAGAGCAAAAGGTGACCAGTGAGCTTTTGGCCTCCAGCGCCAACGTCAACCCGGTGGTGATCCGCCGGCTGCTGCAGCAGCTGAAAAAAGCGGGGCTTGTTCGGGTGAAGCGTGGAAGCGGCGGCGCCGAGATTGACCGTCCCTTGGAGCAGATCACCCTGCTGGACGTCTACCGTGCGGTGGAGTGTGTGGAGGACGGGCAACTTTTCCACTTCCACGAAGACCCCAACGTTCTCTGCCCGGTTGGAAGAAACATCCACGGCATTTTGGATCAGAAGCTGGAAGCCGTTCAGGCGGCCATGGAGGCGGAGCTGAAAAAGACGACGTTAAACGATCTGGTCGAAAACGCTTACCGCCGGATCGGGCAGAACTAGCGGTACGGCCGGCTCACCCCTTTTCTTTTCATACGACATGATTCGAAGCAGAGATTTTTCTGTTTCTTGAATGGTTCCGCAGTTTTTCCGGCTGCGGAATTTTTTGAAAATTTGTTGTAACTATTGACATTACAACTATGACGTGCTATAATGAATGCAACTGATAATGTAACATAAATAGTTACAACAAATTGGAGGAATCAATCATGAAAAGCTTTACCCTGACCCACACCGCCCCGAACGCCCGCACCGAGCTTCACGACGCCCTTTCCCTGACCGGCGCCGAGGTGAGCCTCAATGAACTTCCCGCCGGAGCGGCTGTGCCTTTCGTCCACTCCCACAGGGAAAACGAGGAGATCTACGGCATCCTTTCCGGAAAAGGAAAGGTGACGCTGGACGGCGAAACCGTGGAGCTGCAGGCAGGGGACTGGCTGCGGGTTTCCCCGGAAGCAAAACGGCAGTTTGCGGCAGCTGATGATTCTGCCATGAGCTTTGTCTGCATCCAGGTGCGGGAAAACTCCTTGGAGGGCTACACCGCCGGGGACGCCGTCATTGAGGGCTGAAGAACGCCGATTTTTCTTTAAAAGCCAGGCAGCCGCCGGATCGTTTGAATGGATCCGGCGGCTGTTTTGTGCTTTTTCAGGGCTTTGGACGCCGTTTGGCGGTGACGTCCGGGACAACGATTTTGATAATTGCGACGGAAGCAGCCATCTGGTCGGTTATCTCAAAATCCCGCCCGGTCTGGTGCTTCATCAGAAGGGCAAGCCCCCGGATCTTTTCTGCTTTGTTCCCGACGATTTCCGCCGTCCCACGGCCGATGACGGAGGCAAACGAAGCGCCATACCGGCAGGGGATGTCCCCGCCCGGAATGGGTGAAACCTCACATTCCAGTTCCACGCAGACATGGGGATTTTTCTGGATCTGCTCCAGCTTGTGCCCATCTTTGGCGCTATGCAGAAAAAAGACAAAAACGCCGTTTTCTTGTTCATAGCCGTAATGAAGCGGCACCACATAAGGAAAATTCCCGTCAAAAAGCCCCAAATGAAGGACTTTCGCCGTTTTTATGATTTGGTTGATCTCCTGAGGGTCTGTGACCTGCCGATCCGCTCTTCGCATCGTTTTCCGCTCCCTGCATTTTGTTATGAAACGATTGTAGCACACTTTTGGGATTTTCTCAACCTCCCGTCTTTACTTGCGTCAGCTCCGCCCCCGGATAGTAGTGAAGGAGGATCTCGGAAAAGGATTTCCCTTCGGTAGCCATGGCGTTTGCGCCGTATTGGCTCATTCCGACGCCATGGCCTATCCCCTTGGTTTGAAAGCAGATACTGTCTTTTGTTGCCGAAACGGTAAAGTTTGCGGAGGGGAGGGAGAACCACTGCCGAAGCTCCTGACCGGAAACGGTTTTCCCTCCGGCAGAAGCGGTCAGCACAGAACCGGCAACTGAGCGGGTAAGGGGACGGATCCACTCCGCCGGGCTGCCTGAAAGCTCCGGCTCTTTCAGGCGGGCTTTCAGGATCGAAGCGGCTTCTTCGGCGGAAAAGGAGAGGGTTTGGGAAAAAGTAGAACTGTCCTTGTCCGAAGCACTCTCCACAGAAACAAGACAGGGGGAGAAAGCACCCCAGACATCTTCAGCTGCTTCCGTCTTTCCAGAGGAAATGGCGTGAAATACGGCGGCTATCGGCTTTTCCTCGTAAGTCAGAAGGATTTCTGTCACTGCTTCTACGGCGGAGCAGAACTTTTTCTCGTAGGCTTCCGCCTGCTTGCCCCAAAGAGATTGTCTTTCTTCAAAGGACAGATATGCTTGAAACCGACTTGGATCCGTGGAGAGCAAGGCGCCTTTCAGCTCCGGGTCGGGGTCGGCGCTTTGAACGCCCATCTGCCATAGGGCATAGGAGTGAGCAGCCACGGCTTGGGCTTTCAGGGCCTCCGGTTCGTAGGAGGCGGGCATTTCGGCGGCGGTGACCCCAATCAAATATTCCTGCGGGGTCAGGCGGAGGACTTTCCCGGTATTGACGTCGAGGATTTGGTAGACGGCGGGGAGCGTGAGGGGGGGATCGTCCGGATTTTCGGGTAAATTTTGGGAGGATCCGGGGAACAAAAGGGTGTCAGAAGGGATTAAAAAGGACAGATCCGGGCAGCTGCGGGTCAGGGAAAGATCCACCTTTTTATGGATCGCCGGCTTTCTGGTCGGAATCGCCGGCAGCAGCAAAAGCGCCGCTAGGAAAAGCACCCCTCGAAACAATTTCCCTTCCATAATAAAAGATTCCTTTCAATTTAAAGATTTAACTTTTCTGCAGCATGGATTCCGGCAAGTTTTTTGATTGCAAAGGGAAGCTGGCAGGCGGATCGAAATTGACGGATCCTGGGACAATGCAGTGTGATAACACTTTTTTGCGATAAAGCAAGAGAGTGCTCTTGACTTTAAGGGACGGGTGTTATAAAATAAGACTATCTATATAAATCCTGTTTCGGCTTCCGTTTGCCGACTTAGAACGTCCCAGAAGAAAGGTGAGACCCGTATGTCCAGAGGCTTTGTCAAGAAAGAATCCATCAGTACCTTATGTGAGGAATTTCGGAAATATAACTACATCGATCCATCCCTCAACGAACGGTACAACGTAAAACGGGGGCTCCGAAATGCAGACGGAACCGGCGTTTTAGCGGGACTGACCCAAATCTGTAACGTTCACGGCTATGTATTGAACGAAGGGGAGAAGCAGCCGGTTCAGGGCGAGCTGACCTATCGGGGCTACAACATCAAGGACCTGATCCAGGGCGCCAGAGACGGCGGCCGGTATGGGTATGAGGAAGTCTCCTACCTGCTTCTGTTTGGCAGCCTGCCGGATCAGAGCCAGCTGGAATTTTATCAGATGATTCTGTCTCAGGCTCGCTCGCTGCCCCAGGAGTTCATTCAGGATATGATCTTAAAGGCTCCGTCCAAGGATATTATGAACAAGTTGGGACGCAGCGTGCTGGCGCTTTACTCCTACGACGAGTTTGCGGAGGAGTCCTCGCTGGAAAGCGAGCTGCGGAAGGCAGTCTATATCATTGCCCGGATGCCCACCATGATGGTCAATGCCTATCAGGCGAAGATCGGCCACTACGACAACAAATCCACCTATTTTCACCCGGTGCGGCCCGGCGAGAGCATGGCCCAGAGCATCCTCTCCACCCTGCGGATCGACCGGGAGTATACGGAAGAGGAAGCAAGGCTTCTAGACACCTGCCTGATGCTCCATGCGGAGCACGGCGGCGGCAACAACTCCACCTTCGTCTGCCGGGCGCTGACCTCGGCGGGGACCGATGCTTATTCGGCGTATTCCGGAGCCATCGGCGCCTTGAAGGGCTTCCGCCACGGCGGCGCCAACATCAAGGTGGTGCAGATGTTCGACATCATCAAGCAGGGCGTTCGGGACTGGAAGGACGACGAGGAGATCTCCCACTTCTTAGGGGAAATCATGGATAAGAAGCAGGGCGATGGCAGCGGCCTCATTTACGGCATGGGTCACGCCGTGTACACCCTTTCAGATCCCCGTGCCACCATCCTGCGGGACAGTGCAGAGAAGCTGGCCGGAGAAAAGGGAATGCTGGACGAATTTGAGCTTTTGAAGAACGTGGAACGGCTGGCTCCCGGGGTCATGGCGGAGAAGAAGGGCGGCAGCAAGATCATCTGCGCCAACGTGGATCTTTACTCCGGCATGGTGTATCGGATGCTGGGAATCCCCACGGAGCTGTTCACCCCCTTATTTGCCGTAGCACGGATGAGCGGCTGGTGCGCTCACCGGATCGAAGAATTCATGACTTGCTCCCGGATCATGCGGCCGGCGTACAAGGCGGTCGTCAAGGAGAAGGATTATCTTCCCATCCAGAACCGGGGCTGATTTGAAAAGGAAGGCAATGTGAAACGAAAGTGGCTTTGCGGCATAGCCGGCGCACTGGCGGGGCTGATGCTGTCCGGGTGCGCCATGCCCCAGAGCAGCATCGACTCATTACTGGCGCCGCCCCGGTTGAACGAGGAGCAGAATGAGATCTACTCGGCGCTGATCCGGGAGACGGGGTCGGATATTCGGCTCCTTTATCCTCAGAAGGGTTCCAACCGTTCAGCGTTTCTTATTACGAATTTAGACGGGGAGGCTACGTCGGAGGCGCTGGTCTTTTATCAGTCCACGGCGGCGTCCAATGTCAGCGCTGCGGTGCATCTGACGGTTTTGGATAAGCAGGACGACCGGTGGGTGTCGGTCAACGATATTTCGCTGGAGGGCTCCCAGCTGGAGGACGTGACCCTGATGAATGAGGGGACGGGTGCGCCCATGATCGCCGTGGGACTCAACTATTCCGGCGATGGGACGGGGATCTTAAAGATCTTTTCCTTCAACGGGAAGACGTTGGACGAAGTGGGGTCAGAAGGGTACCACGCCAAGATCGTCTACGACATGAACGGGGACGATCGGGACGAGGTGCTGCTGGTTTCCATGAAAGACGGGCTTTCGCCGGAGGCAAAGCTTCTGACCTATCAGGACGGGTACTTCCGGACCACCAGCCGGGTGAACATGAACCCGGCCATCTCCCGGTATGTGCAGATCCAGGCGGGGTATCTGAAAAACGGGAAAAAGGCCGTTTATCTGGACGGCTACCGGAGCAGCAACATCATGACCACGGAGATCATCGGCTGGGAGCAAAATCTGCAGGGCGGCGGGGCACTGGTCAACCTGACCTACGATCCGTCGGACGAAGGAAAACGGTGCCCGGTGGACCGGCCTCCGGGAGCGTATACCTATGACACCAACAACGACTCCGTTTTAGAGATGCCGGGGCTGACCCTGATGCCGGGGTACAGCGAGGATATGACCAGCGTTTTCTACCTCACCGACTGGTATAATTTTTTAGACGGGGAGTTCCAGAAGCTCAAGTCCTCCTATGTGAACAGCGCACAGGGGTATCTGTTGGATTTCCCAGAGGAATGGGTGGGGAAAGTCAGCGTACAGAAGACCACCCGGGCAAACGAGATCCTCTTTTACGAGTATACGGAAGGGGACGACCCGGTCAAGCACGAGCTGCTCTATATCCAGATGGCGAAGCGGAGCGACTGGGCGGCGGGAAAATTCGGTGACGGCTATCAGGTCATCAACAGCTCCGGGGGAGGGCAGATCGTGTATCTGGCGAGGATCCCGGATACGGCGCCCTATGCCCTGCGGATGACGTTACGGGAAGTAAAGGAACGGTTCTACCGATACTATTAAGGAGAGAATACGCCTATGAAACGAATTCTGGTCTGTGAAGATGAGGATACCATCCGGGACTTTGTGGTCATCAACCTGCAGCGCTCCGGGTATAACGTGGTGGACGTAGGCTCCGGCGAGGAAGCCTTGAAGGTCTACGACGAGCAGAACGGCGACTTCGATGTGGCGCTTCTGGATGTGACCATGCCGGGGATGGACGGGTTTACCCTCTGCAAGAAGCTGCGGGAACGGTCGGAGACTCTGGGGATCATCTTCCTCACTGCCCGGGCGCAGGAAATGGACCGGGTCGGGGGACTGATGCTGGGGGCGGACGACTATGTGACGAAGCCCTTCAGTCCTTCGGAGGTCGTGGCACGGGTGGACGCCGTTTACCGGCGGGTCAGCATGGCGGCAGGCACCTCCAAAGAGGTGACGACTATTTCCAGCGGGCCGTTTGTCTTGAATCAGAAGAGCCGGACCCTGACCAAAAACGGGCGGCTCATCGAACTGACCCAGGTGGAGTATCAGATCGTGGAGCTGCTCTTAAAAAACAAGGGGGCGGCGCTGGACCGGAACAAGATCCTTACGGAGATCTGGGGCGAGAATTATTACAGCGACGTAAAGATCGTGGACGTGAACATCCGCCGGCTCCGGATCAAGGTAGAGGACGAGCCGTCCTCGCCGGTCTATATCCAGACAGTGTGGGGATACGGCTATAAATGGGGCGAGCAGTGAGCATCCGCCCCGTTTTTTCGGCTTTTAAAGGTGGGAAGGAGCGAGAAAATTGGCGCTGAAAAGTATTACCCAGCGGTGGTTTTTAAACAGTTTCGGCGTGATTTTTGTCATCCTTGCCATGGTAGTGGGGATAAGCGGCGTCACCATCCGCAACAGCTATTACGCCTCCGTCCGAGAGGTGTTGAGCCGGCAGGCCAGCACGGTGGACGGGATGCTGATCCGGTATTCGGAAAACACCGTTACCTCCAACTTCTACACCGAGATCCGCAGCTATGTGGAATCTTTTCCGGACAAGAACGTGATGGAGCTGATGACCATTGACCCCAACGGGCAGGTCACCATGACCTCCAGCGGGTTTTCCTATGAAAAGCGGGACTTTCCCGATTATACCATGGCTCTGAACTCTGCGGAGGGGGAGGGGTACTATGTGGGGATGTCCGGGGGGCAGAAGATCATGGCCCTGACCCGGATGGTGACGCCGGTGAACTCGGAGTTTTCCGCCATGCGGTTCGTGGTGTCCTTAGAACGGGTGGACGCAGCCATCCGGAATATGGTGCTGCTGCTTTCGGCGGCGGCGCTGGCGGTGCTGGGGCTGGTGCTGATCTCGGGGCTTTTCTTCGTAAAGAGCATCGTGCGGCCGGTGCGGGCGGCAAGCAAGACCGCCCGCCGGATTGCCTCCGGGGATTTCAAGACCCGGATCGAGCGGGTCTCCAACGACGAACTGGGGGAGCTTTGCCAGAGCATCAACTTTATGGCAGACGAGCTGGAGAACACGGAAAAGATGAAAAACGAATTCATCTCGTCCGTTTCCCATGAGTTGCGGACCCCGCTGACGGCTATCAAGGGCTGGGCGGAGACGCTGCTGGATACGGATAACTACGACGCCGCCACCTTAAAAAAGGGGATGCGGGTCATTTCCGCCGAGACGGAGCGGCTTTCCGGGATGGTGGAGGAGCTGCTTGATTTTTCACGGATCCAGAACGGACGGTTCAGCCTGGTGTTCCAGAAGATGGATCTTTTAGCGGAGCTGGGGGAAGCGGTGCTGATGTACACCGAAAAGGCCCGGCGGGAAGACATCCAGATCATCTACAACGAGCCGGAGATGCTGCCCATCATTTACGGGGACAAGAACCGGCTGCGGCAGGTGTTTATCAACGTCATCGACAATGCCATTAAATATTCCGACCCCGGGGACACGGTGAAGATCGACGCCTTCCGGCAGGGGGACAACATCGTGATTACGGTGGCGGATACGGGCTGCGGTATCAGCCCGGAGGATCTGCCGAAAATCAAGACCAAGTTTTTTAAAGCCAACCAGACCCGCCGGGGCTCCGGCATCGGGCTGGCCGTGGCCAGCGAGATCATTCAGATGCACAACGGCACCATCGATATTGAAAGCACATTGAATGTGGGGACGACGGTGCTGATCCATCTGCCCATCCAGCGGCAGGAGGGAAATACGGAAAGGAACATGGAGAATGAGCAGCAAGGATAAGAAATTCAAGACCTCCATCGGGGGGCAGGCGCTGATCGAAGGCGTGATGATGCGGGGACCGAAAAAGGCCGCTATGGCCGTGAGAAAGCCCGACGGGGAGCTTTGGGTGGACGTATGGGATGCGCCGAAGAAGACCGTCTGGAGCAAGATCCCCATTGTCCGGGGCGTGGTCAACATGGTCGTTTCCCTGATGGATGGGTATAAGTGCCTGATGAAATCGGCGGAAATCTCCACCGAAGGACTGGAGGAAGAGAAGCCGTCCAAGTTCGAGGAGTGGCTGGAAAAGAAGCTGGGGGACAAGATGACGAAGGTAGTCTCCGTTCTCAGTGCGATCTTGGGCATTGCTCTTGCGGTACTGCTTTTCACCTTCCTGCCGGCGTTTCTGGTGGGATTTTTGAAGGGAATCCTGCCCCGGTGGGGGCTTTCCCTGATCGAAGGCTTTTTGAAGATTGCCCTGTTCGTGGGGTATCTGGCAGTGGTGAGCCTGCTGCCGGATATGAAGCGGATGTTCCAGTATCACGGGGCGGAGCACAAGACCATTTTCTGCTATGAAGCCGGGCTGGAATTAACGGTTGAGAATGTCCGGAAGCAGAAGCGGTTCCATCCCCGCTGCGGTACCAGCTTCCTGATCATTGCGCTGATTTTGAGCATTCTGGTGTTTTCCGTGGTGACGTGGAGCAGCCCGCTGATCCGGACGCTTCTGAAGCTGGCGCTGACGCCTATTGTGGTGGGGATCGCCTATGAGCTGATCAAGCTGGCGGGACGGTATGACAACGTGTTTACAAGGATCTTATCCTTCCCGGGGTTAAAGCTGCAACACCTGACCACAAGGGAACCGGATGATTCCATGATCGAAGCAGCCATCGCCTCCGTGAAGCCGGTGATCCCGGAGAAAAAGGGCGAGGATCAGTGGTAAACCGGGAAAAAACGAAATTACAGATCGTATATGACGAAATCAGAAATACTCTGGGGAAAATTACAGAGGATGCGGATTTCGAGGCGAAGGAGCTTTTGCAGGCGGTTTGCGGCGTGAGCCGGCAGGATCTGATGCTGGGGCGGGATGTTCCGGTATCGGAGGAGCAGCAGCGGAAGCTAAACGAAATGGTTCGGCGGAGGATGGAGCGATACCCCTTGCAGTATCTGCTTGGGGAGTGGGACTTTTTCGGGCGGCGGTTTTTCGTCGGCGAGGGGGTGCTGATCCCCCGGAGCGACACGGAACCATTGGTAGAAGCCTGCCTGGAGCTTTTAAAAGGGGTGGAGAAGCCCCGAATGTTGGATCTCTGCGCCGGGAGCGGGTGCATCGGGATCACGCTGCAGCTGGAGCGGCCGGATGGGGAGGTCTGGGCCGTGGAAAAGTCGCTGGAGGCGTGGAAGTTTTTTCAGAAAAACAATGCAGCCTACGGCGGG
>USLH01000073.1 GCA_900555435.1 uncultured Oscillospiraceae bacterium | reverse complement strand
CCTTCAGATCCACCCGCTTGTCGCCCTTGACGGCGATCAAATAAGAGTTCCGCTTCTTGTCGTCCCGGACAAAGAGGTTTTTGGCGTCCCACTCCGGATAGGGAAGCGCTACCGAATCCAGCTCCTCCATATTGAAGACCGCCTTATGCTCGGTGATTTCGCAGGAGATTCCGTGCTCCTTTAAAAACCGATACGTTTCCTGCTTGTTCATTTTCCTGATAAAAAAAGAGCCGCCCCGACCCCCGGCGGCGCAGCAGAAACCACGCCCCCGTCCGATCAAGACAGCCCCGCTTTGTTCTTTCCTCTTACTTGATGTAAACGGTAAAGATGCTGACCAGAAGTGTTATCACGAAAAATGCGATCGCCGCATACTTCGTGATCTTCGCCAGCATGGCATCCAGCGTCCGCCCGGAATTCTTCCCCAGATAGGAGTCGGAAAAACCGCCGGTCAAAGACTGCGCACCATTGGTCTTGCTCTCCTGCAGCATAACGAGAATGACCAGAATGATGCAGGCAATCAGCAGGATGGAGCCGCCGATAATCTCGAAAACATTCATCTTTTTTGACCCTCCGCAATTTATTGTATAGACTCAAACGCCCGCACAGAACCGGGCAAACGATTCGTTCTTATAGTATACCATATTTTCTTCTGTTCCGCAAGGGGTTATTGCAAAAATCCCCGAAAATCAACGGATCTTCCTTCCCAAAACCACCAGCTCCCGCCCCGCTTCGTCTGGAGCCGGGGAAAGATGCCGGCAGAGCACCACCGCCGAAATGGCAACGCACCCGATCACGATGGACGCCGCCTTGCAAAAAAGCAGGCACCCCGCCGCAAACAGAGTAAAGGTCCAGATGGTCCGCAGCCGGTGGGGCCGGATCACCACCACCACTGAGAAGAAGATGTAAAGCACCACTAAGATCGCCACCGGCTGCCAATAAGGGAGCAGTCCCAGCAGCACCCCGAAAGTAGCGGCGATGGCCTTTCCCCCTCTTCCCCGCAGCATGGGGGAAAAGGCATGGCCCATCACAGGCGCTGCCATCACCAGCGCAAAGGAGAACGCCCCTACCGGCAAGAACTGGGCGGCGATCCACACCGGGAAAAATCCCTTCCCCAGATCGCAGATAAGACAAAGGCTCCCCACCAGTTTTCCTGCATACTTCATGGCGTTGGCGGTGCCGGGATTGTGGTCGTCGCTGACGGCTACAATATCCACACCCTTGATCCATTTGGGGAGGATCAGGCTGTATAAAATGCTTCCGGAAAAGAACCCCGCCGCAACGAATCCGATCAACGGCCAAGGCATACCGACTCCTCCTTCCTTCAGATCCCGGCCGTGACCCGGTCGCAGATCTCATCCGCAGCAAAAGGATTGACTTCCCGCCGCTGAGCCTCCTTCATCCGCTCCTGAAGCTCCTTGTCCTGCGCCAGCCGGAAAGCCGCCGCTGCCGCCCTTCCGGGATCCATCCCGCAGAGGGACATTCCCCGCTTCAAGAAAAACTTTGCATTGATGGTCTCGCATCCGGGAATGGGCGCCGTGTGGACCAGAGGGACGTTCTTCACCGCAGCCTCCGTACTGGTCAGCCCGCCGGGTTTGGTCAAGACCACGTCGCAGGCGTCCATATAAAGGCTCACCTGATCGGTAAAGTCCAGAACCATCATCCGGGGATTCTCGCCGAACTGCTTCCGCAGCCCATCCTTCATCTTCCGGTTGTTCCCTCCCAGGAGGCAGACCGCGCCGCCTCTTTGCAGCAGCGCTTTTCCAATATCGGCGGCGTTTCCAAAGCCCATGCTTCCGGTCATGACCAGGTAGATTGTCTTCCCCTGGGGCAGCCCTAATTGCTCTCTGGCTTCCTCCTTCGATGCATGCGTCCGGAACCGGGCCGAAACCGGGATCCCCGTAGGAACGAGCTTCTCCTCCGGTACGCCCTTCTTCACAAACTCCGCCACCAGATCCTTGTGGGGAATCAGATAATGATCCATTTCTGTTTCTTCCCAAAAGGGGATGCAGGTATAATCCGTTCCCACAACGTAAGTGGGAACATCCAGATCTCCCCGGCGCCGCAGCCAGGTCAGCGCCTCCGCCGGAAACAGATGGGGCATCACCACCCGGTCATACCCGCCTTCGTGGATCACCTCCAGTAAATATCGGGCATAAGTCGTATTCGCATAATAAACCGGGGACTTCACCCGGTCGTTGCTGATCGCACTGCCTGCCTTGTAAAGCCATCCGAACCCTCTGGGAAAATGAGTGGTCAGCCCACAGTATGCCCCGGATACCTTCCGGGAAACGTCCTCGCCCGCCAATCGCAGCGTATCCATCATGGTGCAGTCAACGCCCCGGGCAGTAAACGTCTCCAAAATTGCTTTTCCGGCCGTATTGTGTCCCTGCCCTGTGTTGCAGGATAGAATCAGGACCTTCATAAAATACCGCCTTTCCTTTTTCGTCCGGAGCTTTTCTTCTTTTTATTTTACCACAGCTTTCCCCATTTTGCAATGAAAACTGTCGAAAACAAAACGGATCGGAAGAACACGCCTCTCCCGACCCGTTTCTTATAAGTTTTCTTCCCGCCAGTCCTGCAACCGGCAGTTCTCGCTGCGTCCGAAGGCCCGGTGGAAGGAATATTCCCTGCCGCAGCCAAAAACTCTCTCAAGACGCAAAACCTCCCGGAATGCATAGCACTCCGGGAGGTTTCAATTCAGCTCTTACTCAGCCTCAGACATACGAACCAGACGCTCGTACTTGTCTGCTGCAGTCTTCTCAGCGATAGCAAACAGCTCTTTTGCCCGATCGGGGTTGGAGCGAGCCAGCGCATTGTAACGGACTTCGTTCATGATGAAGTCTTCGTAAGACATGGTCGGCTTCTTGCTGTCCAGATGGAAGGGGTTCTTGCCCTCGGCAGCCAGACGAGGATCGTACCGGAACAGATGCCAGTAGCCGGCATCCACAGCCTTCTTCTCCTCTTCCTGAGCATGGATCATGCCGCCCTTGATGCCGTGGTTGATGCAGGGAGCATAAGCGATGATCAGAGACGGGCCCTGATAGCTCTCGGCCTCGATCATGGCCTTCAGGCACTGATTCTTGTCGGCGCCCATGGACACCTGAGCGGTGTAGATGTAGCCATAGCTCATGGCGATGGCAGCCAGGTCTTTCTTCTTCACTTCCTTGCCGGCAGCAGCGAACTGAGCGATAGCGCCGGTAGGAGTGGACTTGGAGGACTGTCCGCCGGTGTTGGAGTACACCTCGGTATCAAAGACCAGGATGTTGACATTCTGGCGGGAAGCAAGGACATGGTCCACGCCGCCGAAGCCGATGTCATAAGCCCAGCCGTCGCCGCCGAAGATCCAGACGGACTTCTTGTTCAGGTAATCCTTCTTGGCAAGGATCTCCCGAGCCTTGGTGCAGGCTTCGCAATCGCAGCCGTCCACCACGCACTCTTTGAGTCCCTTCACAAAGTTCTGAGCGGCCAGAGCGTTCAGAGCGCTCTCATCCATGGTGTCCAGCCACTTCTGGCCGGCAGCCTTCAGATCGGCGTCGCAGTAGTCGATGGCGATCAGCTCCCGGGTCAGGCGGGCAGCGCTGTTGCGGATGGTCTCCTGAGCTAAGAACATGCCATAGCCGTACTCAGCGTTGTCCTCAAACAGGGAGTTGGCCCAAGCGGGGCCGAAGCCGTACTTGTTGACCGTGTAAGGAGTGGCAGGTGCGGAACCGCCCCAGATAGAGGAGCAGCCGGTGGCGTTGGCAATGTACATCCGATCGCCGTAAAGCTGGGTGACCAGCTTGGCGTAAGGAGTCTCGCCGCAGCCTGCGCAGGCGCCGGAGAACTCCAGCAGGGGCTGCTTGAACTGAGAGCCCTTGACGGTGTTCTCTTTGAACTTCTCGGCAACGTCCGCCTTCTCAGGCAGATCGAACAGGTAGTTGTAGCTCTCCTGCTCTTCCTTCTGGCTGTCCAGAGACTTCATGACCAGAGCCTTCTCGCCCTTCTTGCCGGGGCAGACAGAGGCGCAGATGCCGCAGCCGGTGCAGTCCATCACGGAGATGCCGACGGAGAACTTCTTATCAGCCATGCCGGTCATGGGCAGGCTCTTCACGGAGGCGGGAGCCTTGGCAGCCTCATCCTCGTTCATAGCGAAGAGGCGGACAACGGCGTGGGGGCAGACGAAGGAGCAGAAGCCGCACTGGATGCAGTTCTCGGGGATCCAGGAAGGAACATCCACAGCGATGCCCCGCTTTTCGTAAGCAGCGGTGCCCTGAGGGAAGGTGCCGTCCGTGCGGTCGCCCATGAAGGTGGAAACAGGCAGACGATCGCCTTTCTGATCGTTGACGGGGATGACGATGTCATTGACGAAATCGACCAGATCTTTCCGGGAGCCGGTAGCTTTCACGGTGTTGTCGGTATCGGGAGCGGTCTTCCAGCTCTCGGGGATCTTCACTTCGTGAACGCCCTTAGCGCCGGCGTCGATGGCGTCATGGTTCATCTTGACGATGGCCTCGCCCTTCTTGGAGTAAGAAGCGGTGGCAGCGTCCTTCATGTACTTGATGGCGTCCTCAGCGGGCAGGATGTTGGCGAGCTTGAAGAAAGCAGACTGTAAAACGGTGTTGATGCGTCCGCCCAGGCCAATCTCCTTGCCGATCTTGATGCCGTCGATGGTGTAGAACTTCACATCGTTGTTGGCAATGTAGCGTTTCACCTGGCCGGGGAGGTGCTGCTCCAGCTCCTCGTCGGACCACTGGCAGTTCAGCAGGAACACGCCGCCGGGCTTTACGTCTTCAACGATGGGGAACTTGGTGATGTAAGCGGGGTTGTGGCAGGCCACGAAGTTCGCCATATTGATGAGGTAGGTGGATTTGATCTTGGATTTGCCGAAGCGCAGGTGAGAAATGGTAACGCCGCCGGACTTCTTGGAGTCGTAAGCGAAGTACGCCTGTGCGTTCATATCGGTGTGGTCGCCGATGATCTTGATGGAGTTCTTGTTGGCGCCGACGGTGCCGTCAGAGCCCAGACCCCAGAACTTGCAGCTGATGATGTCGGCAGGAGTGGTGTCGGGATTCTCGCCCAGAGGCAGGGACAGGTGGGTCACATCGTCCTCGATGCCGATGGTGAAGTGCTTCTTCTCGGTGTTGTTGTAAACTGCAACGATCTGAGCAGGAGTGGTGTCCTTGGAGCCCAGGCCGTACCGTCCGCTGTACACGGGGACTGCGTCGAACTTGCTGCCCTTCAGAGCGGCAACCACGTCCAGCCACAGAGGCTCGCCCAGAGCGCCGGGCTCTTTGGTCCGGTCCAGAACGGAAATCTGCTTCACGCTGTCCGGGATAGCGGAGATCAGGTGAGCGGCGGAGAAAGGCCGATACAGACGAACCTTCACCAGGCCGAACTTGCCGCCCTTGGCGTTCAGGTAGTCGATGGTCTCCTCGATGGTGTCGCAGACAGAGCCCATCGCCACGATGACGTGCTCGGCGTCTGCAGCGCCGTAGTAGTTGAAGAGCTGATAGTCGGTGCCCAGCTTGGCATTGACCTTGCCCATGTACTCCTCGACGATGGTGGGAACTGCATCGTAGTAGGAGTTGCAGGCCTCACGAGCCTGGAAGAAGATGTCAGGGTTCTGAGCGGTGCCCCGGAGAACAGGATGGTTGGGGTTCAAAGCCCGGTTGCGGAACGCCTGAACGGCGTCCATGTCGACCATGTCCTTCAGGTCTGCGTAATCCCAGACCTCGATCTTCTGCAGCTCATGAGAGGTGCGGAAGCCATCGAAGAAGTTTAAGAAGGGAACCCGGCCCTTGATGGCGGAACAGTGGGCCACGGGGGTCAGATCCATAACTTCCTGGGGGCTGCCTTCGCAGAGCATTGCAAAACCGGTCTGACGGCAGGCATACACGTCGGAGTGGTCGCCGAAGATGGACAGTGCGTGGCTTGCCAGAGCACGGGCGGAAACGTTGATGACTGCGGGCAGCAGCTCGCCGGCCATCTTGTACATATTGGGGATCATCAGCAGCAGGCCCTGAGAAGCGGTAAAGGTGGTGGTCAGGGCGCCGGCGGACAGAGAGCCGTGAACGGTACCGGAAGCACCGGCCTCGGACTGCATCTCAACGACGCGGACTCTTTCGCCGAAGATGTTCTTCTTGTCTTCGGCAGCCCATTTGTCGGTGACTTCTGCCATAACGGAAGAAGGCGTAATGGGGTAGATTGCGGCAAGGTCGGTATACGCATAGGAAACGTGAGCCGCAGCGTTGTTACCGTCCATGGTTTTCATTTTTCTTGCCATTTTATATCCTCCTTGAAAATTTGATGCACAGCGTGTCAACGAAACCCCATACACATGGAAACAAAGGTCTGTGATTCCACAGGCCTTTTTGCGGTTTCGTATTCCTGACATTCTGCCGGCGGATCGCCGTCAACCGCACCGCCCGCCCTTCTGAAAAAGGACAGACTGCGGCACGATCATCTTTTATTATTTTAGCACGCCCGCCCCAAAAAGTAAAGTACAATTCCCGAATTTTGTCACCCTTTTCTCCGGGATTTCCCAAACTTTTTGTAAACAAAAATCCCCGCCGCCTGCAAGTGCCCGCTCTGCCTCATCCGGGATTTCCAAAACGTCCCGGGCTTCCCCAAAGTCATCGCAAAAATCCGTATTTCTGCCCCAAGATCCGCCTGCAGCGGCAGGCAAAACCCGGTCTCTTCGCCCCAGACCGCCCGGCAGCCCCAGTTTGCCTTCTCTTATTCATGCACTCCGCCCAAAGCCGCCGGAACCACCCTCGCAGTCTTCCGAGTTTTCCGTAATACCCAAAATAGAAGGGAGGCGTTATCCAATCCCATCACCTGCCGGACTTTTATGTAACTTTCCTTTTTCGCCAAGAGCTGTCTGTCACTTTTCCCGTCCGGAATCCCTGTCTTTCCGCTCCCGCAAATAAGAGATTCCCATCTCTGCCAGCAGCAGCAAACAAAATGCGAGCCCTTCGATCCAGACCGCCCGGTAGCCCCAGCCCGCCGCCGTTCCTTCGCCGAAGCTCTCCCAAAGCCGCCAGACTGCTACTCCCGCTCCGCCTGCAAGCGCCAGTGCCGTCGCCCATCGGGATTCCCCCGCACGGAAATAGGCCCCTGCCCGGATGCATCGGATCAGATAATACCCGCCGGTTATGCAAAGCGCTCCCATGATCCGGGGAAACGACTCCGTCCAGCCGAAATACATCGCCAGCCCCTCGCCCAAGATCAGCAGCGCTGCCAACAGAAGAAACGCCTGTTTCCCGTATCGGTCCTGTAGCCTGCCCTTTTCGTTCTTTTCCTGCACCGTTCCATCCCTCTTTTTCCTTTTTCTTCCATTATAAAAGTCCCGTCGCCCTGCTGTCAAGGGCGGCGGAAAAAGGATCAAACGTCTTTTCTGTCGGTCAGACGCTGCACAAAGGCCCGCATCTCCGCCGGGGAAGAAATGCCCTGCACCCCGGCTGCGACCTGTGCCTGCTCCTCCCGAGACAGGGCGGCAAAAGCCTCCAGCGCCGGCAGATTTTCCGCCAGCGCCATTCCAAGTCCCATAGGCAGATCTAAGACAAACGGCTCCATCCTGACACCTTCTTTCCGGGGAAACGTCCCCGTTTCAGTATGCCCGGTTTCCGTCTGTGCTCCCTATGCATATAAAAATCCGCCGCACCCTCTTAACAGATGCGACGGATCCTGATTACGCTCCGGCGGAGGCGCTTTTCTCCTCGGCATTGAGCATTTCCTTCACCTTCATCAGGCGGGTGATGCTGCTGCGCTCGTTGTCCTCCAGCTTCATGGAGATATAGCGGATGTTCTTCTTCGTTTCCGGGATCATGACGTGCTCCAGGGCGTTGACCCGGCGGCGGGTTTTTTCGATCTCGTCGGCCAGCATGGCGCAGGTCTTTTCCACCTGTGCCAGCTCGATGAGCTTGGGCATGAGCCCTGCCAGATCCAATACCGCTCCGTCCAGCTCCGCCGAGGTAAAGGCGAAGCTGTAGGGCAGCTCGCTGATCTCGCCGCCGCCCTCACCGGTAAAGGTGGGGACGCTGACGCCCATGATGTTGCGGCTCCCCACCTCCAGGGAAACGCTGCCGCCCGCCTCGGAAAGAAGGGCCTCGCCGATGTCTTCGCTGCCCATCCGTGCAGCCGCCACGGCCACCCTCCGCATATCGGCGGAAAGGGCTTCCTCCACCTCTTTCCGGAGCTCCCGGTTCCGGCGGATGCAGAGCATGAACTGCCGCACCATCTCGTCCCGTTTGTCCTTCAAGAGCTTGTGGCCCTTTACGGCGGTCTTCAGGCGCTTTTTCTGCCGGGACAGCTCCATCCGGGTAGGATTGACTCGAGTTGCCATGGGCCCTTACTCCTTTTCCGTTTCCGTGGGATAATACTGATCCAGATACTCGTCCTTGATCCGCTTCAGCTCGCTGCGGGGCAGGATCCGGAGCAGCTTCCAGCCGATGTCCAGCGTTTCTTCGATGCTGCGGTCGGTGTTATAGCCCTGAGAGACGTATTCCTTCTCAAAGGCATCGGCAAATTTTGCATAGAGCTTGTCCGTCTCCGATAAAGCTGCATCGCCTAAGATGACCGCCAGATCCTTCGCTTCCTTACCACGGGCATAGGCGGAGAACAGCTGGTTCATCACGCCGGAATGATCCGCCCGGGTCTTTCCTTCGCCAATGCCCTTGTCCTTCAGACGGGACAGGGAGGGCAGCACGTCGATGGGGGGCACGATGCCTTTTAAGTGCAGCTCCCGGGACAGGATGATCTGTCCCTCGGTGATGTAGCCGGTCAGGTCGGGGATGGGGTGGGTCTTGTCGTCTTCGGGCATGGTCAGGATCGGGATCTGGGTGATGGAGCCCTTCTTCCCCCGGATCCGTCCGGCACGCTCGTAAAGGGACGCAAGGTCGGTGTACAGATAGCCCGGATAGCCCCGGCGCCCGGGGACTTCCTTCCGGGCGGCAGAAATTTCCCGCAGTGCCTCGGCGTAGTTGGTAATATCCGTCAGGATGACCAGAACATGCATCCCCAGCTCATAGGCCAGATATTCCGCACAGGTGATGGCCATACGGGGGGTGGAGATCCGTTCGACTGCCGGGTCATTTGCCAGATTCATGAACAGCACCGCCCGGTCGATGGCTCCGGTGCGGCGGAAATCTTTAATGAAGAAGTCCGCTTCCTCGAAGGTGATGCCCATGGCTCCGAAGACCACGGCGAATTTCTCGTCGGTGCCCCGGACCTTTGCCTGACGGGCGATCTGCGCCGCCAGCTGCGCATGGGGCAGACCGGAGCCGGAGAACACCGGCAGCTTCTGTCCCCGAACCAGCGTGTTCAGCCCGTCAATGGCAGAAATGCCCGTCTGGATGAACTCAGCCGGATAGTCCCGGGCGGCAGGGTTCATAGGAGAACCGTTGATGTTTAAGGATTCCTCCGGGATGATCTCCGGGCCGCCGTCGATGGGACGCCCCATTCCGTCGAAGACCCGCCCCAGCATGTCGGGGCTCACCTTCAGCTCGATGCCGTGTCCCAAAAACCGCGCCTTGGAGTCGGCAATCCGCAGACCCTGTGCGCTTTCAAACAGCTGCACCATAGCCTTGTCGCCGTTTACCTCCAGCACCTTGCCGACCCGGACGTCGCCGCCGGCCTCCTCAATCTCCACCAGCTCGTCGTACTTGACGCCCTCAACGCCGTCTACCAGCATCAGGGGGCCTACGACCTCACGGATGGTCTTGTATTCCTTACGCATGGTCCCGATCCTCCTCCATCAATGCTGCAAATTCGTCCTCCAGCTCCTTGGAGATGGAGGCGAACCGGCTGTCCCACTGATCCTCGGGGACCCGTTTCATACGGCCGATCTGTTCTAAAGCCGGCATCTTCATGACTGCCTCGAAGGGAACTTCGGCGGCTACCGCTTCCTCGCCCTTGTGGTACCACGCAAGGATCAGGTGGAGCATCCCGTACTGCTTCGCGGGAGAGGTATAGGTATCCACGTCGTCAAAGGCGATCTGGTGCAGATAGTCTTCCCGAATCGACCGGGCCGCTTCCAGCGTCATCCGGTCTTTCACCGCCAGAGCGTCTACGCCGACCAAGCGGACGACCTCTTGCAGCTCCGACTCCTCCTGCAGGATCCGGCGGGTCTCCGCCACCTGCTTCGACCAGTCGGACGCGACGTTCTGATCAAAATATTCCGCCATAGTCTCGCTGTACAGCGAGTAACTGGTCAGCCAGTCGATGGCAGGGAAGTGCCGTTTATAAGCAAGATCCGAAGAAAGCCCCCAGAACACCTTGACGATCCGCAGGGTCGCCTGAGAGACCGGCTCGGAGGTGTCGCCGCCGGGAGGCGAAACCGCTCCGATGGCGGAAATGGCGCCGTAGCGCTCCTCCGACCCGATGCACCGGACAAAGCCCGCCCGTTCGTAGAACTCCGCCAGACGGGATCCTAAGTAAGCCGGGTATCCTTCTTCACCGGGCATCTCTTCCAGCCGTCCGGACATTTCCCGCAGAGCCTCAGCCCACCGGGAGGTGGAGTCGGCCATGATAGCCACCCGGTAACCCATATCCCGGAAATATTCCGCAATGGTGATACCGGTGTAAATGGACGCTTCCCGGGCTGCCACAGGCATATCGGAGGTGTTGGCGATCAGCACCGTCCGCTTCATCAGGGAAAGCCCCGTCCGGGGGTCATGCAGCTCCGGGAACTCCCGGAGCACGTCGGTCATTTCGTTTCCCCGTTCGCCGCAGCCGATGTAGACGATGATGTCCGCATCCGCCCACTTTGCCAGCTGGTGCTGGACCACCGTCTTTCCGGAGCCGAAGGGCCCGGGGATAGCGGCGATGCCGCCTTTTGCGATGGGGAAGAGGGTGTCGATAACGCGCTGCCCGGTGACCATAGGCTCGCCGGGGGCGATCTTTTCCGCCGTCGGACGGCGCCGGCGCACCGGCCACCGCTGCAGCATGGGGACGTCCACCAAGGTACCGTCCTCTTTCCGGACTTTTGCAATAGGCTCCACGATGGTGGCTTCACCGGTGTGGATCCACTCTACGGTGCCGGACAACCTCGGAGGCATCATGATCTTCTGCTCCACAGCCGGAGTCTCCTGCACCGTGCCCAGCACATCGCCGCCGATCACCTGATCGCCCACCTTGGCAACCGCTTTGAACTCCCACTTCTTCTCGTGATCCACGGCGGGAACCTCCACGCCGCGGGTGATGCAGGCGCCCACCTTTTCCACGATCTTCTCCAGCGGGCGCTGGATGCCGTCGTAAATGCCCTCGATCATGCCGGGGCCAAGCTCCACGCTCATGGGTGCGCCGGTGGTTTCCACCTCAGCGCCGGGGCCCAGACCAGAGGTCTCCTCATAGACCTGAATGTTGGCGGTGTCCCCTTTCATGGTCAGGATCTCGCCGATCAGGCGCTGGGGGCCGACACGGACCACGTCGGACATATTGGCGTCCGCCA
>USLH01000072.1 GCA_900555435.1 uncultured Oscillospiraceae bacterium | reverse complement strand
CCTGCCACTGTCCATGGTTCTTTCGTGGTACGAGCAGAAGGCGGTGTGCATCCTGCTGACCCTGCTGCACCTGGGGATCAAAAACATCCGTCTGGGGCCCACTCTTCCGGCATTCCTGTCCCCCAACGTGCTGAGCTATCTTGTGGAGAGCTTCAGCATTGCCCCCATTACCACGCCGGAGGAAGACTTGAAGCAGCTTTTAAAATAAAGTGCCTTACGGGGCAGATGCAAAGAAAAAGCGATGGAACCCCTTCAAAAAATCCGCCTCCCGGCTGCCGGATCTTCCCGGAGTCGGGAGGCTTTTTCCCACCCGGATATTGTTTCTCCTTTGTCCGTTGAAATATTTCCGATTGTCGCTTCATTCCGACTCCTTCAAAGGAATGACCATGTTCCAGGTGCCCTGCGCCGTCATGAAGTCGTCTTCGCCGTTGGAGGTCGCAAAAAAGCGTAGGCCGCCTTCCCATTTTCAAACAGCAGGAAGGGGCGCTCCAGGCTACCTCCTTTCCATCGTCCCAAAGGACTTCCTTGGAGTAAGCCAGAACGCCCTTCTGGGGCGCCCAATGAAGGCCGTCTTCCGAAAAAGCGTGGACGCTGACGGAGTTTGCCGACGAGATAAACAGTCGTGAAGTCTACACGAAAGGCATCGAACACAGCTACTATTAGGAAGGGTATGCGATCTTTAAGGTAGAAGAGTTGTAAGCATCGCATAACACATTGAAAAACGAACGGTTTCTGCATAAATTCAACTTCCAGTAGCAGAGGACTTCCTCTGAACCGATCTCCACCAAAAAATAGTAGAAGGTTACCCAGCATTGGTCAAAGTATGGGACGAATACAGGGCAGATAAGGAGTCACTTGCGTATTGGAATATGGTTCCCGAAATTGAAGAAACAGAGGAAAATCTCTCGTCTTGATAACGAACTAAGAAGTTTGAACTTTGTAAAGGTGGATCGGAATTTGCCGGGGCACCGGGAAAGGTGAAGTACAAGCAAAGGTGGTGGCTTAATTGCCGGAAAACGAGAAAAGGGACAGACTATAAAACGGGCTGCTTCCAGCATATCGAAAACCACTCGGAGCGGAGTATAAGGATCAGAACCGGGAGTTCGGTGTTATGCAGATACTGCGAGAAACTGGAGAACAGCTGACCATGAGAATCTTCCGGCAGAGCGAAGGTTGGTCACTTATTGAAGATTCAAAAACCAGAGGCAGAGAATTTTCTCTGTCTCTGGTTTTCATAAGAGGTTGTACTTTTCTGCAGAGCAGGATTGGGGACGGTGCCTACAAAAGAAGCATCCAGAGTTCCTGACCGCATAAGAAAAAGAGGAATTTTTCGGTTTCTGCCACTCGTTGGATGGGGCGTCCGGTATTCCATCGATTCAGAATTTCTCCTGCCGCAGAAAACAGAGTCAGTTCTCCGCTTTCGGAAACGGCAAGCACCCCCTCCGGTCGTTCCAGCAGTCGAATGAGCCCGCTTTCACAGTATTGAATCCAACGCTGCTTTCCATTCAGATCATAAGCCAGTACCGCTTTTCCTTTGGTGCATCCCACAAGCAATTCCGCATTCGGAAGATAGACTGCATCCGTCACTGCTCCGGCAACCGCCTGATTGATCCGGCAGATTTCTTTGCCGTTTTCAAATTGAAACAGCTTCAAATTGTTTCGGTGGTTGACGCCCATTGCCACTGCCGGACTCCCATTGATCGAAAAGCAGCGGAGGCAGGTCACATGGCTGGTCCAGCCTTCGCTTCCGAATTCATAGAGCGTTTCCAGGCGGTCATTTAAAATACGGACATTCGAACGGCAGGCAAGGCATCCGCCGCCTGCTACCATTTCGTTTACTCCATCCTCGTTGATGTCGAAAAGCTCGATTTGATCCGGAACACCAATATAATAATAGAAGCTCTCCAGCAGTGTGCCGTCAAAGTCGAAAAATTTCAGACTGTCATCTCCGCAGCCTGCTGCCAGCACTTCTCTGCCATGATACCGGACAAGCCGCAAGGTCAGTGGGACTGGTGTGTGAAGTTCCCACCAGGGATAAACCGTTGCCACACGCTGGATTTCCTTCTGCCAGAGGAGATTGCCGTTTGTATCGAAGCGGGCAAGCCCGCATTCCCCAAAGGCGGCAAACAGTGCGCCGTCAGAAAGGAGAACATCGTGAACTTCGCCGGTGGTTTTTGCTGCTTCCGTCCATTCTCCGTTGGGATTTCTCAGAAATAACTGTCCGCTTTTTAATCCAACGGCGATTCTTCCGTTGTTTAACGCTTTTAAGCAGGTGACGTCCGCATCAAATCGGGTGGTCAGGCTTGCCGGTGGGAAGGAATAAGCAGGCTTTTCCATTTCTTGCCAGAAAGGATAAGCCGCAAAGGGGGTAGAAAATTCCCGGTTCCCGGCTGTCGCCCAGATCTTTCCGTTTCGGGAGAACAGTTTCGTCGAAACCGGTTCTTTTGATGGGCAGAGCAGATTCGTAAAGCGGACGGTTTCACCAGGCTGCAGATCCAGGATCATTTCCTGTTCGTAAGAGGTCAGGCAGAATTCATCCTCTTCCAGTCGATAGCGCTGATCGAAAAAGTAACGATTCTGTATGCGGGAAAACCGGTCTGGTTCCTGCTTCTTTTCAGATCTGGGCGGGGCGCTGGCGAGCGGTTTTTCCACGGCGCTGAAGCGGCAGGGCGCAGAGACGGCTGGTGCCGTTTGGAACCATACCGTTTCCCCATTCCCATTCGTCCGGCGGCTCAGCAGGTTGTTTCCCTTCAGGGTGGCTCTTCCCGGTGTCCGTAATCGGGAGGTGATCCGGTAGAGCGCTTTTTCCTGAGCAGTCACGGTGTCCTGAATCACCAGGCCTACTTCCGGAATTCGGTAGATCTCCCGCTTCCAATCGGTTCCGGAGCAGTTTTTCAGGATCATTGAAAGGTACACGCTGCCGTCCGGTTCCTGCCGGACTTCTTCCAGAGCCGGGAAGGAGGGAACCTTTTCGCATTCCCCATTGCGGATGATCGTCACCATGGAGTGATTCTCGGTCTCGTTGTTTACCAGATCATCCTCTGCAACAACAAAATCCACGCCGAACTTTTCGTAGTCCACGATGCTCATGGCATCGTCATAGGAGTGGGATCCGCCCCCCAGACCGTCTATGAGGAGATACTCGTCCTGTGTGTCGAATCCGCTGCGGTAGGTTAACCGGTCAAAGCACTTTTCCAGCGGCACCTCCGGTGGGCGGGTAGAAGCTACTACGAGTTCGCTCCGATCGGGAAAAGCATCCCACGCATGGTAGACCAATGGATCCATGGGGATAACTCTCACGCCGATGTGATCCTCGGGAAGAACCGGTTCAAGCCCTATATCAAAGCTTCGGGAAAGATAGCTGGTCCAGTCCAGATTTCCCTGCCGCCAGAACGGAGCCATGTTCCGCACAAAAAGATACCGTCCGTCCTGATAGTATTCCGCCGCAGCGGCCAGAAAGGTACCCTGAAAGCCCCGCTTCAGGGTAGAATCTCCGGAAGAAGGCATCCATCCTTCATTGTTCACCACAGCAATTGCACATTCCGCCGCTTTTCGTGCGCCTCCGGAGGCAAAGTAGCCGTGCTTCTCATCATACAGCCCATATTCCGCCATCACCGGCTGGGACATACTCCATCCGTGACAAAGCCCATCACAGATTGGCTTCCAGCTTCCGTCCTGATAGACGGAAAAAACCCGATCCGCTATTTCTTTCCAGCTGCGGGGCCGTTCCAGCTCCGGATGATACCGCAGGAAAAAATCTGCCAGCCAACGGATCCCCATGGCCGGGAGCAGCCCGTGGTTCTGCCGGGGGTATCCGGGAAGCAGATAGACCGGTTCATCGATTCGTGCCAGACCTTCCCGGCTTTCCACCCAACGGTAAAAGAGGTTTTCCGCTTCCTCCCGCAGGTCATCGTCCAGCATTCCCGTCATCTCCATCAGTCTCCAGGCGGAAACACGGGTTTTCAGCTTCAGGTGCAGGTCTTCATTGTTATCCTGAGAAAGAATAATCGGCCAAGCGGCGTTGTACTCTTTTCGAAGCGCCTCATCGCCGGTGAAATAGGCAGCAAAGCCTTTTTGATCAATGGGTGCAGTATAATAAGCCGTAGGATCCTTCGGGTCGCAGATCTGCTCCTTGAGCGATTCTGCCAGGATCGGGTCAAAGGGGTACTGTGCTGCCCGGATCTCGCAGAGATAGGGAAGCCCCTCTTTGGTCTGTTTCTGTTTGAAGGATGCAGCGGCCTTTTCAAGGCCTTCAGAATCCGAATATCCGATATGCAGGATATTGAAGCCCGTAGCAAAGGGATCAAGCAGCGTCCGAAGTTCATATCCGCCGGGTCCGGGGTACGTCCGGTCGGTAAACAGCAGATGCTGATAGTAAAGCTCCTTCACACAGCGGTTGTTCGACAAATTACCCAGCAGAATGACGGGACCGTCCGCTTTCCGGAGCAGGCTGGGATCCGGATCTTCCAGCAAGACAGCCGTTTCCCCTGCCAGCTCCTGTGCAAAGGAGAGAGCCTCCTTGGAAGCAGCAAAATAGACCGGGATGTTTTTCCGGAAAGGAGTGTCTTTTGAAAAGGGACGTGCTTTTATTCGTTCCATCTTTTTCCTCCTTGGATAACAGAACGCAAGCCCGTCTCGCAAGCGAGGCGGGCTGCGGAAAAATTAGAGGGTTGCGTTTGCTTCGTCAGTCAGAGTCTGACCGCCGATGGCGTACCACTGCTTGACGATTTCATCGAAATAGTCAACGGGTTTCTCGCCGGTGATGATGCTGATGAAACCTTCGTCGATGAGCTTCTGGCACTCAGCCTCGTAGTCACCGGAAGAGGGCAGAGGAGCCAGAATGTAGTTGGTCCACATGGCGTACCGATCAGGATCGGAGTAGATCGACTGGCGGAGTTTTTCCATGTTGGGGTTCGTGACTTCCTGAGTGTGGTGGTTGTTGCCGAAGATGAAGCAGTTGCCTGCACCGATGAGGGTCTGGTCCACACCTTCAAACTGTTTGGCCTGGCCAAATTCGTTGTAATCCCAGTGCGTTCCCTGGATGCCCATCCGGGTGGTCAGATAGTCTTTGGGATCGGTGAAGCCGTTGGTCTTCTGGAAAATCTCCAGGAATTTGCCGAATTTTCCTTCGTCGTCGGTCATAGCCTTGGAGTAGCAGCTCCAGTAAGCGTAGTTGGTGACGCCGGAGTATTTGTCGCCGTCAGGTCCTTCCAGAGGCCAGCCGTAGGAGAAGGTCTCGCCGGGGTTGTTCTGCAGGAACAGCTCCAGGTTGACGCTGGGTTTCTGCACGCCGGGATAGGTCAGGTATTCGGGGCTGTACCAGTGGCCGTAGGTAGCCTTGTTGGTGAAGCCGATCCGGCCCTGGCAGAACGCATGGTCCAGATGGATGTAGTCGCCCTTATTCTGGCCGGTGATGAACTCAGGATCCAGAACGCCATCGGCGTAGTAGCGGGCCAGAGTCGTCAGAGCCTCTTTCATCTTGGGAGCTACGCTGGAGTAAACCAGTTTGCCGTCTTCGCCCATGATCCAGGTGTCCAGGGGGACGCCGTATGCGCCGTAAACCTGGTTCATGCCGTCCTTGGACAGGCCGTAGGTGTCCTTCACGCCGTTTCCATCGGGGTCTTCGTTGGCGAACTTGTAGAAGATTTTCTCTGCATCGGCCAGAGTGCGGGGAATTTCCGCACCGACAGCTTCCAGCCAGGAATCACGCCAGATGATGGCGTTGCCGTACATATAGCTGGGGTTGATGCCGGGGGTGGTGAACAGTTCGCCGTTTTCATGCTTGGCGGCTTTCCAGGCATCACCGCCCAGCTCGTCAAGGTAAGCGGCAATGTCCGGAGCTTTTTCCCGCATGAACTCTTCGGACCAGGTTCCGGCGATGCCCTGATTGACCAGATCGTAGAACACAGAGTAGCCCAGGTTGGTGATTACATCGGGAATGTCGCCGGAAGCAAAACGCAGGGACATCAACTCGTTGATCTTGCTCTGCTCAACGGTCTCGATGGTGAAATCGCAATCGAACATTTCACTCCAGTACTGAACCATAGGTGCGTCTTCGGGAACCTCTTCGGTCAGATGCTGCACGATGGTGTAGTGGTAGCGCTCAGCCTCTTCGGTTTTGCTGCTCTCAGCCTGAGAAGAGCTGCTCTGGGAAGAGGGAGTTGAAGAAGACTGGGAAGAAGAGCTTCCTCCAGATCCGCAACCTCCAAAGGATCCGGCTGCCATTGTCAGTACCAGTGCCAGTGCCAAAAATGTGCGCTTTTTCATGTACGTTCTTCCTTTCGTTTATGTTGGTAAGGGCGTAACGCCCTGAAACCCGTTGTTTCGTCAGCCCTTCAGGGAGCCGACATAAATGCCTTTTACGAAATACTTTTGCAGGAAGGGATAAACACAAAGGATCGGCAGCGTTGTAAAGTAGATGCAAGCTGCCTTGACCATTTCCGGACGGGCGTTGAAATCTTCGGTCATCTGCTCGGTATTGGAGAGGTTCTCGATGGTTCCTTCAATTACAATCCGCTGCAGGATGATTTGCAGAACGTATTTCCGAGTGTCACGGATATAAATCAAGCAGTCAAACCAGGCGTTCCAGTGACCTACTGCCAGCCAAAGTGCAATTGTAGCAAGAATGGGTTTGGAAACGGGAAGTATAATGTTCCAGAATACTCTGAAATCACTTGCTCCATCGATTCGGGCGCTTTCTTCCAGCTCCGGGGGAATCTGCTTGAAGAAATTGCGGATCAGAACCAGATTATAAGCACCGACCAGTCCGGGCAGAATCAGAACCAGCCGATTGTCCAGAAGGTGCAGATCCTTGATCCAGAGGTAGGTAGGGATCATTCCGCCGCTGAAAAACATTGTGAAGACCACATAGAAGGACCAGAATTTCCGGTTGGGGAAGCTGTTCTTTGAAAGGGCGAAAGCTGCCATAGAGGTACAGAGCAGAGAGAGGAATGTTCCGCAAACCGTCCGAAAAATGGTGTTTGCGTATCCACGCCAGATGGCAGGATTCTCAGCCACTGTTTTGTAATTCTCAAGTGTGAAGGCCCGGGGCCAGAGGAAGAAATCCTGTGCCGTGACATTGCCGAATTCATCAAAGGAAAGCACCAGCAGATACCAGAACGGAAGCAGGATCGTAAGGCAGAAGAGCGTAAGCAACAAATAATTGAAGAGATCGAAGGCCCAGCTTCCTGCGCTCTTATGGATGCGGGAACGCTTGCCTTTCTTTTGCGTTTGAGTCATCGTTCTACCTCCTTACCAAATTCCATTTTCTTTACCGCTGATCACTTTGACCAAACCGTTAGTGGTCAGAACCAGTGCGAAGGAAATGATGTTCTTGAATAAACCCGCCGCCGAGGAGAAGCTGTACTTCATATCAAGAAGGCCGCGCCGGTAGACATAGGTGTCGATGATATCAGCCACTTTATAAACAGCGGGATTGTAAAGGTTGTAGATCTGATCGAAGCCGGCATTGATGAGGTTTCCGCTGTTCAGGATGAACATAATGGAAACAACAGGGCGGAGGGCGGGCAGCGTGATGTGCAGCATCTTCTGGAACCGGCCTGCGCCGTCGATGGTGGCAGCTTCATACAGCTCCGGGCTGATAGAGGTGATAGAAGCCAGATAAACGACCGTGCCCCAGCCGACTTCCTTCCAGATTCCCGTTACGATCAGCATGGGTACGAAGTAACGGGGATCGGCGACAAAGTAGATGGGATTTCCGCCGAACATAACGATGATCTGATTGACGATGCCGCTGGAGGGCGAGAGAATCTGAATCACGATACCGGCCAGAACGACCCAGGAAAGAAAGTGCGGCAGGTAACTGATGGTTTGCACCACCTTTTTAAACCGTGCATTTCCGACCTCATTTAAGAGCAGCGCCAGAAGAATCGGAGCCGGGAAACCGAAAATGAGCCGCAGGAAGCTGATTTTGATCGTATTTACAAAAACTTCAGAAAAGCTGGGTGCAGTCAGCAGCTTTCGAAAATTTCCAAGTCCGACCCATGGGCTTCCGCTGATTCCCTTCAGCAGAGCGAAATCCTTAAATGCAATGGTCAAACCGTACATTGGCGCATACGCAAACAGTGCGAGGGTGATGGCCGCCGGTAGGAACATCAGCACCAGCTGATATTGCTTTCCATAGGATTTCAGTGTGCGGACAAATCCGTTTTCCTTTTTCTTGGAACGGACAGGCGCCTTTTGGGCGGAAGCGGATTTTCCCAAAAATGATTCCTCCTTACAACAGCAAATGCAGATAATTTTGTTCCGCTTTACGCTTGTTTTTTATGCGTTTTTGTGGAACCGACAATCACATTTTTGCACAAGCAGGAAGGAAAGTCAAATAAAAATCCTTGCGTTTCTTAAAGAATTTTGCCATTTTTCTTATGAATGTTCTTGCCTTTTAAAGAATTTCATCAGCAATATTGTTCACAAGGCTCAAAAAGCCCAGTATAATGGAAAAAAGAAGCAGTCTTTAAACAGCAGGCATCACCAGCACCACTTCTGCCATGCCGATCACGGATCATGGACGGATAAAAACCGCCCTCTGCAGAGTTGCGAAACTTTTTCGAAGGCTTTAAGTTTCGTGTTGAAAACACTTGCGAACCATCGAATTTTCTGCTATTCTAAAAAAGAACAAAAGAGGCTGAATCCATCGGCCCTTACTCGTCGCTGCAACAGAACAGGAGTTGCAGCGATGAATATCTGAAATCATAATAGGATAGGGGGAAAGGCTTTTGAAACAGCAAGTCCGACACGAAGCGGAAAGAAACAGACTGCACAGGCTGAAAAATCCCTATGTAAATTCTTTGTTTCTCAGGCTCATGCTTCTGACGGCAGTCATTACTCTTGCTACGGTTCTTCTAGCCAGCCTTTTACCTTTTTCCTATTTAAAAACAGAACTCCGAACCGATATCGAAAATTACAATAATCAGCGGCTGCTCCATGTAAAAAACACGGTCGACAGTACTGCACTGTCTCCGGTGGCGGCAGCTTTTTCCGATATTGTCCTGTCCAATCAGGTGTCACAGGCTTCGGGCTTTTCCGGGGTCGGTGAAGACATTAAATCCTCTGGGCTGTATTCGATTTATGGCCTCCTAGGAAGAAAAAACGTCCAATACTCTTTAACAGACATAGCTCTGTATAATCCAAGGAGCAAGGTGCTGTTGTCGGCAACCTATGGGATCACTTATCTTTCCGGGACAACCGTGAAACTGACCAGTGATGTATCCTGGGTCGAGGAGATTGGGTTGATTCCCTCAGGAACCCGTTCGGCGATCTGGCTTGCGCCCCGGGCGTTCCCTGATGGGAGTTGGCAGGCCGGTGAAAACCATCTGCTTTCCCTGATTGCGCCTCTCAATTCCGGGGAACGAAACGGGTTGTACGCCTGTGTAAGCATCAGCGATGCTGTGCTGATGAATGCGGTGGAGTCTGCCGGACGAAGCCCCGATACAAAATATTTTCTGCTCTCTTTAAATGGAGATCTTATTGCCGGGCAGCCGGAGGAAACCATTTTGGAAGAACTCCAGAATCAGTCCGATGAGTTGAGAAAAGCAACCGGGAATTCGCCGCTGTCCTTGTCGCTCAATGGAATGATGATAACGGCAGTGCGGTCGGATTACGCCCCATGGCTGTATGTGATGTGTCTGCCGGAAAGTGCATATTATCAAAAAAGCAATTTGTTCCAGAGAAATGTTCTGCTTGCCTGTACGGCAGTGCTCATCGGTATGCTTTTGGTGTGCGCCATGTCGGTAATGAAAATCAGCTATCCGTTTGGAAAACTGGTTGAAAGTATCCGCTCTGCGGGATTTGAGCAGCGCTCCCGGGCAAAGGATGTTTTCGGGAATCTGGAAGAAGCGTTTACCGGCCTTCTGGAAGAAACGGATGTTCAGGCACAATTAATCCACGGAAATCGTGAATTGGTATCCCGCAGCTTTTTCTCCCGACTGCTTCAGGAAAAACCGATTCCGGCAGCCGACATGGAAGCATATCAGCAATTTTTGAAGCCGTATTATCCCGGCACACTTTTTTCCGTATGCTGCATCCGTTCAAAAGAGGGAACTTCTCTGCAGGATGCGGGGAAGTTCCTGCATGAGCAGAGGCCGGAAGGAGCGGAACTGACTTGCCTGGAATGTGATGACGGCGGAGTCATTGCATGCGTCTGCAATACCAATGATTCGGAAAATTTGGTACGCTGGTTTGAGGAAATCTTTAAAAGGCCGCAGTTGGAGAAATGCTGCGGAGCAATAGGCGACAGCAGTGAAAAAATGGAGGATGTAAGCCATTCCTACCGACAGGCGCTGAGTGCACTGCAATACGCGGCGTATTTCCCGAAAAAATTCTTCTTCCGTTATGGGGAAACAGAAAACTGGGATCGGAATATCAGCTTTGACCGCAGGCAAATGGACAACTTCTTAGAGCAATTGGCAGCCCTGCAATCCGAGGAGGCAGTAGCAAGCCTGGAAGGCCTGCAGCGGCTGATCTGTGAAACGCCTCTTTCCTGGCAAAGCTGTACTCAGATTTTGGAGGAGATCCTGCTGGCGCTGGAAAAGATTGCAGAAAACAATCACATCGACTTAAGCGAACTGTTCACCATCCCGCTTCCAGATCAACTGGGTCAGCACATTTACCTGAACGAGATGTTCCAAACACTGGAGAATGAAACGAAAACGATTCTTCAGCACATTCAAAAAGATTCAGTCACAGCCTCTGCACAATATGCAGAACGTGCAATTGACTTCATTGCCGAACACTACCAGCATGACATCTCCATTCAGGACATCGCCGATGAGCTTGGCATCAGCCGGTATCACCTTTGCCGGGTCTTTAAGGAAAGTCAAGGTATGACTCTGCTTGAATACATTGCAGAGATTCGAATGAGACATGCGAAGCAGCTGCTGGAAGAAACAGACCTCTCCGTCAGCGAGGTGGCCCGGCAGGTCGGATTCAACAATGTCACCTATTTTCACAAGAGGTTCAAGCAAAGCTTTGGTATTACCCCCAATCGGATCCGTAAAAATTGACCGCCTGAAAAAATTAAAGGCCCAAAGCCTCTCTATGCAGAATGATAGAACTGCATAGGGAGGCTTTTGTTAGGTGATATTCTACATGCACGTTTCTCTTGCAACGCTGGTGAAGGGCTATGAACTACTGACAGAGGAAGAACGTACATATGCCCGCAATCCGTTGACCCATGTGGATTTTCTGCTGTTCAATCAGATGGATAAGCAGCCCGTGCTGGCGATTGAAGTAGACGGGACGGGCTTCCACGAAGCGGGGAGCAACCAGGCAGCGCGAGATATGAAGAAAAACTCCATTTTGGAGAAGTGCGGCGTCCCGCTGCTGCGACTGCGCACAGATGGCAGTGGGGAAAAAGAGAAAATCAAAAATGCACTAAAGAGGGACTGATTATGCCGAGAATTATCAGGAATGCAATCAGATGCAGAAAGTGCGGAGATATTATCGAGAGCGAAACCGTCCATGATTTCAGGGTTTGCAGCTGCGGGGCATGTGCCGTAGATGGTGGTCACTATTATCTTCGCAGGTGCGGCAATCTTGAAGATTGGGAGGAACTGTCCAAAGCTGAAAAAGTGGAGGACGATAACAGATTGGCTTGATTCTGGATTTAG
>USLH01000071.1 GCA_900555435.1 uncultured Oscillospiraceae bacterium | reverse complement strand
CGTTGGCCAGCTTCACACGCTGTGCCTCGCCGCCGGACAGGGTGGTGGCGCTCTGGCCCAGCGTTACATACCCCAGACCCACATCCAGCAGGGTCTGCAGCTTGCGGGCGATCTTGGGCTGGTTGGCAAAGAAGACCACCGCTTCCTCCACCGTCATGTTCAGCACATCGGAGATGGTCTTTTCCTTATACTTCACTTCCAGCGTTTCGCGGTTGTAACGCGCCCCCTTGCATACCTCGCAGGGCACGTACACATCCGGCAGGAAGTGCATCTCGATCTGCAGAATACCGTTGCCCTCACAGGCTTCGCAGCGGCCGCCCTTGACATTAAAACTGAAACGCCCCGGGCCGTAACCGCGCATTTTGGCATCCTGTGTCTGGGAGAATACCGTGCGGATATCATTGAACACACCGGTATAAGTGGCCGGATTGGAGCGCGGTGTACGGCCAATGGGCTGCTGGTCGATACCGATGACCTTATCCACAAATTCCAGCCCTTCTACCCCATCGCATTTGCCTGCGCGGGAACGCGCACCGTTCAGCTCGCAGGCAAGCGTCTTATACAGAATTTCGTTGATGAGGCTGGACTTGCCGGAGCCGGAAATGCCGGTAACGCAAATAAACTCTCCCAGCGGGAATTTCACATCGATATTGCGCAGGTTATTTTCCCGTGCACCCCGCACAGTAAGGTAATTGCCGTTGCCGGTGCGGCGGGTCTGCGGTACGGCAATGCGTTTGCGGCCGGAGAGATAATCGCCGGTGATGCTGCGCTTTGCCTTGCAGATGTCCTTCACGCTGCCAGCGGCTACGATCTCACCGCCATGCACGCCTGCGCCCGGGCCTACATCCACGATATAATCCGCGCTGCGCATGGTATCTTCATCGTGCTCTACCACGATCACCGTATTGCCGAGGTCGCGGAGATTTTTCAGGGTGGCAATAAGCTTGTCGTTATCGCGCTGATGCAAGCCGATGGACGGCTCGTCCAGCACATAGAGCACGCCGGAAAGCGCACTGCCGATTTGAGTGGTCAGGCGGATGCGCTGGCTCTCGCCGCCGGAAAGAGTGCCTGCTGAGCGGGCCAGCGTGAGATAATCCAGACCCACGCTCTGCAAAAACTGCAGGCGGTTCCGGATTTCCTTCATGATCTGCCCGCCGATCTGCTTCTGCTTTTCGGTCAGGTTCGGTTCGTTCTCGGCAATGAATTTCAGCTCGTCCCGGATGGACATTTCGCAGAACTCGCTGATGTTCTTCCCGCCGACAGTGACCGCCAGATACTCCGGCTTCAGCCGCTCTCCGTGGCAGTCGGGACAGGGCACCGAGCTCATGACCTGGGTGATCTCGTCCCGGATAAAGCTGGACTGGGTCTCCCGGAACCGCCGCTCCAGATTGTTGACGATCCCTTCAAATTCTGTATCGTAGCTGCCGGTGCCGTACTCTTTTTTCCGGACCATGTGGATCCGCTCGCCTTTCGTCCCGTATAAAAGGGCGTCCAGCTGCTTTTTCGTCAGCTCCTTCACCGGCGTGTCCAGCGAAAAGCCGTAATGCTTTGCCAGCGCCTCATAATACATCTGGGCGATGGTGCCGCTTTCCCCGATGTACCAGCCGCTGGCTTTGATGGCGCCCTCCCGGATAGAGAGGTTCTTATTGGGGATCACCATGTCCGGATCCACCTTCATGAACGTCCCCAGCCCCGTGCAGGTGGGGCAGGCGCCCATGGGATTGTTGAAGGAGAACATCCGTGGTTCCAGCTCCCCGATGGACACCCCGTGATCCGGGCAGGCATAGTTCTGGGAAAAAAGCATCTCCTCCCCGCCGGGCACGTCGGCGATCATCAGCCCTCCGGACAGCCGCAGCGCCGTCTCGATGGAGTCGGTCAGCCGGGATTTGATGGAATCGCTGACCGTCAGCCGGTCCACCACGATCTCGATGTTGTGCTTCTTGTTTTTTTCCAGCTTGATCTCCTCGGAAAGGTCATAGAGGATGCCGTCCACCCGCACCCGGACATAGCCGCTTTTCCGTGCGTTTTCCAGCTCCTTCTGATGCTCGCCCTTCCGCCCCCGGATCACCGGCGCCAGGATCTGCACCCGTGTCTTTTCCGGCAGGGAGAGAATCTGATCCACGATCTGATCCACCGTCTGCTGGGTGATCTCCCGCCCGCAGACCGGGCAGTGGGGCACGCCGATCCGGGCGTACAAAAGCCGCAGATAGTCATAAATCTCCGTCACCGTCCCCACGGTGGAACGGGGGTTTTTGGAGGTGGTCTTCTGGTCGATGGAAATGGCGGGGGAAAGCCCTTCGATGGAGTCCACGTCGGGCTTCTCCATCTGCCCCAAAAACATCCGGGCATAGGAAGAAAGGCTCTCTACATACCGCCGCTGGCCGTCGGCGTAAATGGTATCAAAGGCCAGCGAGGACTTCCCCGACCCGGAAAGCCCCGTAAAGACCACCAGCTTGTCCCTTGGGATGGTCACGTCCACATTTTTTAAGTTGTGCTCCCTTGCACCCTTGATCACAATCTGATCCATTGCCATAATTCCGGTTCCTTTCTTATCTTCAAAGCGCGCTCTCCATTTCCTGCGTCGTTTTTTCCTTTCAACTGCTCCGATGCGCCGGCCGTTCCGTCATTTCTTCCCGCCGTCCAGCTCCTCCTGGAGCTTCCTGATCTTATCCCGCAGGAAGGCCGCCTGCTCGAATTCCAGGAGCTTCGCCGCCTCCTTCATCTCGGCGGTGTACGCCTTGATGAGCTTTTCCTTTTCCATCCGGGAAAGGCGCTTTCCCTTCTTGTCGATGGTGTCCTTTGCGGAGATCTCGATGATCTCCGCCACGGATTTGACAATGGTCTTCGGGACGATGCCGTGTTCTTTGTTATACGCCATCTGGATCTCCCGCCGCCGGTTCGTCTCCCGCAGCGCCCGCTCCATGGAGTCGGTAACGCTGTCGGCGTATAGGATGACCTGCCCTTCGGCGTTCCGGGCGGCACGGCCGATGGTCTGGATCAGCGACGTCTCCGACCGGAGGAAGCCCTCTTTATCTGCATCCAGGATGGCGACCAGGCTTACCTCGGGGATGTCCAGGCCCTCCCGGAGGAGGTTAATGCCCACCAGCACGTCGAAGACCCCCAGCCGCAGATCCCTTATGATCTCCATCCGCTCCATGGTGTCGATGTCGTGGTGCATATACCGCACCTTGACCCCCATGCCCTTTAAATAGTCGGTCAGATCCTCCGCCATCTTTTTGGTCAGGGTAGTGACCAGGACCCGTTCCTTCTTTTCCGTCCTCTGATTGATCTCGCTTAACAGATCCTCGATCTGCCCCTCTACCGGCTTCACCGTCACTTCCGGATCCACCAGTCCCGTGGGACGGATGACCTGCTCGGCGATATTGAGGCTCCGCTCCCGCTCGTAAGGCCCGGGAGTCGCCGAAACATAGATGACCTGGTTCAACTTCTCGTTGAACTCATCAAAATTCAGCGGCCGGTTGTCAAACGCCGAGGGCAGCCGGAAGCCGTAGTCCACCAGCGTCTGCTTCCTCCCCCGGTCGCCGAAATACATCCCCCTCACCTGGGGGACGGTGACGTGTGACTCGTCGATGAACATCAGATAATCCTTGGGGAAGTGATCCAGCAGCGTGTAAGGCGTGCTCCCCGGAGCCCGTCCGGAGAGGATCCGGGAATAGTTCTCAATCCCCTTGCAGAAGCCGATCTCCTCCAGCATCTCCATGTCGTACCGGGTGCGCTGCTCGATCCTCTGAGCCTCCAGCAGCATATCCCGCTCTTTGAAATACTTGATCCGCTCCTCCAGCTCCGCCTCGATCTCCTCCACAGCGGCATGGAGCTTCCCGGGCGGCGTGATGAAGTGGGAGGCGGGATAGATCATCACATGGCTCATCACCGCCTTCACCGCTCCGGTCAGAGGGTCGAACTCGGAGATCCGGTCGATCTCGTCCCCGAAAAACTCCACCCGGACGGCAATGTCCCCGCTTCCCGCCGGGAAGATCTCCACTACGTCCCCCCTCACCCGGAACTTTCCCCGGACGAAGTTGATGTCGTTTCGGTCGTACTGCCGATCCACCAGCTGCCGCAGCAGCTCGTCCCGCTCCATCTGCATTCCCGGCCGCAGGGAGACCACCATGCTCCGGTAATCCTCCGGCGCACCCAGCGAGTAGATGCAGCTGACGCTGGCCACAATGATGACGTCGTTCCGCTCCCCCAGCGCACAGGTGGCGGAGTGCCGGAGCTTGTCGATTTCATCGTTGATGGCGGAATCCTTTTCAATATAGGTGTCCGTCCCCGGAATGTATGCCTCCGGCTGGTAGTAGTCGTAGTAAGAGACGAAGTATTCTACAGCGTTTTTCGGAAAAAATTCCCGGAACTCCGAACAAAGCTGCGCCGCTAAGGTCTTGTTGTGAGCTAAAACCAGAGTGGGCTTCTGTACGTTTGCAATGACGTTTGCCATGGTAAACGTCTTGCCCGAGCCGGTGACTCCCAGCAGCGTCTGCTCCCGCATCCCTTCCCTGACCCCTTCCGTCAGGCTGCGGATGGCCTGCGGCTGATCGCCGGTGGGCTGATACGGCGCTGCCAGTTCAAATCTGCGGTTCTCCATCTCCGACTCCCTCCCACAAACAAATGTTAGACACTCTCTTTCGATAGTTTAACACATTTTCTCAAAGTTTTCAATGACCTTCCCCTTCAAAAATCCCTTTTCCCGAACAAAATTTCCATGCAGCTTTCCCAATTCCCGCCCTCAACGAGAAACCTCAAGCCGAAGCATTTCTCCGAAGAAAGACTTCGGAGAAATGCTTCGGCTTGAGGTTTCTCCCCGTTGATCGAAGGATTTTGGGAAATTCTAAAAATCAAAATCCCTGACCCGCTTTATGCCTAAATATCCCAGCTCCATCATGGAAACATACTCGTTCCCGGATACGATAAAGTGATCCAGCAGCTCCAGATTCAGCTGCTTTAAGGTCGGCGCCAGGTTCTGGGTCATGCGGATGTCCTGGGAGGACGGTCGGGACAGGCCATGAGGGTGATTGTGGGCCAGCACCACATTGATGGCCTTGCACTGAAAGGCAATTTCCACCAGCCGCCGCACATCCACCTGAGCCCCATTCAGTGTTCCCTCCGAAAGCAGGTCGCACCGCAGCAGCCGGCAGGCGTTGTTTAAACAGAGCAGGTAAACGACCTCCTCCGTCCGTCCCAGGAATTTGGGGATCAGGAACTTTCCGATCTTCTCGCTGCTGTCCAAAACGTCTACGCTCTCCGCCACGGCTTCCACATACCGCCTGGAAAGCTGGGGGACTATCTTCAGAAGCAGCGCCGCCGAAGCCGTCATGCCCGGCGTTTCCAGAAGCTGCTCATAATCTGCCGCAAACACCTGCCCGAAGGAACCGTACCGATCCAGCAGCTGGTGGGCAATGGCGTTCACGTCCTTCTGGGGGATGCCGTAGTAAAGGAGCAGCTCCAAGACCTCGTGATCCTCGAAGCCGTCCAATCCCTCTTTCCGAAAGCGCTGCTTCACCCGCTCCCGATGGCCGGCGTGAAGATTTTTCTTTCCTTCTGCCGTCTCCAAAGCTGTCCCCCCAAACCTTCAAGATCCTTATCAGTATACCACAACTTTTAAAAGCTGTAAACCGCAGAAACCGGACAGCCTGCCCTTTCAAAGGAAAAATCTCCGCTTTTTGCCCATTCCGTCTGGAAATTTCCGACGGAATGTAGTATAATAAATTGAATCACTCTGCGGACGAGCCGCACCCAAAATCAAAACAAAAGGAGCCCTCTCTTTGGAGATCTATCTGGACAACTGCGCCACCACCCGGGTCTGCCCCGAAGCGGCGGAAGCCTGTCTCAAAGCCATGACCGCCGATTACGGCAACCCCTCCTCCCTTCACCGCAAAGGACTGGAAGCGGAAGCCATCCTCACCGACGCCAGGAAAACCGTTGCAAAGATTCTTTCCTGCCCGCCGGAATCTATCTATTTCACTTCCAACGCCACCGAAAGCAACAACCTCTCCCTTCTGGGAGCGGCTGCCGCCTACCCCCGGAACGGCAAGACCTTGATCACCACTGCCGTGGAGCATTCCTCTGTGGCAAACGCCGCTTCCCATCTGGAAAAGCTGGGCTACACCGTAAAGCGGGTCAAGCCCCGCCCCGACGGTCATTTCGCCGTGGAGGATTTCCTGGAAGCGGTGGATTCGGACACCTTCCTCGTCTCCTTTCTGATGGTCAACAACGAGATCGGCACCGTCCTCCCCTATGAGACCCTGATCCCCGCCCTGAAACGGAAATTCCCGAAGCTCCTGATCCACATGGACGCCGTCCAGGGCTTTGCCAAATACCCCTTGAACCTGAAGCGGCTGGATCTGGACTTTCTCTCCTTCAGCGGCCACAAGCTCTACGCCCCCAAAGGCATCGGCGTGCTCTACGTCAAAAAAGGCGTCCGCCTGACCCCCCTTGCCTACGGCGGCGGACAGGAAGGCGCTCTCCGTCCCGGCACCCAGGCGGTGGAGCTGGCGGCAGCTTTAAAAGAAGCCCTCCTCCTCTGCCAGCGGGACGGCAAAGCGTGGGCGCAGACCTGCGAAGCGCTGAACCGCAGGCTCCGGGAAGGCGTTTCCGCCCTTCCCCGGGTCACGGTCAATTCTCCTCTTGACGGTGCGCCCCATATCTTGAACCTGTCGGTCCTGGGCATCCGCTCGGAGATCCTCCTCCACTTTCTGGAGGAACGGAGCATCTACGTTTCCAGCGGCTCCGCCTGCTCCAAGGGCGCCAAAAGCCCCACCCTTGCCGCCTACGGCCTGACCCCGGAGCAGATCGACTCCGCCATCCGGATCAGCTTCTCCAAAGACACCACCGAAGCGGAAATCGACGCATTGCTTTCGGCCCTGTCCGACGCCATCGCAAAGCTCCGCCCCATTATTGAAAAGAACGGAAAGGAACGGCCATGAACGAGATCATTCTTTTAAAATACGGCGAGATCGCCCTGAAGGGCCTCAACAAAAATGTCTTCGAGGACATCCTCTTAAAAAACATCCGCTGGCGGATGCGGGATTTAGGCAACCTCCGGATTCGGAAGGCTCAATCCACCGTCTATCTGGAGCCCGCCGATCCGGAGACCTTCGACTTTGACGAAGCCTTGGACCGTGCCTCCAAAATTTTCGGCCTTGCCTCCGTCTCCCGGGCGCTGGTGATGGAAAAGAACATCGATGCCATCTGCAAAAGCACCCCCGCTTATCTGGAGCCCATTCTCTCCTCCGTCAGGACCTTCAAGGTGGAGACCCGCCGCTCTGATAAGCAGTTCCCCCTAAAATCCCCCGAGATCTCCGCCGAAGTGGGAGGCGCTCTTCTGGACGCCTTCCCCCACCTGACCGTGGACGTCCACGACCCCGACGTCGTCGTCAACGTAGAGATCCGGGACTTTGCTTCCTACGTCCACGCCGGATCCGTCCCCGGAGCCGGCGGGATGCCCGTCTCCTCCTCCGGAAAGGCCATGATCCTCATTTCCGGAGGACTTGACAGCCCCGTGGCGGCTTACATGATGGCAAAGCGGGGGCTTTCCCTCTCCGCCATCCATTTTCAATCTCCTCCCTACACCAGCGAGCGTGCCCTCCAGAAGGTGGAAGCCCTCTGCGAGAAGCTGACCCCCTACACCGGCTCCATCCGCTTCTACTGCGTCCCCTTCACCGAGCTGCAGGAGGCCATCCGGGAGCACTGCCCCGAGGAGCTGTTCACCGTCATCATGCGCCGGATGATGATGCGGGTCGCCACCGAAGCTGCCCAAAAGGAAGACATCCGTGCCCTGGTCACCGGCGAGAGCTTAGCACAGGTGGCAAGCCAGACCCTGGACGCCCTCTACTGCACCGACAATTCCACCGATCTGGTAGTCCTCCGTCCCCTCATCGGCATGGACAAGACCGAGATCATCAAAATTGCCTACCAGATCGACACCTACGAGACCTCCATCCTCCCCTACGAGGATTGCTGCACCGTCTTCACCCCCAAGCACCCCCGGACGAAGCCGAAGCTGTCCTTCATCGAAAAAGCGGAAGCCCGCTTCGACTTTGAGCCCCTGATCCGCCGGGCGGTGGACGGCATCACCGTAAAGACCATCTATTAAATCTCCCACCCTAAGGAACGTGACCTACCCATGAAAATCCTTCTTCAGATTGCTGCCGTTTTCGGCATCTGCTGGGTCGGCGAAGGGCTTGCAAAGCTCCTCCCCCTCCCCGGCAGCGTCATCAGCATGATCTTACTTCTCATCCTTCTTCTGACCGGCCTTTTAAAGCCCCATCACATCCGGGAAAAATCCGACTTTCTCCTGCAGAACATGGCGTTCTTCTTCATTCCCGCCGGTGTTGCCCTGATGGAGGTCTTCGGCATCCTCTGGGAGAACCTCCTCCCCTTCCTGGCGATCTGCATCTTAAGCACCTTTCTCACCTTCGCCGTCACGGCCTACACCGTAAAAGGCGCCATGTGGCTCCAGAAGCGGATCGCCTCCAAAGCGAAAAAGGGAGGTGCCCCCCGTGCTTGAGTGGTTCTCCTCCCCTCTTTTCGGTGTGGCTTTAAGCATCCTTACCTATGCCTTCGGCGTGTGGGTCAATAAAAAGCTCCGCACTCCCATCGCCAACCCACTGCTCATCGCCATCCTTTTAGTCATCGCCTTTTTAAAGCTTACCGGCATCCCTCTGGAAGCCTATCAGGCCGGCGGCAGCTTCATTAATATGTTTTTAGCCCCCGCAACCGCCTGTCTTGCCATGTCTATCTACAGCCAGATCGATCTTCTGAAAAAGAACCTCTTCCCCATCTTAGCCGGCTCTGCCGCAGGCTCCGCCGCCTCCATGGGAAGCGTCTGGCTCCTCTGCCGGCTTTTTAAGCTGGATGAGAAGGTGACCGTTTCCCTCCTTCCCAAATCCGTCACCACCCCCATCGCCATGGGCGTTTCCGAACAGCTGGGCGGCATCGTCTCCATCACGGTGGCGGCCGTGGTCTTCACCGGCATCTTAGGGGCGATCCTGGCTCCCCTCTTCATCAAGCTCTTCCGGATCAAGGATCCCGTCGCCGCCGGTCTCGCCATCGGCGCCTGCAGCCATGCGGTAGGCACCTCCAAGGCGTTGGAGCTTGGCGAAGCGGAAGGCGCCATGAGCAGCATCGCCATCGGCGTCTGCGGGCTGATGACCGTTTTGTTTTCCCTGTTTCTCCACTAAAAAAGGAGGCGCACTATGGAAGAAAACCTGCAAACTCCGGCTTCCCGCCTGATCGATGCCCTGAAGCAGAAAAAGCTCCGGGTGGCGGCCGCGGAAGCCGCCACCAACGGAATGCTTTCGCAGGCTCTCTCCGCTGAGGAGGGGGCTTCCGAAGTCTTCCGCTGCGGCGTGATCGTTCTGGACAACGACGGCATGAACCGTCTGGCAGGCGTTTCCAACGCCGTCTGCCGCAAATACGGCGTCCATTCCAAGGAAGCCGCCATCGCCATGGCGGAGGGCATCCGCCGCCGGGATAAAGCCGCCGCAGGCATCGCCGCCACCGGCTCCGCAGGCGGCCCCATCTACACCGCCGTTAGCGTGAACAAAGGCGCCCGGACGTGGATCTCCGTCGAATCCACCCCCTTCTCCGCCGACGAGGATCCCGCCCGCCAGCGCCAGCAGGCCGTGGATAAGGCGTTAAACCTCTTAAGCGGCTTTCTCACAGAGGACGTGTCCTGCCTTTCCGCCTTCGGCCCCATCCGCCCCTACCGGCGTCTGTGCAACATCCCCCTCCCCCTGCGGCTTTTGCAGTTCTTCCTCCCGTGGCCCGGGGATAAATTCGGGGACGTAGCAATAAAGCTGCTGCTTTTAGCCTCCATCGCCGCCGGAGTCTGGGCAGGCATCCAGCTTTCGGAAGACACCGTCACCGAGATCCGCTCCAATCAGGTCATCGAACGGGCAGTGGAAGCGCTGGAAACTCCCCCGACTGAGGAGCAGGTCAGCAGCCTCCCCGACGGCTATCTTTCAAAATTTGCCGCCGCCTACGCCATCAACCCGGATCTGGTGGGCTGGCTCACCATTCCCAACACCAACATCAACTTCCCCATCGTCCAGTGTGAGGACAACGATTTTTACTTAGACCACTCCTTTGAAGGGGACTACGATACATTAGGCACCCCCTTCATGGACTTCCGCAACGAAATCACCCCGGAGCTCAACACCAATACTCTGATCTACGGCCACAACTGGAACTCTGGCGCCATGTTCCACAGCCTTTTGGAGTACCGGGATCTGGAGTTTTATAAGACCACCCCGATCATCACCTTTGACACCGTCTGCGAAGAAAGCCAGTGGAAGGTGATCTCCTGCTTTGAAGCCACCACGGATTCCAGCATCGGTGAGGTCTTCAACTACTTCAATTTTGTCCGCACCAAAAACGAAGAGCGGATCCAGTGGTACATCGACGAGATCACCGCCCGCAGCTTTTTCCTGACCACCGTGGATGTTAACACCTCCGACCAGTTCCTGACCATCCAGACCTGCGCCAACGACCGGTATAACACCAAGGTCTGCATTGTTGCCCGGAAGGTCCGCCCCGGCGAGAGTGCGGAGGTGGACGTGGAAAACGCCGTCGTCAACGAAAACCGCATCAGACCCAGCCGCTATTGAGAAAGGAAGAACCTCTATGTTCAAAAAAATCTGCAACGCCGTCCTCAAGAACATCTGGCTCCAGCTTCTGGCGCTGATTCTTGCTCTCTGCGGCCTGACCCTGCTGATCGGCGCTTCTTTTGAAAACGTGTCCACTACCTCTAAGGGCTTCTCCCCCTCTTCCCCCGACCCGGACGCCTCTTCCTCCGAGGAATCCCACGAGCCCTCCAAGGACGATTTTGACGACTTTTTAAACGGAAGCGGCGCTTTCGGCGACTGGGAGAACTTTTCCAGCTTCTATGTGGAGACCGAGCCGGTCCCCTCCAAGCCCAGCTCCACCCCCAGCTCCTCCACTCCGGAATCTTCCGCCCCGGCGGCCTCCTCCGAGCCTTCCTCCGAATCCTCTGTGGAGCCTCCTATTCCCGAAGAAAGCTCTGCCCCGGTGGAATCTTCTGAACCGAATCCTTCTTCTACGGATGCTCCCTCTGAATCCTCTTCCGCTCCGGAATCTGACTCCTCGCCGGAAGAGCCCACTCCCGGCGAGCCCTCTTCTCCGGAAGGCGGGGACAGCCCCATGGATGCCCCTTCTATCTCCACCGAAGACGGCGAATAAGGAAGCAAGGCTATGCGCAAAACGTATCTTCTGGTTCTGGCGGCAATTTTAGCCGCCTCCGGCTTAACGGTGTCCGCCGTTTTTTCCACCGGCGCCATTGCCGCCGCAAATGAGGTGGAGGCCGTCTCCTCCGGGCCTTCCCGCCCGGATATCGGGGAATCTCCTCTGGACTTTGACCTGCTCCCCTCCATGGATTCCTCTGAGGACACGTCGGATCCTTCCGACGCCTCTTCGGAAGAGCTCCCCATCCCGGAGAGCAGCAGGAACACTCCGGAAAGCTCCCATGCTTCTTCCGGGAGTGCCTCCTCCGCTTCGTCCTCTTCGGGCAGCTCTTCCCACCCGATTTCTTCTCCCAGCAGCACCCCCTCTACTCCTCCCCCTTCGGAGAGCTCCTTCACCACTTCGGAGTCTTCGTCTGCGCCCTCGTCCTCCCCTTCCTCCGGTATCCCTTCTCAGCTCCCTTCGTCTACCCCATCGTCCTCTTCTCAACCCTCTTCGACCCCTTCCGGCACCCCGTCTTCCACACCCTCTACTGGTGAAACGCTGAAGG
>USLH01000070.1 GCA_900555435.1 uncultured Oscillospiraceae bacterium | reverse complement strand
TTTTAAAACAAAATCCCGGAAAGATCCATTTTTGACAGCGCCGCTCCCCAAAAAACTTTTCCCCAGCCCTTGCGGCTTTCAGAAAGCTATGCTATAATGACGATAATGCGGGTCTGTGTACGATTTGAAGTGCGGGGCCCGCCTGATTTTTCAAAACGTTTTGGAAACACGGAGACTAAAAATGAAAATCATTATCGTAGGAGACGGAAAAGTCGGTGCAACGCTGACCGAGCATCTCTCAAAAGAAGGCCACAATGTGGTCGTCATCGACCAGGACTCTCAGGTCGTAGAGGAAATGGTCAACCGCTTCGACGTTATGGGCATCAGCGGAAACGGAGCCAGCTGCAGCGTCCTTCTGGAGGCCGGGGCTAATAAAGCCGACCTGCTCATCGCTGCCACCTCCTCCGATGAGCTGAACATCTTAAGCTGCATGGTCAGCAAAAAGATCGGCACCCGCCACACCATTGCCCGGGTCCGGAACCCCGAATACTCCCAGCAGCTTTCCTTCCTCCGGGAGGAATTGGGGCTCAGCATGGCGGTGAACCCGGAAATGGAAACAGCCACCGAGATCTGCCGCACCCTGCGGTTCCCCTCTGCCATCAACATCGAAACCTTCGCCCGGGGCAGGGTGGAGCTGGCAGAGATCAAGGTAAAGCCCGGAAGCATTCTGGACGGCGTGCACCTTTACTCCCTTCCGGATCGGATCCGGGTGAAGATCTTGGTCTGCGCCGTACAGCGGGGGGACGAGATCATCATCCCCGACGGGAACTTCGTCATCAAAGCCGGCGACAAGATCCATGTCACCGCCTCCCATTCGGAGCTGGCGGCTTTCTTCAAGGTCATCGGCATTTATAAAGCCAAGGCCCGCAGCGTCCTCATCATCGGCGGAGGGAAGATCGCCCACTATCTGGCGGCCCAGCTTCTGGACGCCGGGATGCAGGTAAAGATCATCGAACGGGACCGGCAGCGGTGCCACGCCCTCAGCGAGTGGCTGCCCAAAGCCACCGTTATCAACGGTGACGGCACGGAACAGTCCCTGCTGCTTCAGGAAGGCATCAACGACGTAGATGCCGTGGTGACCCTTACCGGCATGGATGAGGAAAACATCCTCATTTCCATGTATGCCCAGACCCTGAATGCCGACAAGGTGGTCACCAAGGTGAACCGGCTCTCCTTCTTAGGAATGCTGGGAAACATCGGCCTTGACACCATCGTCTCCCCCAAAACCGTAGCAGCCAACCGGATCATTCGCTACGTCCGTGCCATGCACAATTCCGCCGGCAGCAGCGTCCAGACCCTCTATAAGCTGGTGGACGGGCAGGTGGAAGCTCTGGAGTTCATCGTGGGTGAAGCGGCGAAATTTACGGGCATCCCCTTAAAGGATCTGAAAACCAAGCCCAACGTCCTCATCGCCTGCATCATCCGGGGCGGGAAGATCATCATTCCCCGGGGCGATGACCGGCTGGAGGCAAAGGACTCGGTGATCGTTGTCACCGCCAATCAGTACCTCCGGGATCTGAGCGACATTCTGCTCTGAGAAAGGAGCTTCCATGAACGGACGCATGATTTTATACCTGCTGGGGCGGGTCATGCTCATTTGCAGCGGGCTGATGCTTTTCCCGCTTTTCGTGGTCTTTCTTTATCGGGAGCCCACGGCTCTGGCCTTTTTGATCCCCATCCTCCTGCTGGCAGGCGGCGGTCTTGCCCTCTCTTTCAAAAAGCCCCGCAACCGGCATATCTACACCCGGGAAGGTTTCCTCATTGTCGCTTTGAGCTGGATCGTTGTCTCCCTTTTCGGGGCGCTGCCTTTCTGGATCAGCCGGGAGATTCCAAGCTTTCTGGACGCTTTATTTGAAACGGTCTCCGGTTTCACCACCACCGGATCCAGCATTCTTTTTGAAGTGGAACAACTGTCCCACGGGATGCTTTTCTGGCGGAGCTTCACCCACTGGGTCGGCGGCATGGGAGTGCTGGTCTTTCTGATGGCGCTGCTCCCCAATTCGGACAACGATTCCCAGTCCATGTACATCCTCCGGGCAGAATCCCCCGGCCCGCAGGTCGGGAAGCTGGTCTCCAAGATGAAGCTCACCGCCCGGATCCTTTACGGCATCTACTTCGGCCTTACTCTCATTGAGTTCATCCTCCTTGCCTTAGGCGGGATGCCCATTTTTGACAGTGTCCTGAACGCCTTCTCCACGGCGGGCACCGGCGGCTTCGGCATCAAATCCTCCAGCATTGCCTTCTATGACAGCGCCTATGCGGACGTAGTCATCAGCGTTTTCATGGTGCTCTTCGGCATCAACTTCAACGTCTTTTATCTCATCCTCATCGGTGCGGTGGGACAGGCCTTCCGCTGCCAGGAGGCTAGGTGGTACCTGGGGATCATCGGCGTTTCCACTGTCCTGATCGCAGCGGATATCTACCACATCTATGGCTCCGTCGGCAGCTCCCTCCGGTACGCCTTCTTCCAGGTCACCTCCATCATCACCACCACCGGCTTCGCCACGGCGGACTTCAACCACTGGCCGCTCTTTTCGCAGGTCATTCTGGTCTGCCTCATGTTCTGCGGTGCCTGCGCCGGCTCCACCGGCGGCGGCATCAAGGTCTCCCGGCTGCTGATCCTAGGAAAAGTAGCAAAAAAAGAGCTAAAGCACATGATCTCCCCTCGATCGGTAAACTCCATCAAATTTGAAGGAAAGACCGTGGATCAGGAGGTCTTCAGCGGAGTCGGCGCTTACTTCATCGTCTATACCATCGTCTTTGCCTTCTCCTTCCTCGTTTTAGCTCTGGATCCCATTCTCGACTTTACTTCTTCCTTCACGGCGGTAGCGGCCTGCCTGAACAACGTCGGTCCTGGACTGGGGATCGTCGGCCCTGCCGGAAACTTCGGCGATCTCAGCATTCTCTCAAAAATCGCTCTGATCTTTGATATGCTGGCGGGACGGTTGGAGCTGTTCCCCATGCTGATGCTCTTTTCGCCCTTGGCATGGAAACGTTGACCCATCGGGGGCTTTTTCGGCAAACTGTCTAAGTTTTCTGAAAAAATTTTACCACCCTCGCTTGATTTCACTGAATGTTTACAGATTCTTTTTGACAAACGACATATTTCGTGTTAAACTGAAAGTATTGTATAAAAATACACCAGAACAACCTTCCGAGGGGATAGGCTGCTCCGGGATAACGGAAGATGAAAGGACGATCTCACCATGAAAATGCAAGTACTCTATTTCTCCAAGAACGGAAAAGGAAACGCCGAAGCTGTAGCCACTGCTGTCGGTCGTACCTTCAAATGTAAATGCGACCAGATCCCCCCTGCATATCCCTGCCAGAACGAGAAGCTGGTCATCATCGTATTCGACAACTACGGCAAGAAGGCAAAGCAGCTCATCGACTTCTGCAAGGATCTGTCCACCGAGCGTGCTTCCAACGTGGCCGTCATCCCTCTGTCCAACGACGGCAGCAACGACATCGGCGAGCTGGCTGACATCTTCAAAGCCAACAACGTGACCGTTGCCGGCATTCAGGGTGTTGAGATCAAGAAGGGTCTCTTCGGCGCAGGCAAGCTCACCGACGACAAGGTGAAGATTGCTACCGATTTCGCCACCAAGATGGTCACCTCCCTCTTCGAGCACATCGGCTGAACTATCGATTAAAAAACCCGTCTGTCCTTTCGGGGCAGACGGGTTTTTTCTTTTGTTTTTACGGGGTCACATTCACCTTCCGGACGTTATCCTCATCCACGAAGGTCTTTGCGTTGTAGCAAAAAAGCACCTGATCGTACTCGGAAAGATCCACCAGCCGCTCAAACGGCACCACCAGATACCGAAGATCCACCAACGTGATCTTCCGGTAATGAAGCGCCAGAAAGGGCACCAGCGAATGGGTATACGAATCCTTGAAGATCAGGAGGCTGTTGTCGTTAGGGGCATTGGTCGTAACGGTGACGATGGGCTGGTTCTGCCCCAAAAAGACCGAATACTGATCCTTTTTCTCCAGAAACTCCCGACAGTAAAGGCTGTCCCGCTCCGTCCAGTTCGTCCCGTCGTAAACGGAAACGCCGGTGACTTCCGCCCCGGAAGGATAGGAGTACAAATCGATGGTATCCGCTTCCACGCCGTCGTAAATGATCTTGCTGTAAAGCGACCCCCGGAAGCTATGGCTTGCGTGCTCCACGTTGAACCGATCCAACGGCACCGGCGTGTAGCCCATCTTCGCCGAAAGCGCCCCGTAGCCCAGATAAGCCCCCCGGGACGTCCAGTGGTGGTCGGAACGGTAATAGAGGTACTGCTCCCGGTTGGCGCTTAAGGAAGCGTAGGCGTCCACCGTGGTGATCTTTTCCACCTTTTTGTAGACCTCATCGATGGTCGTCCGCTGGGAAAGGGTGGGGGCGCCGGCAGGAAGGGTGTCCCGATAGATCTCGGCTGCCGTGGGCACCAGCATCAGATAGGTGGCGCCGTCAAACCGCTCTGCAAACTGGTTCATCGCAAGAACGGAGTTTGCCACGTTCTTTCCGGAAGGGGGATCCACCCGCTCCAGAAGCCGGTCCTTCTCCACATAAACACCGTTGATCTCCTTCTGCCCTAATAGCAGAAGCAGCCGGGTCTGCAGCCCGATCCAGCCGGAACGGGCCGGAACATGATCGGCGGAGTAATCCTCAAAGCCGGTCATAAAGGTCTTGTTCCGGACGGAAGAAACGGTAAAGCGGGGAAACTCCGCCAGATACTTATTTTCATTTTCCGAAAAAGCAGGCTTCGGAATCGCATAGGTTGCGATCGAGCCGCCGAACAGCAAAAGCAAAAACAGCACCGCAGCGATCCGGTCGACCCGGGTTTTTTGAAGCAGTTTCATGGGTCAGCCCTCCTCAGAACCGGTAATACAAAAACGGGTTATAGGTGGCGTTCACCAAAAACGCCATCGATGCGATCAGAAGCACCGCCATCCACACCAGCCGCAGATAGGAAAACCCGCTCCACTTCTCCTCCGCCTTTTTGCAGAGCCGGGAGAACCAGTCGTTAGAAGCGAGGAAACAGAGGACCAGCAGCAGCCCGAAGGTCAGCAGCAGGTAGCCGGAATGCTCGTCCCAGAGCCCGCCTGCCCCGAAGAGCCACCGGAAATACGTCCAGATGGAAGCAGGCGTCTCCAGTTCAAAGAAGACCCATCCGAAAACCACCAATAAGAACGCATAGATCCGCTGCACCCAGCCGGGGAGCTTCTCAAGAAACTTTCCGAGGAAAAATTTCTCAATGATGAGGAGCACGCCGAAATAAAGCCCCCAGAAAACGAAATTCCAGCTGGCGCCGTGCCAGAGCCCGGTCAGCAGCCAGACAATCAGCAGGTTCCGGATGGTGCAGGGCAGGCCCTTCCGATTGCCGCCCAGAGGAATGTAGACGTAGTTTTTGAACCAGGTGCTGAGGGTGATGTGCCACCGCCGCCAGAAATCGGTGATGGATTTCGCCATATAGGGGAAGTGGAAGTTTTCCGGGAAGGTGAAGCCCAGCATCCGCCCCATGCCGCAGGCCATATCCGAATAGCCGGAAAAGTCAAAATAGATCTGAAAGGTAAAGGCTAAGATCCCGAGCCACGCCGTCGCCGCCGGCATACGGTCGCCGGAGACCTCCTTGATCTGCGTCCAGAGCTGTCCGATGTTGTTGGCAAGCAGCGCCTTTTTCCCAAGCCCCACGGCAAACTGGAACGCACCCTCGCCGATTTTGGAAAGGGTGACCGTGCGGGATTCCATTTCCCGGGCGATGTCCTCGTACCGGACGATAGGCCCCGCCACCAGCTGGGGGAACATACTCACATAAGCCAGATAATAAACATAATTTTTCTGCACCCTCGTGTCCCCACGGTACAGATCGATAACGTAGGACATACTCTGGAAGGTGTAGAAGGAGATTCCCACCGGCAGGGGAAGGTTCGGGTTAAAAAGCTGCAGCCCGAAGATCCCGTTTATTGTATTGATGAGAAGGGCGCTGTACTTGAATACGCCCAGCAGCGACAGCTCGATGACGATGGAGACAATCAGCGCCGCCTTCCGGATCCCGGGATGATCCCGATACCGGTCGATGACCCGCCCGGCCGTATAGTCCACCAGCGTGGAAAACAGCATGAGAAAGATATAGACCGGCTCGCCCCAGGCGTAAAAGACCAGCCCGGACAAAGCCAGCAGCCAGTTTTTCCCCTTCAGCGGGCAGACAAAATAAAGAAGCAGCACCGCCGCAAGAAAGGCAAAAAGAAAGGTGATACTCGAAAAGACCATGTACGTTGCTCCTTATTCCTGAACGATCCGGCTCAGAAGCCGGCAGGCGTCAGCCACCTGGGGATAGGTTTCCGGATCCCGATCGGGGGAAACGCCGTCCAGCCGACGGCAAAGCCTTGCATATGCTTCCAGATTCGGGCGGAGCTTCTGCCCCAGCTCCGTTTCGGGGAGCCTGACAAAACGCTCCCCTAAAGGCGGAGCATCGGCAGGGTAGCAGAGTGCCAGCAGCTCCCCAAGAAGCTGACCGCAGCAAAGATAGGCTCCTACCTCATCGCCCCGTTTCAGCGCTTTTTTCAGCGCTTCCAGCGCAGCTTCAGCGTTTTGTTTCTTCATTTTCCTCCTCCGGGAACCAATTGTTTAACCATTCGGTGAATTCTTCTCTATTATACAGCACGTTGATTGCACCTAGCAGGGCATTGGTAGACATCCGTGCCGGGAACCCCAGCTTTGAAAGCAGCTCCCGCCGGTGCTCCGCCGCACCGTCCGTGCCGTTGAAACCCCAGAGGTACAGATCCGTTTTGGTCACCGGCTCGCCCCGGCGCTCCACTTGCTCCGTTCCCACCCCCGCTTTCCGGAAGGCTTCCTCCAGCAGGGCAGGGGAAAGTCCCTCTACTCCCAGTTTTCCTTCCTTGGAAGGGGCAGCCTTCCGCCGCTCTTTTCCGTAAACGTCGGGGATGTACACATCTACAATCGTCCCTTCGTGGATGGCGGAACGGATGTGGTTTCGGATCTGGAACCCAGCGGCATCGGAATCGGTCAGCACCACGATGCCGGTCTTCCTCGCCATGACCCGGAGCATCTCCATCAGCTCCTTGTTCCGGTAGATGCCGAAGCCCCCCGTTTCAAGGATCGTCCCATCCAGCAGGGCGGACAGGGTGATCCGATCGTATTTGCCCTCCACAATCACGGGCATTCTGCATTTGATCATAGGATCCTCCGACCTCCTTCGGAATGAGAAAGATCAAGGATCGCCGCCACGGCCTGCTCCACCGCCGCCTTGTCGTCGCAGCGGGTGGATTTCAGCTCCACGTCGGTATCCGAAAGGATCTTCAGGCACCCCCGCAGGGCGGTGACGGAATATTTGGAGACATCCCGGAACGCATTCCGGATCCGGAACTCCTTCCCCCGGTAAGAGGGGAAAAGCGCCGCCACATCCTCGGCTGTTTTAGACGCCAGCATGGCGGTCTTCGCCCGGTACAGATCCAAAAAAGCACCGTTCAATGCCCCCAAAATGGCGATGGGCTCCTCCCGAAGGGCATAAAGCTCCTCCAGAAGGGTAAAAGCGCCGGTATAGTTGTTCTGAAGCATCCGCTTGCTTAAATCGAAGACCGACGCTTCCAGGCTTTTCCGGGTGACCAGCTCCACGTCTTCCCGGGTGACCGTCCCTTCTCCTTTATAGGCGATGAGCTTGTCCGATTCGCTGGACAGGATCTCCAGAGAGGTGCCGCACCGCTGGATCAGGGCGTTCGCCACCGGGGTCTCCAGCGTGATCCCCGCTTTCTGGAAGCGGGCTTTCAGGAACTTGACCAGATCCCCCTGGGTCCGGGGCGCAAATTCGGCGGCCGTCCCCACCTTTCCCACTGCTTCCGCAAGGCGGCGGGCACGGGCCATTTTCTTTAAGTTGATCTCAAACACACTGACATAAACGATAAAAATGCAAGCGGGGTTCGGATCCTTGACAATGGCAAGAAGCGAGTCAAAGTCTTCCTTCCGCATCTTCTCCAGATTGGGGTTCATAAGGACGATGCACTTTTTCTCCGCCATCATGGGCATCCCTTCCTCTGCGATCTGCAGGGAAGTCATGTCCAGCTCCGCTCCGTCGAAGCGCTGGAGGTTGAAAGCTTCCGTTCCCTTCTGCACCACCTTTTCCACGATCCGCTGGAGGCAGATCTGGGAAAGATAGACCTCTTTCCCATAAAGGAAATACACCGGGCTCAGCTCGTTCTGCCTCAGGGCACGGCCCAGCTCGGCGTCGGTAACAATTGGCATATAAGCTCCCTCAGCCGCTGATCTGCCCGTCGGGAAGCGCCTTCCAGGTCCATTGCGGCATGTAGTTTTCTCCGATTTCAGAAAACCCGTCCGTCCAAGCCGGGTCTTTTCTTATTATAGCATACTCCCCGGAGGAAATTCCATCCTTTTGGGAAATTTCATCGTAGAAAACGGTGCAGTCCGCTTCTTTGGAAAGGCTCTCCGCCAGCGGGTCCTTCCGGGAAAGGAAAAGAAGCCGCTTCCCGTTCGCAAGAACGCCGATCCGTGTGAAGCCCTCCACTCTCGCAATGCGGAAGGGGAAACGCCCAAGGAGCACGCCTTTTTCCGAGATCAGGGGCAAAAGCTTCCGGACGCCGGGATTTTCCGAAGCTGTCTGGTACCAGTTGCTCTCGCTGTCCGAAGAAAGCTGTTCCACCGGCACCCGCCGGGCCAGATCGGAAACGCCGCTCATCAGCCGCCGGTTCTCCTCCGGAACGATGAGAAGTTCGATCCGGGAAGCACCGATGCTCCGAAGATAAGCGCCGGTCTTCCGACCAATTGAATTACTCCCGCCACAGCCAAGAACAACGGCCCGACCACCGGAAGTGAGCGCCAAACTACCGCCCTCCCCGGCGGAGGCCTCCGCCACCATCAGGCATCCCCATCCGCCGACAAAGCCGCTGATTCCTCCCGCAAGAAACAGGATCACGGAAAGAAGGAGCGCCAATCCCGTCCGTTTCGGCCTTCCAAGACGGGAAACTCCCACTAACACCGCCGCCGTACCCAAACAGATCCAGAATCCGGGAAGCCCCAGCGGGACTGCCGCTCCGGGCAGCACCTTCAGAAGGGAGAAGAAAAGAGAAAGGATCCGGCTCAGGAGCTTCCCGAAGGGCGCCGTCCATCCGCCCAGCAGGCAGATCCCGCCGCCTGCCATCAGAAGAGGAAAGAGCGGCAGGATCAGCAGGTTCACAAACGGCGACAGAAGCGGGACGCTGCCGTTCCGGAAAAAGAAGACCGGAAGGCAGCAAAGCTCCACCGCAAGGCTGCTGCAAAGAATGCGGAGCCCGCCATGAACCGGCGGAAGCTTCCGCACCTTCTCCGGAAGCCGCCGGAGAAGGCCTTCGTTCATGGCAGGCGAGAGAGTGAAAAGCGCCATGGTCGCCAGCACGGACATCCAGAATCCCGCCTGAAACACCGCCCGCTGATCCAGAAGACAAAGCAGGGTCACCGCCCCGCCCAAGGCATTTTCCGGAGAATAGTCCCGATAGAAAGCGTCCGCCGAAAGGGCAAAGGCTGCCATGATCCACGCCCGAAGGGAGGAAAGCGCACCTCCGGTGAAAAAGACGAAAAGTCCCGTGACCCCGATGGTCAGCAGATAAGAAGTCTTCCCCCAGCCGAACAGCCGGCGGAACAGCCACTGGATCGCTGCCGCCAGCAGGGAAATGTGCAGCCCGGAAATGCAGAGCACATGGGAGACCCCGGCCGCCGAAAAGCTCTCCCGCAGCCCATCGGATAAGGCGTCTCCGTCCCCTAAGAGCACCGCCTCATAAAAAGCGGCGGCGTCCCGGCTGAGGGGGAGAGAAAGCCTTTGGCGAAGCGCTTCTTTCAACGCCGTCCGCCAGCGGATCGGCCCGGAGGCTTCCCTTAAAAGCTGCATGGAACCGGGCGAAAGAAAACCCGTCAGATCCGCCCCTTTCCCCATCTGGCTGCGGGTAGGCGGATCCTCGTTCAGGGTCAATTTCACCGTGACCCGTTCCCCTTCGGAAAATTCCGGGGCGTTCCGGCTGTAAAGCAGCACTTTCGTTCCAACCGGCAGATCCCCACCTTCCGTTTTCAGCAAGTAAGAAGCAGCGTCTCCACCGGAAACCGCTTGGATCATCCCGGAAAACTCTGCCTCCTGTCCGGCAAACCGAGCGGTGCTCAAGTAGGCGCTTCGCCCCAAAAGCGAAAATCCCGCAGCAGCCCCGATGCTCAAAAGAAGCACCGCCGCCCTGCGGGAAAATTCCTTCCGGAAAAAGGTCAAAGCTCCGCTCACGGCGCAAAGGATCCCCATTGCGCCGCAAAACCAGAGGAGTTGTTCAAAACTCAGGAAAGACGCCGCCAGAAGCCCGGCGGAAAATGCCCCGCCGATCAAAGCCAGCGGTCGTAAAAAAGGACGGGCGGGCTTCATTCCTCTTCCAGACTTTCCAAGGCGACCCGAACCGCTTCGACCACAAAAGCCGAAAACGTGCAGTCCTTGCCCTGGATCGCCGCCTCCACCTGTTCGATCACATCGTTGGGAAAGCGAATGGATTTATTGGTAGTCGGCGGAACCGCCGGTATTTTGAACTTGCGCATGCTGTCATCTCCGTCATGCAATTATAATTTTATTATATGACTTTTTGCAAATACAGATATAACGCATTTGCATGACGACATAAGTCACCCTCGTTTAGCAAAATGCCGCACAGAGACTTCAAACGCTCCGTGCGGCAAATTTTCTCTTATTCGTTCTCGTTGCCGCCGGTAACGGTCAGGGGCTTAGAGGGCTTGGAGGGGTTCGGCTCCTCATCGTTGAACTGATAGTCCTTGCCGGGAAGGATCGCATTCAGGGCGATGCCCAAAATCGCAGCAATGGCTAAGCTGGTCAGGGTAACGGTAGTGGTACCGATGGTGAAGGTCAGGCCGCCGGAGAAGCCAAGGGCGCTGACCAGGATCACTGCCGCAATGATGACGTTGCGGCTCTTGGAAAGGTCGACCTGGTTTTCCACCACGTTGCGGACGCCGATGGCGGAGATCATGCCGTAAAGGATGAAGGAAACGCCGCCGATGATAGCGGAGGGGATGGAGTGAATGATCTGCGCAAACATGGGGCTGAAGGAGAGGATAATGGCGAAGCCGGCTGCGATCCGGACCACACGGGGATCATACACCTTGGAGAGGGCAAGCACGCCGGTGTTTTCGCCGTAAGTGGTATTGGCAGGGCCGCCGATCATAGCGGAAAGGCTGGTTGCAAGGCCGTCGCCCAGCAGGGTGCGGTGCAGGCCGGGATCCTGAACGAAGTTTTTCTTGGTGGTCGCGCTGATAGCGGAAATGTCACCGACGTGCTCCATCATGGTTGCAATGGCGATGGGCGCCATGACCAGGATGGCGGTGAGGTTGAACTTGGGAAGCATGAACTGCTGCAGGCCTACGACCTGAGCGGTCTTCACAGCTTCAAGGTTCACATAAGCGCCGCTGTCGGGGCTGATGACGCCGCAGAGGGAAAGGATCAGCACCAGTGCATAGGGAACGACCACGCCCATGAGGATGGGGATAATCTTGATCATGCCCTTGCCCCAGATGTTGCAGCCGATGATGACCAGCAGGGACAGAGCCGCCAGCCACCAGCAGCCGGAAGCGTTGCTCACGGCGCTGCTTGCAAGGATCAGGCCAATAGAAATGATGATGGGGCCGGTGACCACGGGGGGCAGGAAGCGCATGACCCGCTTGACGCCCACCAGCTTAATAATCAGAGCAAAGACCAGATAGAGAAGGCCGGCTACGACTACGCCGCCTAAAGCGTAGGGGAGCTTCTGCTCGCCGGTCATGCCGGCGAAGATGCCTTCATCCAGCTGGGAAACTGCGGAAAAGCCGCCGAGGAAAGCGAAGCTGGAGCCTAAGAATGCAGGAACCTTGA
>USLH01000069.1 GCA_900555435.1 uncultured Oscillospiraceae bacterium | reverse complement strand
TTTCGCGGCGCTGGGGCTGAATCTCACGAAGCTCGAGAGCAGACCGATACCGTCGAAGCCTTTTAATTATCTGTTTTATATTGATTTTGTAGGTTCGATGCGGGATGAGGCGGTGTTCGAGGAGCTGAAGGCACTGGATCCGGAGCTGATCGTTGTGGTGGCTTACGGAAAGATCCTGCCCAAAAACGTTCTCGACCTGCCGAAGTTTGGGTGCATCAACGTCCACGCTTCCCTGCTTCCCAAATACCGGGGGGCGGGGCCCATCCAGTGGGCGATCTTAAACGGCGAGAAGGTCACAGGCGTAACCACCATGTATATGGGCGAGGGCATCGATACCGGCGATATGCTGGAGAAGGCTTCTCTGGAGATCGGGCCGGACGAGACCGCCGACGAGCTTCGCGACCGGCTTTCCCGACTGGGAGCGGAGCTTCTGATCTCCACCGTGGAAAAGGCGGAGAAGGGGGAGCTTCATCCGGAGCCGCAAAACGATGCGGAAGTCACCCGTGCTCCTATGCTGACCCGGGAGATGTCGCTGCTTGATTTTTCAAAGCCGGCGGCGGAGATCCATAACCAGATCCGGGGTCTTTCTTCCTGGCCGGCGGCATATACGGTTTATCAGGGAAAGCGGATGAAGGTCTATCGGAGCCGGCTGGTTGCCGGAAAGGGCGAGCCGGGGCAGCTCTTAGATCCGAAGAGGTTCATCGTCGCCTGCGGCGAGGGAGCGGTCGAGCTGACGGAAGTTCAGTATGAAGGCAGCCGGAAGATGTCCGGCGAGGAATTCCTGCGGGGCAAGAAACCCGGCAAGAACGAAGTCCTGGGCTAAGCCCGGACGGAAAGGACGGGGGCGTTATGGACTATTACTATTGGATACTCGTTATCCCGGCGATGATCATTTCCCTGATCGCACAGATCCAGGTGAAATCCACCTTTGCCCGCTACAACCGGGTGCCCAACCGGAAAGGCTACACAGCCGCCATGCTGGCACGGCAGATCCTTGACGAAAACGGCCTCCAGCACATCCGCATCGAGCGGGTGGCAGGGGAGCTGACGGATCACTATTCCCCGAAAGAGGACGTGATCCGCCTGTCGGACAGCACCTACAACTCCACTTCGGTGGGGGCGCTGGGGGTGGCGGCTCACGAGGTGGGACACGCCATCCAGTACGGGGTGGGATATTTCCCCATCAAGGTCCGCAACGCCTTTATCCCCATTACTCAGATCGGTTCCAGCATCGCATGGCCGCTGGCGATCCTCGGCATTATCTTAGGCTTTCCGCTGCTGACGGAAGTGGGGATCCTCCTCTTCTGCGCCGTGGTGCTGTTTCAGCTTCTGACCCTGCCGGTGGAATTCAACGCCAGCCATCGTGCCATCTGCACCCTGCGGGAGGATCGGATCTTAGACGAAGACGAGCTGAAGGGCGCCAAAAAAGTCCTTGCGGCGGCAGCCATGACGTATGTGGCGGCGCTGATTGTCGCTTTTGCAAACCTGCTGCGGCTCTTAGCATTGCGGAATCGGGACCAGAGAAGATGAAGGCAAGAAAGCTGGCTTTTCAGGCGCTGCTCCGGATGGAGACGGCGAAGAGCTATTCCAATCTGACATTAGACGCCCTTCTGAAGGCGGAAAACCCGGAGCCGAGAGAGCGGCAGCTGGCGGCGAACCTCTTTTACGGGGTGTTGGAGCGGAAGCTGACGCTTAGTTATCTCATTGAAAAGTATACGAAAAAGAAGCTCGCTTCTCTTGATCCGGAAGTGGTGGTCGCGCTGGAGCTGGGGCTTTACCAGCTGCTTTATATGGACGGGATCCCGCAGTCGGCGGCGGTCAACGAAAGCGTGGAGCTGATCAAAAAATCCCGGAAAAAGAGTGCGGCAGGCTTTGTAAACGGCGTGCTGCGGAGCTTTTTGCGGGATGGGCGCCGGGTGGAGCTGCCGGAAGGCGATACGCTTAGGCGGGCCAGCATCGAGTTTTCCATGCCTTTGCCGATTTTAAAGCGTTGGGCAAAGGATTATTCGCCGGAAACGGCGGTGGAGCTTGCCAAAGCCTGCCTGGGGCGGCCGCCCCTGCACGGACGGGTCAACACCCTCCGCTGCACGGCGGCAGAGGTCATCGCTTCCCTTGAAAAAGATGGGGTGCGGGTCGTGCCTCACGAAACGCTGCCGGACTGCTTGGAACTGTCGGAGACGGGGAGCGTTTCGGAGCTTGCTGCCTTTCGGGAAGGGCTCCTTACCATTCAGGATACGGCGTCCCAGCTGTGCGCCTGGGCGGTGGGGGCGAAGAAGGGGGAGCGAATCTTCGACCTCTGCGCCGCTCCCGGATCCAAGAGCTTTACCGTTGCCCAGCTGATGGGGGACGAAGGGGAGCTTCTTTCCTTTGACCTTCATTCTTCCCGGGTGGAGCTGATCCGCAAGGGGGCAGAGCGGCTGGGAATCCGCTGCATTCAGGCAGGAGCCGGCGATGCGACGAAGTTCCGGCCGGAGCTGGGGCTTGCCGACCGGGTCTTATGCGACGTACCCTGCTCGGGGCTGGGGATCATCCGGCGGAAGCCAGAGATCCGGTACAAATCGGAAGAAGAGCTGGAAGGGCTGCCGCCCATTCAGCTGGCGATCTTAGAAAACGGCGCCCGGTATGTAAAGCCCGGCGGCACCCTCGTTTATTCCACCTGTTCTTTGAATCGGGCAGAAAATGAGGAAGTGGTGGACCGATTTTTAAAAACGCATCCGGAATTTTCGCCGGAGCCTTTTCCGGAAACAGTTCGGAAGGTGTTGGGGGAAAGCTGCTGCCGGAAGACCCTGATGCCTATGGAGGGCGGTTTTGACGGGTTTTTCGTGGCACGGATAAAACGCAGGGAAGAAGGGAGGGAGAACCCATGATCGACATCAAATCCATGACGATCCCGGAGCTGGAAAGTTTTTTAACGGAACTCAAACAGCCGAAATTCCGGGCAAAACAGATCTTTTCCTGGCTCCATGAGAAACGGGTGCTCTCCTTCAACGAAATGACGAATCTTCCGGCTTCTTTGAGGGAGCAGCTGAAGGAAAACTGCACCATCACGAGCCTTACGGTGGAGCGGAAGCTGGTCTCCCAGCTGGACGGGACGGTGAAGTACCTTTACCGGCTGGCGGACGGGCAGCACATCGAAAGCGTTCGGATGGCCTACGAGCACGGGATCTCCCTTTGCATTTCCAGCCAGGTGGGCTGCAAGATGGGGTGCGCCTTCTGCGCTTCCACCAAGGCGGGATTTGTCCGGAACCTGACGGCTTCGGAGATCTTAGAGCAGGTCTACGCCGCCGGCCGGGATGCCGGGGAGCGGATCGGGAGCATCGTGATGATGGGCATTGGGGAGCCGCTGGATAACTTCGATCAGGTCATGCGGTTTTTGGAGCTGGTCTCCGACCCGAACGGGCTGAATTTGAGCCACCGGCACATCTCGTTATCTACCTGCGGCGTGGTAGACCGGATCCGGGAGCTGGCGGAAAAGGACTTGCAGATCACCCTCTCCATTTCCCTCCATGCCACCGACGATGCGGCTCGCAGCGCCATCATGCCGGTGAACCGGCGGTGGAATATGGAAGAGCTTTTGGACGCCTGCCGGGAATATACCGACCGGACCCACCGGCGGATCTCCTATGAATACGCCCTGATCAGCGGCGTCAATGACAGCCGGAAGCAGGCGGAGGAGCTGGCGGCTTTGCTGAAAGGGATGCTCTGCCATGTGAACCTGATCCCGGTGAACTATGTCAAGGAAGCCGGATACCAGAAAAGCTCCAAAGGGCGGATCTATGAGTTCCAGAAGGTCTTGAACGACCGGGGGATCAACGCCACGGTCCGCAGGACTTTGGGAGCGGACATCAACGCCGCCTGCGGCCAGCTGCGACGGGAAGCGGAACAAGCGGACTGAAGGACAGCTTCGGAAAGGAGTGTCGCTTTGAAAATCGTTGGAAAGACGGACATCGGACGGGTGCGCAACACCAATCAGGACGCCTTTAAAATTCTGGCGCTGGGGGCCGGGGCAGGGCTTGCTCTGGTCTGCGACGGTATGGGTGGAGCCAGTGGCGGCGACCGTGCCAGTGCGCTGGCGAAAGAGGTGATTACCGAGGTGGTCTGCGCCCGGTATCGGGACGATATGGGTCCCGATGCCGTAAAGATCGCTGTGCGGGAAGCGGTCATGGAGGCTAATCGCCGGATCTATGAGACGGCGCAGGAGGATCCTGCCCTGCAGGGCATGGGGACGACGGTGGTGCTGGCGCTTCTTTACCAGAACCACGCTTACATCGCCCATGTGGGGGACAGCCGGCTTTACTGCTTCCGGGACGGTGCGCTTTCCCAGCTGACCCGGGATCATTCCTTTATTCAGGAGCTGCTGGATCAGGGGAAGATCTCCAAGGACGAGGCGAAGGTCCACCCCAGCAAGAACATCATCACCCGGGCGGTGGGGGTTCAGTGGGACGTGGAGCTGGATTTTCATGTTCTGGAGCTGTGTCCGGGCGACCGTCTGCTGCTTTGCACCGACGGGCTTTCCAATGCCTGCAGCGATGCGGAGATCGCCGCACTGCTTGGGAGCCGTCCGGCGGAGGAAGCGGCGGAGGAACTGATCCGAAGTGCCAATCGGAGCGGCGGTCATGACAACGTGACGGTTGTGATCGTAGAGAGCTGACGGCAGGCTGCCCGGGTTCCCGGGGACGCCCTTCCGGGCGGATTGGGGCATCCGGACAGGCTTTTGGATAATCACGGAGGTTTTGATACATGGAAAACTATATCGGAAAACGGCTCAGCGGCCGGTACGAGCTTTTAAAGCTCATCGGCAGCGGCGGGATGGCCAATGTCTTTGAAGCGAAGGATCTGCTGGAAGATAAGATCGTGGCTATCAAGGTGCTCAAGGAAGAGTACCTGACAAACGATGAGTTCGTCCGCCGTTTCCGCAACGAGTCGAAGGTCATTGCGGTATTGGATCACCCCAACATTGTCAAGGTATACGACGTGAATTTCACCGGCGCCGAGCAGTATATCGTCATGGAATACATTGACGGTATCACCTTAAAGCAGTATATCACCCATCAGGGACACCTGCGCTGGAAGGATTCGGTTCATTTTGTCACCCAGATTTTACGGGCACTTTCCCACGCCCATGAGCGAGGCGTGATCCATCGGGACATCAAGTCCCAGAACATCATGCTTCTCAGGGACGGCACCATCAAGGTCATGGATTTCGGCATCGCCCGGTTTGCCCGGGAGGACATCCGCACCATGGACGACAAGGCCATCGGCTCTGTCCACTATATCAGCCCGGAGCAGGCCTGCGGCGAGGAATCCGACGAAAAGAGCGACATTTATTCCGTAGGCGTCCTGCTTTATGAGATGCTCACCGGGCGGGTGCCCTTTGACGGGGAGACCCCCGAGCAGGTCGCCATGAAGCACATCCACCAGAAGCCCATCCCCATCTCGAAGCTGCAGCCCGACGTGCCCACCGGTCTTTGCGAGATCGTGGAGAAGGCCATGCAGAAGGACAAGAATCTGCGCTATCGTTCGGCGGCGGAGATGCTTGCGGCCATCGACGCCTTCAAGCAGAACCCCAGCATTGTGTTCGAGTACAAATATATGCCCGACGAGCCGGAATCGGTCAAATACTCCCGTTCCGTCAGTGCCATTCAGGCGGAGGAGAACGCTCCCCGCAAAAAGAAAGCGCCGGTGGAGGAAGAAGAGGAGATCATCATCAAGCGCAGCCCTACCATCCTGATCCTGACCGGCATCGCAGCGGCCTGCGTCATTACGGCGGTTCTGGTGCTGCTGGGATTTTTCTACTGGGGGCGGGACGAGAAGGTCGCTGAGATCCCCATGCCGAACTTGGTGGGAATGTATCTGGACGATGTCCGGAAACAGGACGATTATAAAAACTTCCAGTTCCAGATCGTGGAAAACGAGCTGAGCGAGTACCCGAAAGGGCAGATCTATGAACAGAGCGTCACTCCCGGCGTGATGGTCAAGGTGAACCGGAAGATCAAGATCAAACTGAGCGCCGGCATCCAGGTGTTGGAAGTCCCGTATCTGACCGGCTCTTACATCGGCGACGCCGAGGATACCCTTTCCAAGCTGGGGCTGGACCACATCGTTCGGACTCAGGAGGACGATTCGGTGGAAGCGGATCGGGTCATCAAGACCGACCCGCCGGCGGGTCAGCAGGTGGAGCAGGGCAGTCAGGTGGTGCTGTATGTCAGCCGTGCCAAGGCCAGTGCTACCGTGAAGGTGCCCAAGGTCATCGGCTACAGTCTGGAGAGCGCAACGGAAAAGCTGACGGCGCTGGGCTTTGAGATCACCACGGAAGAAACCGACAGCGAGGAAGCGCCGGGGACTGTCCTTGACCAGACCCTTGCCAACGAATACGCCAAAAAAGGCGAAACCATTAACCTGATCGTCAGCAACGGCTCCGGTTATTTCAAGGAGATCTCCCTGACCGTGGTGTTCCCGGAGGATGCGGTGAGCCGTCCCATGCCCATGCTGATTTATGTGGATGGGGAAGAAGCGGTCAACGAAAGCATCGATCCTTCCGCTGGGCTGGAGCAGGTCTTTACCATCAAGGGCAGCGGTGTGCTGCCGGTGGTGGTCGCCATTGATGGACAGAAGTACGCCTCCTTCGATGTGGACTTTGAGGAGGAAACGGCGACGCTGACCGACGGGTACTACTTTGACGTGGTGCGGGAAGGCGATAACAGCGACGAGGATCCGGAGGAAAGCCGTCCGGAAGGGCCCGGCGGGGATTCTTCGGAGCCCGGCGGCGACTCCCCCTTTGACGCACCGCCTGTGGACTGAAAAGGAAGGGAAAAATGGAGCAGGGAATGATCCGGAAGGCCCTTTCCGGGTTCTACTATGTGCATACGGAGGACGGCCGCGTGCTGGAATGCCGTGCCAAGGGCGTCTTCCGGAAAGAAGGGATCACTCCGCTGGTGGGGGATCAGGTGGAAGTGGAAAACGGGGTCGTTTCCCGGATCCTGCCTCGGAAAAACCAGATCCTCCGGCCCCCGGCGGCCAATATCGACCGGGCGGTGCTGGTGGTCTCCTCCGCAAAGCCCCAGCCCAACACGCTGATTTTAGATAAGCTCATCGCCGTATGCGAAAGCAAGGGGATCGAGCCGGTCTTGGTCTTTACGAAGACCGATCTGGCGGATTCGGGGGAACTGCAGGAGGTCTACCGGAAGGCGGGCTTCCGGGTGTTTACAAGCGGGCTGGGGCAAATGGATCACAGCGAACTTTTAAGGGAGCTGTCCGGCCGGCTCAGCGTGTTTATCGGCAACTCCGGGGTAGGAAAATCCACCTTAATGAACGAGTTGATCCCGGAGCTGGATTTGGCCACCGCTCACATCAGCGACAAGCTGGGGCGGGGGAGACACACCACCCGTCATGTGGAGCTTTATGAGCTGGAGGGCGGCGGCCTTGTGGCGGATACTCCCGGCTTCTCCACGGTGGAGATCGAAAAATACGGGCACATCCATAAGGACGTGCTTCCGGAATGCTTCCGGGAGTTCCGGGAATTTTTAGGGAAGTGCCAGTTCCAGAATTGCTCCCATCGGAAGGAGAAGGGCTGCGCCGTTTTGGAGGCTTTGAAAGAGGGGAAGATCAGCCCCTCCCGGCACGAAAGCTATGTCGCCCTTTATGAAGACGCCATGCAGATCCCGGACTGGGAGCTGCGGGAAGGGGAGAAACGAAATTGAGATGCGTGATTTTCGGGGCAGGCCCCATTGCCGATTATGAGGCGACCCGTGCCCTGCTCCCGGAAGAGCCGTACACGATCCTTGCGGCGGACGGGGGACTCCGGCACACGAATGCCCTGGGACTGACGCCGGATGCCTTTATCGGCGATATGGACTCCCTCCGGGAGGAGGATATTCCGGAGGGGGCCATCCTTTACCCTTCAAGGAAAGATGATACTGACATGATGCTGGCGGTGAAAAAGGCGCTGGCCATAGGGGCAAAGGAGATCTGGATGTTCGGGGGGCTGGGCGGAAGGCTGGATCACAGCTATGCCAATATCCAGACCCTTGCGTATCTTCTGGAATACGGCGTTTCCGGCGTGCTGATGGATGAAAACCATCGGGTCTCCATGATCGCTGACGGTCAGCGGGAAAAGATGTCCCTTGCCTATCACTATCTTTCCGTTTTCGCGTACGGCGGCGTCTGCATCGGGGTGAATATCACCGGTGCGGAGTATCTGCTGGAGGACGCTACGCTGACGCCTTCCTTCCCCTTGGGGTGCAGCAACCGCCATGCGCCCGGGAAACAGATGGAGGTCTCAGTGGAACACGGGACGCTGCTGCTGATCCAGACGAAGCTGAATTAGAACCAAAATCCGCCCTTCCGCATAAGATGGGGTACCGATCGGGAACGGGAGGCGGGCATATGAAGAAAAGCGGATCCCCTTTCCTGAAACCTCCGGCAGTGGCCATTGCAGTTGGCGTGATCCTGCTTCTGGGGGTGCTGCTCTCCTTCCGGTTCGTGGCGGCGATGGCTGCCATCGGGTTCATCGGCTGGGGGATCTACGGCTGCACCAAAGGGTGAAAGGGAGGCTTTTTTATGAAGATCGTTGTTTTGAAAAGTCCGAAGTGTCTGTCGGGGCTGCTCCGCCTGATTTTCGGCATCAAAAAAGAAACAAACGCCTGAGACGGCGAAGAAAAGGACGTGGAACATCATGAAACCCATGGGAATCATCGGCGCAATGGGTCTGGAGGTAGAACTCCTCCGGGATCGGATGGAGGACCGGAAAGAAACGGTCATTGCCCAGCGGCACTTCTATTCCGGAAAGCTGGGCGGGAAGGACGTGGTGCTGGTCTGTTCCGGCATCGGCAAGGTCAACGCCGCCCTGACGGCGCAGATCCTCATCGACCGATTCGATATAGGCGCCGTCATCAACACCGGCATCGCCGGCGGCACTTATCCGGGGCTGAAAGTGAGAGACGTGGTGATTTCCGATTCTGCGGCATATCACGACATGGATCCCCGGATCTTAGCCCTCTCTCCCCCTCATCTGGAGGAGTTCCGGGCGGATCCGGAGCTGGCGCAGAGGGCGGCGGACGCCTGCAAAGGGCGGGTCAACTGCCGGGTGGGGCGGATTGCTACCGGCGACCAGTTCATTTCTGACAGCAAGGTGAAGGCGGACATTGTTTCCCGGCTGGATCCCGGCTGCGTGGAAATGGAAGGCGGCGCCGTGGCTCACGCTTGCGCGACCAACGGGATCCCCTTTGTCATCATCCGCTGCATCTCTGACAACGCCGATGATGAGGCGGAGATGACCTACGACGTTTTTGAGAAGCTGGCGGCTGACGATGCGGCTGAGATCGTTTTGGCCATGTTGCGGAATTTGTGAGGTGCCCATGGGAAAGAAGATCTATCTGGCAGGATTTGATGTGTTCCGTCCGGATGCCGTGGATTTCGGGCATCGCTGCCGGGAACTATGCGCCCGCTACGGGATGGAGGGGCTTTATCCCCTGGACAATGCGGCCATGGAGCCCGGGGACATCTTTGCGGGAAACCTTTTGATGATCGACCGCTGCGACTACGTAGCGGCCCGGCTGGATCCCTTCCGGGGGGTGGAGCCGGACAGCGGCACCTGCTTTGAGTTGGGGTACGCCCATGCGAAGGGGAAGCGGATCTATGGCTATCTGGAAAACGATGCGCCCCTTCGGGATCGCCTGGGCGAAGTGGATGCGGAAGGCTTTGCTGTGGAGGATTTCGGTTTTCCGGTGAATCTGATGCTGGCGATCCCTACCCGGCTGGTTCGGGGCAGCCTGGAAGACTGCTTGAAGCAGATTTGGGAAGACATGGGAAGGATCCGCTGACATGGAGATCCGGCAGGAAACCGACGGGGAGCGGAAAAGCTTCATCGCCCGGCGCATTCTGGAGGGGCTTTCCGAGTGGTTCGGAATCCCGGAATCCCGCGAAGCATACATAAGGGAAAGCCGGGATCAGCTGTTTTTCTGCGCTTACAGGGAAGGGGAGCCGGTCGGGTTCCTCTGCCTGAAAGAAACGGGGAAGGATACACGGTGAAATTGTAATGAAAAATGTAGTCTCGGCTTGCAAAAAGAAAAGGATAGCGTTCCTTTTCTGCATATTGGCAATCTTGATTTTCATTTCTGGATGTCAGCAAAAGAATGACGAAGGAAAGTGGCTGCTAACAGGAGATCAATTGTCTGCCATGGAATCCCTGTATGGCCAGGATCGGGCGGAAACGGTGAACGCATTCCATCTTGGAGAAGGCGATATCTCGCAGAGCACCGAGCCGGGTTGCTGGGATTTGACGGAAACCGTCTCCATTGCGGGAAAGGATTTTTCCGAGTCGCTGCTTTTTGAGAGATCGACGGAAACATTTTATGGCGCGATGTTTTCGAATGTTTTCGAGGGTTCAGAGGAATTTCCTAATTATGTAGAAAATATTCTGGGAAAACTCAATGACGCATATGGAGAACCTTCTACGTATCCGGGACTTCTAAATCGTCTTACCGCCGAGAATTTTTCCAGTGATTTCCTGGAAGCGGTGAATAGCGGCACCATGAGTAACTGGAGAGAAGAATGGGACGTTGGCGAGAAAACAAAATGTGAACTCGTGGTGTATGTGGCAAAGAATCATGTCAGAGTTGTTTTAGAGTATATAATCGCAGTGGAACGTCCACGATAATGATTACGCAAAAAGCGTCGGCATAAACTGCCGACGCTTTTTCAATCCTGTCATTCAACCTTTGGAAGGGTAGGGGACAGAAATCAAATTTATTTTACCATGCTGGCAACTTCATCCGCGAAGTTGTCGGCACGCTTCTCCATGCCTTCGCCCTTTTCAAAGCGGACAAACTTCACGACTTCGATCTTGCCGCCCAGCTCCTTGGCGGTGTTGGCAACATACTGAGCAACGGTCACGTCCTCGTCCTTGACAAAGGGCTGCTCCAGCAGGCAGTTCTCTTTGTAGTACTTGGAGATACGGCCGTTGACCATCTTCTCGGCGATGGCGGCGGGCTTGCCCTCGTTGATGGCCTGAGCCTTGAGGATCTCTTTTTCCTTTTCCAGAACTTCGGCGGGAACCTCGTCCTTCTTCAGGTACAGGGGAGCAGCGGCAGCGATCTGCATGGCTACGTCCTTGGCGCAGGCAGCAAAGCCTTCCTTGTCGGCGCAGTCGGTATCAAACTGAACCATAACGCCAATCTTGCCGCCGCCATGGACATAGGAGAAGAGGTCGCCTTCCAGACGGACAAATCGACGGATGTTCATATTCTCGCCGATGGTGAGGATCTTATCCCGCAGAGCTTCGGCAACAGTGAAGTCAGTGCCTTCGCAGTGCATATCGTTCAGAGCGGCGATATCAGCGGGGTTGTTCTTGATGATGGTCTTGGCGACATCGTTTACGAATTCGACGAAAGAAGCGTTCTTGGCGACAAAATCGGTTTCAGCGTTGACTTCCAGAACAACGCCGACTTTGCCTTCCACAACGGAAACGACCAGGCCTTCGGCGGCGATACGGCCAGCCTTCTTCTCAGCAGCGGCCAGACCCTTTTCCCGCAGGAATTCGATGGCCTTTTCCATATCTCCATCGGCTTCGGTCAGGGCTTTTTTGCAGTCCATCATGCCGCAATTGGTGCGCTCACGCAGGTTTTTTACATCAGCAGCAGTAAAAGATGCCATTTTTATTTCCTCCTCAGGATTCATCAAAATGCCCGAGTACAAAAGGGCTCGGGCATTTTATCGGATTTTATTGGATTACTCAGCGGTCTCCTCGGAAGCCTCAGCAGCCTCTTCAGCAACGTTATCGTTACCCTGCTTGCCTTCCAGCACAGCGTTGGCCATGGTGCCGGCGATGAGCTTCACAGCACGGATGGCGTCGTCGTTGCCGGGGATGACGTAGTCGATTTCGTCCGGGTCGCAGT
>USLH01000068.1 GCA_900555435.1 uncultured Oscillospiraceae bacterium | reverse complement strand
AACTACGACCTGTTCCGTCTGGCCATGGAGACCTCCGCCAAGCGGCTGTTCCCCAATTTCTCCTTCTTGGATGCTCCCTTTAATCTGCAATATTATAAGCCCGGCGATCCGGACACCGAGTGCGCCTATATGGGCTGCCGCACCCGGGTCATCGGCAACCACTTTGACCCCGCTCACGAAATCGTCACCGGCCGGGGAAATTTGAGCTTCACCTCCATCAACCTTCCTCGCCTTGCCATTCGGGCAAAAGGCAACGTGGACGCCTTCTTCGACTCTCTGGATCAGACCATCGATCTGGTCATTGACCAGCTGTTAGAGCGCTTCAAGATCCAGTCGGAAAAGCTGGCACGAAACTACCCCTTTCTCATGGGGCAGCACGTCTGGCTGGGCTCGGAAGCCCTGTCCCCGGATGATCCGGTGGGCGAAGTCTTAAAGCAGGGCACCCTGACCGCCGGCTTCATCGGCTTGGCGGAAGCACTGAAAGCTCTCATCGGCGCCCACCACGGCGAAAGCGAAAAAGCCCAGAACTTAGGGCTGGAGATCGTCGGCTTCATGCGGAAGCGGATGGACGAAGCCTCGGAGCGCACGGGGCTCAACTTCTCCCTGATCGCCACCCCGGCGGAGGGACTGTCCGGGCGGTTTGTCCGGCTGGATCGAAAGCTCTTCGGCTCGATCCCCGGCGTCACCGACCGGGATTATTACACCAATTCCTTCCACGTCCCTGTCTACTGCGAGATCTCCGCTTTTGACAAGATCCGGACGGAGGCGCCCTACCACGCCCTGACCAACGGCGGACATATCACCTATGTGGAATTAGATGGAGACCCCTGCGAGAACCTGACCGCCTTTGAGCAGGTCATCCGCTGCATGAAGGAGTCGGGCATCGGCTACGGTTCCGTAAACCACCCGCTGGATCGGGATCCGGTCTGCGGCTACACCGGCATCATCGGCGACGAGTGCCCCGGCTGTCACCGGAAGGAAGGCTCCAACGGAGTGGGCTTCGAGCGGATCCGCCGGATCACCGGCTATCTGGTCGGCACTTTGGATCGGTTCAACAACGCCAAGCGGGCGGAAGTGGAAGATCGGGTCAAGCACGCCGTCTCCTCCGAAATGGAGCAGCTCTGACCACACCAAACCAGCCTGCTCCAAAGAGCATTTTTCTCAAAAAGCAACGCCCCAAACAGCAGCCTTCCCTATCAAATCCGCCCAAAGAAAACAGCGATCCCCTCGATCACGCCAACCAAGCGGAAGACCGGCTCAGCCACTCCGCCGAACACCTGCCCTTCCCCCTCACTCGCCTAAATGCGCACCCAAACCTCTTCACGAAAGGACGATTCCTATGACTACAGACACCCTTCGCATCGCCGGCATCGTCCGGGAATCCATCGTGGACGGCGAGGGGCTGCGCTTTGTCATTTTCGGTCAGGGCTGCCCCCATCGCTGCCCCGGCTGCCACAATCCCCAGACCCACGATTTTTCCGGCGGCACGGTCGTCCCCTTCAGCCGCCTCCTCTCCGAGATCCGGAAAAACCCCCTCTTAAAGGGCGTCACCTTTTCCGGCGGCGAGCCCTTCTGCCAGGCGGAAGCCTTCGCCCGGCTGGCAAGGCAGATCCGAACCCTTCCCGGAAAGCTTGACCTAACGGTCTACTCCGGCTACACCTTCGAGGAGTTGCTGGAAAAAGCGAAAACCGAACCCGGGACTGCCGCACTTTTAAAAGAAGCGGATTTCCTCATCGACGGCCCCTATCACTCCGAGGAGCGGGACCTCTCCCTCCTCTTTCGTGGCAGCCGGAACCAGCGTTATCTGGATCTGAAGCTCTCTCTTGCCCGCAGCATACCCGTTCCAGCCCCGGAGCATTCCCTTTCCGCCCGATTCCGATACTCCCACCGCACCGCATAAGCCCCTGTTTTGACGCAAAAAACCGCCCCGTTTCTTCAAACGGAGCGGTTTTTCTTTACTTTTTCAGAAGCGGAGATTTCCGGCGAACCACCTTAGCGGTTTCCTTCCCTTCCACCACTTCGGGAGTGATAATGACCTTTGCGATGCTCTCGTCCGAAGGGATCATAAACATCAGGTTCAGGAGGACATCCTCCATAATGTTCCGAAGTCCCCGGGCGCCGGTCTTCCGCTTGATGGCTTCTCTTGCCACCGCACGCATGGTGTCGTCATCCATGACCAGCTCCACATCGTCCAACGCAAACATGGCGCTGTACTGCTTGAAGAGGGAGTTTTTCGGCTCCTTTAGTACCTGCACCAGCTGATCCTCAGTCAGATCGTCCAGTGTGGTGATAACGGGAAGCCGTCCCACCAGCTCCGGGATCAGGCCGAACTTGACCAGATCGTCGGGGAGCACCTTTTTATAAAGAGCACTTTTATCGTCATCGGTTTTCTTCCGGATGCTGCCGTTAAAGCCGATGGTGGAGGAATCCAGCCGCCGGCCGACCACCTTCTCGATGCCCTCAAAGGCGCCGCCGCAGATGAAGAGGATGTTCTTCGTGTTCAGCTGGATGAATTCCTGATGGGGGTGCTTCCGACCGCCCTGAGGCGGAACGTTGGAAACCGTACCCTCGAGGATCTTCAAAAGCGCCTGCTGCACACCTTCGCCGCTGACGTCCCGGGTGATGGAGGGATTCTCGGACTTCCGGGTGATCTTGTCGATCTCATCAATGTAGATGATACCCCGCTCCGCCGCCTCCACGTCGTAATCGGCGGCCTGAATCAGACGCACCAGGACATTTTCCACATCGTCGCCCACATAGCCCGCTTCCGTCAGGGTAGTGGCGTCGGCAATGGCAAAGGGGACGTTCAGGATCTTGGCCAGCGTCTGAGCCAGCATGGTCTTGCCCACGCCGGTGGGCCCTAACAGCAGGACGTTGCTCTTCTGCAGCTCCACATCTTCGTCAGCGGGAGCCATGTAGATCCGCTTATAGTGGTTGTAGACCGCCACGGACAGGGCGATCTTCGCCTTATCCTGCCCGATGACGTACTGGTCTAAGACCTCCTTGATCTGGGCAGGCTTCAGAAGTTCCGGCACCTGATCCGGATTCGCAGGACGGGTCTTGGGGGAGCCGGGCTCCGGGAAAAGCCCCTCCTCTACCAGCATTTCATAGCAAAGCGCCACGCAGCTGTCGCAGATGTTAGCCCGGGAGGAATGGAGCATCCGCTCCACAGCCTGTTCAGGTTTCCCGCAAAAACTGCACCGCACCGGTTCTTTTTCGTTGTTATCCGGCATGAATCAATGCCTCCTTCGTAAAAGCGCCTGTCGGAATCACTCGTGGTGGGTGATGATCCGGTCGATCACGCCGTATTCCAACGCCTCTTTGGCGGACATGAAGTGATCCCGCTCGCAGTCGGCGGCCACCGTTTCGTAGGGCTTGCCGCAGTTGTCGGCCAAGATCTGAGTCAGGTTCTTTTTCATTTTCAGCACCCGTTCCGCCTGAATGGCAATATCGGTGGCCTGCCCCTGAGCGCCGCCGGAGGGCTGATGGATCATAATTTCACTGTTGGGGAGGGCGAACCGTCGCCCCTTTGCGCCGCTGGACAGCAGGAATGCGCCCATGGACGCTGCCATGCCCACGCAGATGGTGGAAACGTCGCATTTGATGAACTGCATGGTGTCATAGATCGCCATGCCGGCCGTAATGGATCCGCCGGGGCTGTTGATGTAAAGGCTGATCTCCTTTTCGGAATCCTGACTTTCCAGATAGAGCAGCTGCGCCACCACCAGAGAAGCGGAAGCGTCGTTGACCTCTTCACAAAGCATGACCACCCGGTCGTTCAGAAGCCGGGAAAAAATATCGTAAGACCGCTCGCCGCGGCTGGTCTGCTCCACTACCATTGGGACTAAACTCATAAACAAGTCCTCCATTCACAAAGTTCTTTCCGCAGAAACACGAACAACTATTGGCCGGCACACTGCTGTCCCACTCCAATAGCTGCACGTATCACGATCAGTATAAACCCCAAACATGAACAGGCTGCAGAAGATCTGCAACCTTTTCATGAACGGGTACTTTTACGGAAAACTTTCGGGGTTATTCAGCGACAGCGCTGTCCCGGATCAGGTCGATGGCCTTGTTGACAGCCACGTCCTTCTTAAGCTCCTCGGCGGGAACCATGGGCTTGAACTTCTCCACATCCACTTTGTAGAGCTCAGCCAGACGGGCGTACTCCTTCTCGATCTCCTCATCGGTGGGAACAATGTTCTCCAGCTCCACGATCTTCTCCAGAGCCAAACGCACCTTCACCTGACGCTGAGCCTGTGCCTCAAAGGTCTTGCGGAAGGATTCCCGGGTCAGGCCGGAATACTGCAGGTACATATCCAGATTGAGTCCCTGAGACTGGAGGCGGTACTCGAAGTTCTGGACCATGTTGTCGATCTGGGTCTCGTACATTTCAGAGGGGATCTCGCCCTCCATGTTCTCAATCACGTTGTCGATGAGCTTGTTCTCGAACTCGTCAGCAGCCTTCTTCTCGTTGGCTTCTTCCAGATGCTTGCGGATGTCGGCCTTCAGCTCATCGAGGGTATCGAACTCGCTGACGTCTTTTGCAAACTCGTCGTCAGCAGCAGGCAGCTCCTTGGTGCTGATGCTGTGGAGCTTCACTTTGAAGGTGGTGGGTTTACCCTTCAGCTCTTCGGCGTGGTAATCCTCAGGGAAGGTCACGTTCACGTCGAACTCGTCGCCGATGTTGTGACCGATGATCTGATCCTCAAAGCCGGGGATAAACTGGCCGGAGCCGATGGTCAGGCTGAAGTTCTCGGCCTTGCCGCCGTCAAAGGGCTTATCCTCTAAGAAGCCTTCAAAATCGATGTTTACGATGTCGCCGTTTTCAACGGCACGGCCTTCCACGTCCACGGTGCGGGCGTTGCGCTCCCGGCGGCGGTCAATCTCAGCATCCACATCGGCATCGGTGACTTCCTCGACCTTCTTGGAAGCCTTGATGCCCTTGTAATTCTTCACGGTGACTTCGGGCTTCACGGTGCAGGTGGCCTTAAAGGTCACGCCGTTTTCCTTGGAAACCTCGGTAACCTCTACCTCGGGGCGGCAAACAAGCTCCAGCTCCGCCTCTTCCACAGCAGCCTGCAGAGCGGCAGGATACACATTGTTGACGGCCTCTTCAAAGAAGACACCTTCGCCGTACAGCTTCTCGATGGTCTTGCGGGGGGCATGGCCCTTCCGGAAGCCGGGGACCTCGATGCGTTTGACTCTCTTCTTGTAGACGGCTTCGCAGGCCTTCTCAAAGTCTTCCGCAGAAACGGAAACCTCTAACTCAAACTTATTGGTCGCCACATTATTTTTGGATACTAAGCTCATGAAACTTCCTCCTGTTATTCCGTCAAAGGCCCAAATGGTGCCCGGACGGATCCTTTTGAAAGCCGCAAAGCAGACTTTCAGACTTATTTATTATAGCACAAGTTGATTGCTATTGCTAGTTTTTCTAAGAAGATTTTGGGTTTTTTACGAATTACATGATTTTCACAGGATTGAATTGGACAAAATCACAGGAGATCAAACGAAAATCGATGCCATTCCGGATCCCGTTGATGGCGTATCCGGAGGAATACCCGTGAATGTGGCCGTAGTAGACCTGCTTGATCCCGTATTCCAGCAGCACGTCTAAGATCTCGTAGCACTCCCCACCTCCGAAAACGGGAGGATAATGGAGAAAGACCAGCGGCTCCTTTCCGAACTTTTTTCCTTCCTCCAGGGACATCCGCAGCCGTCCGCATTCCCGGAGAAGCACCTTCTTCTCGATGGGATCGTTCATCCAGCCCCGGGTGCCGCAGATGGCACGGTCGCCGTACTCATAGGCGTTATTGAAAAGGATCTTCAGCGTGGAGAAACCGTTTTCGGCGAAGAATTTTTCCACCTTTGTCTTGGTGGAAAACCAGAGGTCGTGATTCCCTTTCAACAGGATCTTCGTCCCCGGGAGCTGGTCCAGAAAGGCAAAATCCTCTTTCGCCTCACTGATGTCAAGACCCCAGGAAATATCCCCGGCCACCACTACCGTATCCTCCGGGCGGACGTTTTCCCGCCAGTTTTTTTCCAGCTTTTCCACATAGCCGGCCCATCCGGGAAACACATCCATGGGCTTGTCGACCCCCAGCGAAAGGTGAAGATCCGCAATGGCAAATAAGCTCATAATTCCCCTTTTGTCAGAAATTTCCAATCATACTTCTCCTCCCGCTGCGCAGAATAAAGAAGCCGGAACAAACTCCGGCCATCTTCCGAAAAACGTCTGCGCCTGAGAGGAGGAACCTTCCTTGGAAAAAAGCCATGAACCCTGCGTCCGCTGCGACGTATGCAACTGCATCCACAACGATCAGGAGTGCTGCTGCACCGCAAAGGACATCAAGATCGGGCCCCATTCCGCACACTGCTGCTCCGACACGGTCTGTCAGAGCTTCCAGTCTCAGAAGTAGCGACACATTACGGGCAGAGGAGAAGATCCCCTGCCCGTTCTGCGTTTTTTCAGCGGAGCATCCGGAGCACCTGCTCCACCATTTCTTCTTTTTGGACGCTGCCCGTGAACCGGACTTTCTTGTCCTTCAAAGCAAGCAGGGAAGCAGGCGGCGTGGTCCCGGACAACTTCGCCAGCAGCTCCACCTGAGTAAAATCGTCCTCGGGGATCGGATCCTTGGTGATGGCCTTCAGGACGCTTCCAGTGAATTTATAAGGCGACGCCGTGGAAGCGATGATGGTCTTTGCCGTATCGCCGGTAACCTGTACATAGTCCTCATAAACCTTCAATCCCACCGCCGTGTGGGTGTCGGACAAATAGCCGTACTCCCGGAAGACCTTTCCGATGGTGGACAGGGTCTCCTCGTCGGTGCAGTAACCGCCGTAGAACCCGGCACGGAGCTTCGAGAGCACCTCCGGAGTAACGGAGTAACGCCCTTCTTTCGCCAGAGCGGAGAACCACTCCCGGATCTGGGCGTCATCCTTCCCGCAGAGGTCGTAAAGCAGCCGCTCCAAGTTGGAGGAAATGAGGATGTCCATAGAGGGGGAAGGGGTCGTGTGGAACTCCCGGTTCTTGTCATAAACGCCGGTGCGGAGAAAATCGGTAAGCACCTTGTTCCGGTTGGAGGCGCAAATCAGCTTGCCGACAGGCAGTCCCATGCCTTTTGCATAATAAGCCGCTAAGATATTTCCGAAGTTGCCGGTGGGGACGACCACATTCACCTGCTCGCCCAAGGAGATCTCGCCCTGTTCCACAAGGGAGGTGTAAGCGGCGATGTAGTAAACGATCTGGGGCACCAGCCGGCCCCAGTTGATGGAGTTGGCGGAAGAGAACATCTGGCCGTTCTTTTCCAGCTCTTTGAGGACGTCGGGGTCGGTGAAGATCTTCTTCACCCCGCTCTGAGCATCGTCAAAGTTGCCCTCGATGGCGCAGACGGCAACGTTTCCGCCTTCCTGAGTGGTCATTTGGAGCTTCTGCATATTGCTGACGCCGTGGACGGGATAGAACACCAGCATCTTGGTGCCGGAAACGTCCTTGAAGCCTTCCAGCGCCGCCTTTCCGGTGTCGCCGGAGGTAGCCACCAGCACCACAATCTCCTTTCCGGGAACGGTCTTTTCCGCCGAAACCGTCAGCAAATGGGGCAGCAGCTGCAGCGCCATATCCTTGAACGCACAGGTCGGCCCATGCCACAGCTCCAGAAGATAGGCGTGCTCCCCTACCTTTGCGATCTCGGAAATGTTCCCGCTGTCGAATTTTTCGGTGGTGTAGGCGCAATCCACGCAGTTTGCCAGCTCCTCGGCGGAAAAATCCGTCAGGAACTTCGAAAGGACGGCTTTCGCCTTCTCGTTGTAGCTTTTTCCCACCAGACCCTGCAGCTCGTCCATGGAAAGCTGCGGAAACGCTTCCGGAACGAACAGTCCGCCTTCGGAGGAGATTCCTCGGGAGATGGCCTGTGCTGCGGTGACACGGCAGGAGTTGTCTCGGGTGCTGTTGTAATACATAGTGTTTCCCCTTTGGCGCAAGATTTATTACAAGATTTATTTCTGATACTTTTCCGGAAGGATAGCGATGTCCCGGATCATGTCGCCGTTGATCAGGCGAACCCGGTTCTTTTCCTCCACCTTGATCCAGTTGCCCTCTACAGCAGCGATCCGGCCGGTGATGCCGGAAAGTTCATTGAGCAGCGTGATGGAGCAGACTTTATCGATAAAGTCCTTCATCAGTTCTGTAGGCATATCTCGTTTCCTCCCTTGTCTGCGCTTCTGGATCCGATTGCGGAGCAGCCGGGCGTTCCGATTGCTTGCATAAATGGCCAGAAGCATGAAAAATAAAACGATCCAGTTGGTAATAACGATCCCCTCCCCGGCCGTTACCGGTTTTCTTTGAAGAAGCGCTGGGCGTTGCCGAAGACGATCTTGTCGGCCAGCTCCGGCCCGAAGTGTTTCACGAGGTTCTCCTGCCAGCCGGGGATCTTCCCGATCCCGTCTAAACGGGAAGGCATGGCGGCTCCGTCGAAATCGCTGCCTACAGCGATCACGTCTTCGCCTCCCAAAGAGAGGATGTGCCGGATGTGGCGGCGGATCTCCTGGAAAGAAGCATCGCTTTCCCCGTTGATGAAAATGGGGTAGAAGTTGATGCCGATGAGCCCTTTCCGGCGGATGATCTCCCGAATCTGCAAATCGTCCAGATTCCGCTTGTGGGGGCAGATCTCAAAGCAGTTGGAATGGGTGGCAAGAAAGGGGCGTTCGGCGATCTCGCAGAGATCCCAGAAGCCTAACGTATTCAAATGGGAAACGTCGATGACGATCCGGTTTTTCTCCAGCTCCTTCACCGCCGCTTTTCCAAGTTCCGTCAGCCCCGACTCGCTCTGGACGCCGCCGGCCAATTCGTTTTCCCCGTTCCAGACCAGTGAGAACACCCGGACGCCCATCTCGGCGAACTCCCGGATCCGCTCCAGCTTTCCGCCCAGAGCCGCCCCGTTTTCCACCGTCAGCATAGCGTTGCAGACGCCCTCTCTCAGATTGTCCGGATCGTAAGAGACAGCCTTCCCGGCTTCGACGGCCTTCTGAAGGACGGCTGCCTGAGCCTGAAAGGCGTGATAGGCTTTCGCCCCACGCAGGTCATCATTGATGAACGCCGCAAATGCCTGAACCCAGCAGTCGAAGATCTGCCCCTTTTCAAGGGAAACGTCAAATCCGTTGTCCACGAGCGAAGCCTTCTCCGCTGCGCAGCGGCTCAGGGTATCGCAGTGCAGGTCAAAATGCCGCATACGGTTGCCTCCATTCATTGCTGGGCGGAAAAAGCGTTCTTCAGGTGCTCCACCGAGAGAACCGCCCCGTTTCCGCCCGATAAGGTAACTTCCACCACGTCAAACCGGGGCTGCAGCCCCGAAGGGTGTTCCGAAAGATAGGAAAGCGCCGCCGCTGTCAGCTTTTTCTGTTTGGAGAGGCTCACCGCCTCACCGGGGGTGCCGATCCCGTCTTCTGTCCGGGTCTTCACCTCACAGAAGACCAGCTGATCCCCGTCCCGGGCGATCAGGTCGATCTCTCCATAGGGGCAGCGCCAGTTGGCGTCCAGGATCTGATACCCCTGCTCTGCCAGCCGCTGGGAAGCGGCCGCCTCCCCCCTGTTCCCGTCGGAGTGGGGTGCCTCTTCCTTCTTAGCGTAGTATTTTTTCAGAAACGACATCCGATGGATGGGGGACGGACCCAGCTCATCAATGCAGGCGTAGTGCGCCTTGCTGCCGTATCCTTTGTGCTTTGCGAAAAGATAGCCGGGATAGACCCGATCCATCTCCTCCATGTACCGGTCCCGGGTGACCTTCGCCACAATGGACGCCGCCGCAATGGATGCGGAGGTGGCGTCGCCGTGGACAAGGCATCGGGAGGGAACGGAAAGCTGCGGATTTTTGTTCCCGTCCACCAAAGCCAGCGAGGGCTTCACCGGAAGGGCGTCCACCGCCCGCTTCATCGCCAGCATGGCGGCCTGCAGAATGTTGATCTTCTCGATCTCCTCTACGGTCGCCACGCCTACGGCCCAGGCCACCGCCTGCTCCGTAATGAGATCATAGAGGGCGTCCCGCTTCTTTTCCGACAGCTTTTTGGAGTCGTTGATCCCGGGAATCTCCGCATCCAGCGGCAGGATCACTGCCGCCGCATACACGTCCCCGGCCAAAGGCCCCCGCCCCGCTTCGTCCACCCCACAGAAGAGCGGCAGCTGCAGGGAGCGGTCGTACTCGTAAAGGGTCACGTCTCCGCCTCCTTCCCGTCCGGAGGGGCTTCCAGCGAGAGCTTTCCAAGCTTTCCACCCCGGTACTCATCAAGAACGGCAGTTGCAGCCCGGAGGGTGTCGATCTCCCCGCCGCTTATGAGCATCCCCCGTTTCCGGCCGACCAGTTCCAGAAGCTCGTAGTCTTCCTTTCCCTCCGTATCGGCGGGGGTCAGCTTGTAGCGTTCCTGCAGAAGCTGGGGATATTCCTCGTGGAGCCAGGCAAGCAGCCGGATCGCCAGCAGTTCCACGTCCACCACCTGATCCTTCACAGCCCCCGTGAACGCCAGCCGTTCGCCGACAGCCGGATCCTCGAATTTGGGCCAGAGGACGCCGGGGGTATCTAAAAGCTCCACGTCCCTTGCCACGGTGACCCACTGTTTTCCGACAGTCACGCCGGGGCGGTCTTCCACCTTTGCCCGGCGCTGGTTGGCGGAGCGGTTGATGAAGGAGGATTTCCCCACATTGGGGATCCCTACTACCATCATCCGCAGGGGACGTCCGGCCATCCCTCGCAGATCCCGGCGGGCGATCTCCTCGGAAAGCACCTCCCGGACGGTGGGGAGAAATTTCTCCATTCCCTTGCCGGATTTTGCGTCCACCGCAATGGCGGGGATCCCCTGGTTCTGGTACCAGACGATCCAGCGAGCGGTGATCTTCGGATCGGCGGCGTCGCATTTATTGAGAACGATAAGGCGTTTTTTCTGCCCGATCCACTTGGGAAGCTCCGGATTCCGGGAGCTTTGCGGGATCCGGGCGTCGGTGATCTCCACCACCAGATCCACCAGCCTGACGTTTGCTTCGATCATGCGGCGGGTCTTGGTCATGTGCCCCGGAAACCAGCTCAGAGAATCCAACTGCATTTGCTCGTCCCCCTTTACTGCAAAAGGCCGATGCGGCCAAACTCGCGCTGCTCGGTCAGATAGTCGCGTCCCGGGAAGACGAGGAACACCGCCTTGCCGATCAGAAGGCGCGTGTCCACCGTGCCGAGCGAGGAATCGCGGCTGTCGTTCGAATGGTTGCGGTTGTCGCCCATAAGGAAGACTTCGCCCTCCGGCACGGTAAGCGGGAACACGGTGCCCTCTTCGCGATAGGTGTAGTCGTTGATGTAGTCCTCGTCCAGAAGCTCGCCGTCCACATAGACCTGACCCAAGTTAAAGTCGATGTCCACGGTCTGGCCCGCGGTGGCGATGACGCGCTTGACGATGGGCTTCGAGTCAAAGGTCTCCTTGCGCGCGATGACGATATCGCCGACCTGATAGTCGCCGCAGAGCAGCGAGTTGACGACGAGAAGCCGGTCGCCGTCCTGCAGCGTCGGGATCATTGACGGGCCGGAAACGCCCATCAGCCGCACAAGAAACGTAAACACCAGCACAACGACCAGCAGCGCCGAGACGAGAGACGAGACCGTCTCATACACGTCGCGTCCGGGGATCTTTTCCACGATCTCCTCCTGCGGCTGCTCGCTGATCTCCATTTTCTGATCAAATTCGTCCATTTCGGTCTCCTGAACCCAGCGCCGCGCAGCGGCGGACTAACAGTCTCTCTCTGCGGCAAAATGCGCCTGATTTTCTAATGTATTATTGTAGCACGCTTTTTGAAAAAGGCAACAAAAAAAGCATGGCGGAAACGCCATGCTTTTTTGTTCTCAAAGAATCTGCCTTACAGCTTCTCGCGGATCTTGGCAGCCTTACCGACGCGGCCGCGCAGGTAATA
>USLH01000067.1 GCA_900555435.1 uncultured Oscillospiraceae bacterium | reverse complement strand
TCAAACTGGAGCTCCCGCTCCTTTTCGCTGCGGCGATAGGCGATCTGGGCCTGCTGCTTTTCGTCCAGCATCCGGTTCACTTCCCAAACCAGCTCCTCCATGGTCTTCCCCGGTGTTTCCAGCCGCAGGCGCCGTCCGGCTTCTCCGTTTCCAATCTCCCGAAGGGACCGTGCCGCCTGCTGCAGACTCCGCCGCTGAAGTCCCCAGAGCAGGGCAAACAGAGCCGCTGCCCCGGCCAAAAGCACCACCCAGATCATCGCTATCCTCCCTTACTTGATCTCCATTTTCCGGAACATCAGCCAGCCTGCTGCGCTGAACACCAGCGTGTATAAAAGCCCGCTGATCCATGCCCCTGCCAGCAGTTGAGAATCAAAGCCCGTTACATAGCAGATATTCCCCAACTGGGTAGAAATAAGCCATTTGTAAATCGTCCCGAAAACGGAATAACCGATCAGCTCCAGAAGCGACAGCATCCACCCGATCAGCGTCACCGCCCCCAGATAGAGGAAGGACGCCCCAGCGCCGCTGCGGATCCGGGTAAAAAGCAGGATGGCAAGGCTCAACGCCCCCAGCCACAAGGGCAGGCTTCCCAGCATGCTCCAGAAAAGCCCCCGAAGGTTCATGAGAAAGTCCTCACCATCCCAGACGCCCAGCATCAGCGCTCCAAGCCCAAAGACCGCCAGAAAAATAGCCGCCAGTACCAGCACCGAATAAAGAAACGCCGTCGTGAGCTTCCCAAAATAGATCGTCCCTCTCGGCACGCCGGAGGAAACGGAATTCTTTAACGTCTGCTGCTTATGCTCGTCCCCGAAGGCCACATGGGCGGTGAACAGCACTGCATACATCCCCAAAGTCGGCACCATAGACGAAAGCAGCGGGAGCAGATCCTCCAAATGCAGCCGGGCATATGCTTCATCAATGCCCTGATTGTTGAAAACGCAGAAAAGAAGCAAAAGGAAAATCACCAGAATGCAGCCGCCGGTAAACCCGTAAAGCACCTTCCGGTGGGCGGTGCGGTAGCATTCGCTTTTTAAATAACGGAAAAATCCCATCTCATTTCACCTCCATGGAACGAAACGCTGCAAATCCCGCCGCCGAAAACACGGCGGTCAGCACGATCCCTGTCACCCAGCACTTTCCCATCAGGCTGCCGTCTGCAAAAAGCAGTCCGGCGGACAACCGGTTCAAAAGCTCACTGGGCAGATACGAAAACATCTTCGGCAGGTCATAGATCCGTCCCAGCAGGGAAACGATCAGGTTTCCCCCGGTGAACAAAGCAAGATAGGAAAAGATCCCGTCCAGCGATTTCCGCATCACACAGAACAGCGCATTTGCCGCAGCCGCCCCGCAGAGCCAGAGGGGAAGCGATGCCGCAGCCATTTTCCAGAAAGCCGCCGTCTGTTCCCGGAATCTTTCCGGATTCCGGACGCCGAGGAACAGGCACCCCATCCCGAAGATCAGCACGGCGACCAGCGCCGTCAGAGTGAGAAGACAGAGCCGCAGGCTGTTTAAGAGCTTCCCGAAGTAGATCCGCTCCCGTGAGATCCCGAAGGAAACGGAGTTTTTAAACGTTCCCAGCCACTTCTCATCGGAAAAAGCCGCCTCACAGACAAAAAGGAGCAAACAAAACCCCACACCGGGCATCAAAGTGCCCAGCTCCCCCAGCACACTTTCAATCCCCGGCTGCTGCCAGTTGAAGGCATAGAACGCCAGCAGGTAGTAAAGCGCCCCCAGCAGAGAGATGGCCCCCAGAAGCACCCAGAGCCGCCTTTGTCGAAAGGTGCGGTACCATTCGCTTTTCAGGTAGTTAAACATGGGGGTGACCCCCTACCAGCTCAAGGAAGTAATCCTCCAGAGTGTTCCCTCTCTGAGTTAAGCTGAGAAGCCCGACGCCGTTTTCAATCAGCGCCCGGGACACCTCCTGAGGCTGGTCAAGACTGCCGTAAAGCCGGATCTTGTTCCCGGGAAGCACCTCCGCCTCCCCGAAGGAAGCCCCTTCCAGCACCGTCATGGCCTTCGCCGCATCATCCACCCACAGCTCCAAACAATCCCGGCACCGGCTGCGGATCTCCTCTGCCGAAGCCTGCTCCAATAAGCGCCCTTTCTCCAAAAAGCCGTAATCGGTAGCCAAGTTGGAAAGCTCGCTTAAAATGTGGCTGGAAATCAGGATAGTTGTCCCCTGCTCCTGAGAGAGCTTTAAAAGGATATCCCGGAATTCCACGATGCCCATGGGGTCAAGCCCGTTGATGGGCTCGTCCAGCAGCAGCAGATCCGGGTGCCCCATAATGGCAAGAGCCAGCCCCAGCCGCTGCTTCATCCCAAGGGAAAAGTTCCGGAATTTTTTCTTCCCCGTATCCGCAAGGTTCACCTGTCTGAGCGCTGTGGTCACACTGTCCTTCCCGGGAATTCCCCGCTGGAGCCGATAATATTCCAGATTCTCCTCCGCCGTCAGATAGGGGAAAAAGCTGGGCGTTTCCACCATGCAGCCGATCCGGCTCCGCATTTTTTCCAGGCCCTTGCGGCTGTTTTCGCCAAAGAGGAAAAGCTCCCCGGAGGTAGGAAGGGTCTGCCCCGTCGCCATCCGGATCAGCGTTGTCTTTCCGGCGCCGTTTTTCCCGACCAGGCCGAAGATCTGCCCCTGCTTTACGGTCAGGCTGACCCGATCCACAGCAGGTTCCCGATAGGATTTGCTCAGCTCCCGGGTCACCAGCAGTCCGTTTTCCATTTGATCGCATCCTTTCGCATTTCGTTATCCTGATTGTACACCCCGGGTCGTAAAATGCCGTAAAGAAAACCTTAAGTGTTCCTTAAACCTGACGCTGCTTCGCCGCCTTGAAACCGACGCCCCAGACGGTGGCGATGTACTCCCCCTCCGGATCCAGCTTCTGGAGCTTGGAGCGTAGGTTGCTGACGTGGACGTTCATGGTGTTGTCGTCCCCCAGATAGTCTTCGCCCCACACGATCTCAAAGAGGTTCTGCCGGGTGAAGACCTTGTTGGGGTGCCGCAGAAGCAGTGCCAAGATGTCGAATTCCCGGGCCGTCAGGGTCAAAGGCTTGCCGTCGACCTCCGCTTCCCGGCTTTCGGGATCAAGGACGAGCTTCCCTAAGGTGAGCTTTTTCTCCCCCGCCGTGGCTGCGGAAAAATCCCGGCTCCGCCGGAGCAGGGACTGGACCCGGACTTCCACCTCCTCCACATCGAAGGGCTTGCTGATAAAATCGTCGGCGCCGGATTTCAAGACGTTCAGCTTGTCCTCCTGCCCCTTGGCGGAGATCACGATGATGGGGACGGTGCTGACCTTCCGGGTCTCTTCGATCAGTTTCTCTCCCGTGGCTCCGGGGAGCATCAGATCCAGCAGCACCAGGTCAAAGGTCTCCGGCTTTAAGAGCCGTGCCTCGCTGCCGGAAAAAGCCGCCGTCACCTCATACCCCGCCCGGGTCAGGATCCGCCCCAGTAGGCGGTTGATGTCCGGATCGTCCTCTGCGATCAGGATGCGAATCACCATAATGTACTCCTTTCCAAACAAAAAGAGCCCCCTGCGTAAACAGGAGGCTCCTTCCTCATCATTTTTCCGGTGATTACTCGACGGTAACACCCTCGATGCCCTCTAAATCAGCGGCATACTGGGAAGTGTTGGAAGACTCCTCTTCCTCTTCTTCCTCTTCAGCAGGCTCCTCGTCCAGAGTTGCACGAATGGACAGGCTGACTTTCTTCTTGTCGAAGTCGATGTCGATGATCTTGGCATTGACCACGTCACCCACGGACAGCTTGTCGGTCACCTTGGCAATGCGTTCGTTGGCGATCTGGGAAATGTGGATCAGGCCGTCCACACCGGGGATGATCTGAGCGAAAGCGCCGAAGGAAGTGGTAGAAACGATCTTGACTTCGACCACATCGCCGATCTGGTAATCCCGCTTGAAGATCTCCCAGGGATTGTCTTCGGATTTCTTGTAGCCCAGAGAAATTTTCTTCTTCTCGGGGTCGATGTCCTTGATGTAGACTTCGACCATGTCGCCCACATGAACGACCTCTTCGGGGCTCTTGATGCGGGTCCAGGACAACTCGGTGATGTGGATCATGCCGTCCACGCCGCCAAGGTCGACGAAAGCGCCGTAGGAGGTCAGAGACTTGACTTCGCCGTGGTAGACCTTGCCCACCTCGACGTTGGCCCAGAATTCTTCCTGTTTGGCTTTCTTCTCGTCGTTCAGAACCGCACGGATGGAGCCGACAGCACGGCGGCGGCGGTCGTTGATCTCAATGATCTTGAAGCGGACGTCCTTCTTCAGAAGGGTGTTCAGATCCTCGACCTTGCGGTCAGAGGTCATGGAAGCGGGAACGAATACCTTCAGGCCGTTGGTCAGCACCAGAACGCCGCCCTTGACGACTTCCACGACGGTACCTTCCAGAACCGACTGATCCTCGTATGCCTTGCAGATTGCATCATAGCCCGCCTCAGCGTCGCAACGCTTCTTGGAAAGAGTTACGATGCCCTCCTGATCGTTGACTTTCATGACGATCAGGTCGATCTCCTCGCCCTTCTGGAAGGAGCTGGTGGTAACAGAGGGGTCGTCGCTCAGCTCGGAAGCGGGAACGATGCCGGCCTGCTTGGCTCCCACGTCAACGTGGAGCTCGTTGGGAGCAATGTTGGTGATGACGCCTTTTACTCTCTTGTTTGTATATAATTTCTCGTTATTCGCATTGAGAGATTGCTCCAAAAGTTCGGCGAAGTTCATCTCTTCGTCCTGGTTTTCCAAAATTTCAGTCATGGTATTTAGAACCTCCTTGATTATATCAGCCGGCGTAGACGCACCGGCAGTAACGCCTATTCTATTATGACGTAAAATTCGGCGTTTGTCAAGCTCTGTTTTGGATTCTGTCAAAATCGTTTCGCAAAAACGGGAGCAGATCTCATAGAGCTTTAAGGTATTTGAGCTTTCCCGTCCTCCGATGACCACCATAAAATCCGATTCCCGGGCAAGCTCCACGGCTTCCTTCTGCCGTGCAGTAGTCGCACTACATATTGTATCAAAGATTTGTGCGTTTGTATAGAGGTTTTTGATAATTTCCTGGAATTTTTCCCACAAAATCTCATGAAATGTGGTCTGTGCCACCACGGCGATGGGTTTTTCGCCCTCTGCCTTTAATTTTTCGAGGATCTTCTTCAGTTCCTCCTCCGTCCGAAAGGTCATCGCTTCCGTTTCGCAGAAGCCGATGATCCCCTGCACCTCCGGGTGGGAAGCATCCCCGGCGATGAGTATGGTCTTCCCGGCGGCCGACTCTTCCGCAGCGATCTTATGGATCTTTTCCACAAACGGGCAGGTGCAGTCCACGATCTCATGACCCAGAAGCCGGTCGTAGATCTCTTTCCCTACCCCGTGAGAGCGAATGAGCACTGTCTGCCCTTCCTTCACTTCTTCCGGCGAGCTTACCGGCGAAAGCCCCATTTTGGAAAGCCGCTCCACCACCTGCGGGTTGTGGATCAGCGGCCCTAAGGTCACAGCGTCCTTTTTCTCCTCCGCCAGGGAAAACGCCCGATCCACCGCCCGCCGCACGCCAAAGCAGAACCCGGCGGTCTTTGCCAGCGTGATCTTATACATGGATCTCCTCCAACAGCCGGGTAAGCTCCGCCGTCAGCAAACGGTTGGCGCCCTTGATCTCGCTGGGGGTCTTTCCCGTGATGCCCAAGTCCTGATAGGGGATGACCTTCCCGTAGCGGACTACTACCGGCCGGCGGAGGAATTTCCGTTTCCCCATCTTAATGGCGCAGGGAAGGATGTCCGACCCGGTCTGGGAGGCAATGACCACCGCACCGGATTTGAGCTTCAGAAGCTCCCCGGTCTTGGAGCGGTGCCCCTCTGGGAAAATGGTGACCACCCGCCCGCTGCGGATCAGCTCCACGGCGTGGTCAATGGCACCGGTATCCCCTTTTCCCCGTGCCACCGGGAAAGCGCCCAGCGCCCGGATCAGCGCCCCGAAGGGCTTAAAGCGGAACAGTTCCTCCTTTGCCATGAAGGTGCATTCCGGCTGGATCCAGCCGCCTACCAGAATGGGGTCAAAGTTGGAGACGTGATTGGAGCAGAGTAAAAATCCCCGGTCACTGGGAACGTTGTCCAGCCCCTCCAGGCGCAGCTTATACTTCATCCGTGCCACGATCCGCACGACTCCCTGAGCAAACCGATAAAAGCTCATCTTGCCGTCTCCTTCCCCAGCTTCTTTTCCACCAGCGACCGGATCAGCGCCACCGACTGAGGAAGCTCAAAACCGGTGGTGTCCGCCAGCACGGCGTCCTCCGCTTGCCGCAAAGGAGCGATGTCCCGATGGGTGTCGTTGTAGTCCCGCTGAATCACATCCTTCAAAACCTCGTCGAAGGTGACCGCCTCGCCTTTTTCCACCAGTTCCTCGTACCGGCGGCGGGCACGGTCCTCCGGCGTCGCCGTCAGGAAGATCTTGAGCTCCGCATCCGGAAGCACCACGGTGCCGATGTCCCGGCCGTCCATGATGACGTTATGCTCCCGTGCCATCTTCCGCTGCAGCTCCAGTAAAAACGCCCGCACCGCCGGGAAAGCGGAAACATGGGACGCCGCCATGGATACGGCAGGGGTGCGGATCTGATCGGATACGTCTTCCCCGTTCAGAAAGACCCGCTGCACGCCGTCTGCGTGCCGCAGCTCCAGACGGATCCCGGGCAGAGCCGCCTCCACGTCCTCTTTTTTCTCAGGATCTCCGCCCTTTTTTAGGACGTAGTAGCCGATGGAGCGGTAAAGGGCGCCGGTATCGATGTAGAGGAATCCCAGCTCCCCCGCCACCTTCCGGGCAATGGTGCTTTTTCCGGCTCCGGAAGGGCCGTCAATGGCAACAGCGATCATAACGTTTCTTCCTTTCAATAACGCCCGCCGACCCTGTGGGCAGCGGGCGCTTCCGTTTCTTCTTACCAGATGTATTTCTTTGCGAACCCGTCGACGCTTGCTTCGTCCTTGGGATCGAAGCCGCCTTCCACCACGGACAGCTCCCAGTTCTCCACATGACCGATGCTTTCGCCGGGAGCAAGGGTCTTCAGTTCCCCCAAGCTCTCCATCTCAAGAAAGTTCTTGCAGATGTAAGTTTCAAAGGAGCAGCCGCCGTCGGGATAATTGCCGCCGTCCACGGTGTGATGCCGCTTCACGAACAGTTCCTTCCCGAGAAGGTAGCTGGACCACTGCTTCTCGTGATTGAGTCCCAGCTTGAAGTTCTTGTCCATGCCGGGAACCTGCGTCAGGGTGATGTACTTGTTGCCCCACCAGAGCCGGGGGTCAGACATATCCGAATAATCCCACAGAGCAAGGATCCGGTTGGAGAGAAGCCCCGTCTGCTTGTCCGCCTGGGGAACGATCTCCACGCCGCCGGGCGCCAAAACGGAAAGTCCCCAGGGAGCGAAGGTCTTTTCCTTGCTGTCCCGGTTATAGATCGTGTGAGCCACCGTGACCTTGGTGCCCTTTTCTTCCAGCGTTACCTTGAACACATACTGGACGTGGTTGCCCTCCTGCTCCTTGGGAGTCAGGGTAACGGTATTGCCTTCGGTGGTATAAGGAACGGCGAAGTTATCGGGATAGTAGGTCTCCGGCATGGACTCCGGCGAGAGCCACAGCCGGTGGCCGCCGTAGATGTGCCACTTGGCGCCGGGATAGAAATAGGTATCAAAATCCGACCCGCTCTGGGTATGGAAATCCTCCAGATCCTCGAACATCACGTTGGGTTCCCCGTGCATCTGATAGCAGATGATGTGAGGCCCTTTATCCAGTGTGATGACCAGACGGCAAAGCTCGTTGCTCATTTCCAGGCAGCGACCATAGATGCTGTAATCGATCTCTTTGAACTGTACGCTCATTGTATTTCGTCCTTTCTGATTTTGCTTTCTATTTCATCCGCCGAAGCGGAAGAAGGATCCGTTTTAAGGGAAAAAGCCGGGATGGAGATCCTCGTATTCGGAAAACATCTTTCTGGGAACCGGGAGTGCCAGGCTGAACAAATCGCTTGCCAGTCGCTCCCTTCGGGCAAATTCCGGGTATTCTTTCTCAATCTTTGCAAAGGAATGGAATAGGGGCAAGGCCGCCGTCTTCCGGGCAGCCTTTAAAATCTCCTGCCCCCGCTCATTAAAAGCCAGCACCCGCAGATAGGAAGGCGCTTTCCCCGCCAGCTCCCGGTCGATCCCAAGCATGGCGTGCATGACCGCCCGCCGCACCCGGCTTAACGGGTACCGCCTGCTTCGGACGCTGAAAAAGAGCTCTTCCAAAGAGGACGCCTTCAAAACAGCGTTCCAGAGCCGATGTTCCAGCCCCGGCTCCACATCCGGCAGCCCCCGGAGCTTTTCCGGCGAAAGGGTCTTTAAATGATAAAGGACCGCCGCCTCCAGATTTTTCGTGTCTGTGCCGCCCCGGTGCTCCTCCCAATCCTTCCGATAGAGGGAAAATACCGTTTCCGGCACCCATTCCCGGAGCTTTGAAAGCTGCCCTTCCCGGCAAAGCTGCCGCAGCAGGGTAGCGCTGGCAAAGTTTTCACCGGAGCGCAGGCTGTCATGCTCTGCTCCCACCCGCCGGATGGTCTTCGGCGTGAAGGGTGCTTGATAACGGGAGATTGCCCGGATATACTCGATCCCCAAGGTGTCGTTGGGATTTTTTAGCAGAGCTGCCGTTTCTTCCCCGGCAAGCTCCGCCACCGCCCGGCTCCGGGCATCGGGAAAGGAAAGCCCCCGCTCCAGATACGTCTTCAGCGCCTCCGACCCGTCGGTTTCGTTCAGCGCCTCCGCACAACGGCAAAGCGCTTCCGTATCCCCGCACTCGCTGCCGAACCACAGCGTCCCCGGAAGTCCCAGACCCGCAAGCGTCCGAATCGCCCCTCCGGCAAACCGCTCCGCCGAAGCGCAGGCAAAGGAAGCCGGCAGTTCCAGCACCAGATCGGCACCGCCAAGAAGAGCGGCTCTTGCCCGCACCGCTTTGGAAAAGCAGGCAACCTCCCCCCGCTGCACCACATTTCCGCTCATGACGACGGCAACGTGGGTTCCGCCGTTTCTGCGGATCTCCGACAGCTGATAGGCGTGGCCGTTGTGAAAGGGGTTATATTCCGCAACGACGGCGGCAAGCTCCATGGTCTCACTCCCGTCCGGAACCGTTTTTTCAGTCAGGATCCGGTCATCTTTTCTTAAAATATCCGTATTTCCCGTAAAAATCACCGGACAGCCGAAAAAAACACTTGAAATTTCATTCCTATTATACTAATATATAGTGTAGAAGCGTTAAAGTCAAGCCTGACCGGAAAGATTCTGCGAAAATCAGAGCCTTCCGGCTTGGTTTTGTTGTCGTTTTTACGACAACGGCTCTCAAAAAAACAAGGAATGGTGGTTAACGAATGAAAATCCTGGTCATCAATGCAGGAAGTTCTTCCATGAAGTATCAGCTCATCGACATGGAAAATGAGCACGTCATTGCCAAGGGCAACTGCGAGCGCATCGGCATCGAAGGAGGTCTCATCTCCTATAAGACCGACTCCGGCGTCAGCGAAAAAGAGGATTGCTACTTCCCCTCCCATACCGAAGCCTTTGCCAAGGTCATCGAAGTCCTGACCTCCGGCGAAGGCAAGGTCATCGACTCCGTCGCCGAGATCTCCGCTGTGGGCCATCGGGTCCTCCACGGCAGCGAGGTTTATAAGCAGTCCACCCTCATCACCGACAAGGTCATCGACGATATCGAGTCCTTCTCCGACTTAGGGCCTCTCCACAATCCTCCCCAGGCTGCAACCATGCGGGCCTGCCGGAAGGTCTTAGGCCCCGACGTCCCCATGGTCGCCGTGTTCGACACCTCCTTCCATCAGACCATGCCCGAGAAGGCGTATATGTACGCTGTGCCCCATGAGTACTACGAGAAGTACCACATCCGCAAATACGGCTTCCACGGCACCAGCCACCGCTATGTCAGCAGCCACTTCCTCCAGATCACCGGCCGTGACCCCAAGGGCACTAAGATTGTGGTCTGCCACTTAGGAAACGGTTCCTCCATCACCGCCGTAAAAGACGGCAAGTGCGTGGACACCACCATGGGCTTCACCCCTCTGGCCGGCCTGATGATGGGCACCCGCAGCGGCTCCATCGACCCCTCCGTGGTCACCTACCTGATGAAGAAGGAAAATCTCTCCCCCGATGAGATGTCCAACATTCTCAATAAGAAATCCGGCTTCTTAGGGGTCTCCGGCCTGTCCTCTGACTCCCGTGACCTGGTGGACGCTTCCCATGAGGGCAACGAGCGTGCCATCCTGACCTGCGATATGTTCCGCTACCAGATTAAGAAGACCATCGGCGCTTATGCCGCCGCTATGGGTGGTCTGGATGCAGTCCTTCTCACCGGCGGCATCGGCGAGAACTCCGACGAGCTGCGGGTGGACATCTGCGAAGGCATGGAATTCTTAGGCATTGAGCTGGATCCCGCCAAGAACATCCAGCACGTCCGGGAAGACCTGCGGATCTCCAAAGACGGCTGCAGGACCGAGGTCTGGGTCATCCCCACCAACGAAGAGCTGGCCATCGCTCTGGATACCGTAGAGCTGATCTCCAAGTAAATTTTCCCGATAAAAAACGGCGGCGACCCGGAACCCTCCGGATCGCCGCCGTTTTCTGTTTGAAAAGCCAAGTCCGTTCTGGATCCAGCCTTTTTCAAAAGGCTGGATCCAGAACCCAAATTCCCCTCCATCAATATTTCAGCTTCCGATCCTTCAGCTTCTTCGCTCCCAGCCCTTTCTTATTCACCTGCCGGGCTCTGGCGATGGCAAAATCCCCGTCGGCGACTGCATCCGTAATGGTGCTGCCCGCGGCAATAAAGGTGTTGTCCCCTACTTCCACCGGCGCCACCAGGTTGGTGTTGCAGCCGATAAAGGCGTTGTCCCCGATCCGGCAGCGGTGCTTGTTCACCCCGTCGTAATTCACCGTGACACAGCCGCAGCCGAAGTTCACGTTTCGTCCCACGTCGCTGTCCCCTACATAAGTCAGGTGAGAAACGGACGTCCCAACCCCGATGAAGGAGTTCTTCACCTCCACAAAATCCCCGATGTGGACGTGATCGGCAAGGTCGGAGTCCGGGCGGATATGAGAAAACGGCCCGACGGTCACTTCGTTCCCGATCCGGGAGCGGTAGCACTGGGATGCGTTGATGATCGTCCGATCCCCAATCACGCAGTCCTCCACCCGGCTGCCGGAAGTGAGAAGGCACCCTTCCCCGATGATCGTGTCCCCTTTTATGACGACCCCCGGCTCGATCCGGGTGCCAACACCGATCACCACGGTTTCCTCAATGACGACCCCGTCGATCCCCTCAAAAATCACACCGGCATCCGCATACTTTTCCAGCACGGCCAGCCGCTTTTCTTCCATCTTTTTAAGCCCTTCCGGCAAATTGTTATACATTTCGGATCTCCTTTTTGTCGCAGGTATAAATGGCCGGTTTCTGCCAAAACTCTCGCTTAAGCCCCGGCCGCTTCTATTATTATGCCGCTTTTTGCTTGATTTGTAAAGCCCGTCCCCGGAAACTTTTGGGGAATGTGTCAAATTTGCAAATTCGTATTTTTTTTCACGAAATCTATGGTAAATTGCCGAATTTTTTGCTATAATAAAAAAAGCATAACCGGATGTTCCATCCCGACTGCGCTTTTTCGCTTGCAGGTTCTCTTTCCGGACAGCTTTTCTGCCCGGAACCACCCGCAGGCTTGTTTCCATGTAAACGCAGTTTGCAAAACCTGTTAGGAACGTCGGGGGTTCCCTCCGGCTATCCATATATTATTGGAGGTAGATAGGAAATGCAGAAGAAATACGTGTATCTCTTTTCCGAGGGCAACGGCAAAATGCGCGAGCTCCTCGGCGGCAAAGGCGCAAACCTTGCTGAAATGACCAATCTGGGCATGCCTGTTCCCCAGGGCTTCACCATTACCACCGAAGCCTGCACCCAGTACTACGCCGACGGCGAAACCATCAACGATGAGATCCAGGCCCAGATCATGGAGTACATCACCAAGATGGAAGGCATCACCGGCAAAAAGTTCGGCGACGACGAGAACCCCCTGCTGGTCTCCGTCCGTTCCGGCGCACGTCAGTCCATGCCCGGCAT
>USLH01000066.1 GCA_900555435.1 uncultured Oscillospiraceae bacterium | reverse complement strand
TGCAGAAAAGTCCTTTTGAGCTTTCCGGCGGGCAGAAGCGGCGGGTCGCCATTGCCGGCGTCATCGCCATGGAGCCGAAGGTGCTGATTTTAGATGAACCTGCGGCGGGGCTTGATCCCCGGGGCCGGAACCAGATCCTGAATCAGATCAAAGCCTACCACGAAGAAGTAAAGAACACCGTCCTGTTGGTTTCCCACAGCATGGAGGACGTGGCGGCCTTTGCCGACAAGGTTCTGGTCATGAACAAGGCAAAGGTCTTCGCTTACGATACCGTAGAAAACGTCTTTGCCCGCAGCGAGGAGCTGAAAGCCATCCGCCTGGCGGTACCGCAGATCACCAACGTGTTCCGGCAGCTGAGCCGTGAGGGCTATCCCGTGCCGGAAAACGTCTACACCGTCGCCTATGCCAAGCGGAAGCTCCTTGCGACCCTTGCGGAAAGGGGGAAGCTCCCTCATGCTTAAAGACATTACCATCGGGCAGTACTTTCCCGGCCATTCGGTGCTGCATCGGCTGGATCCCCGGATCAAGATGGTGCTGACCATCGCTTATATCGTTCTGCTTTTCCTTGTGAAGAATTCCGTGGGTTTTCTGGTGTCTATTGTTTTCTTAGGGGTCTGCTACGCTGTGGCGAAGATTCCGGTGAAGCTGATCCTCCGGAGCCTGAAGCCCATCGTGCCCATCCTGATTTTTACCGGGGCGCTGAATTTGCTGTTTGTTTCCGGTGAGCACCCCATTTTCGACTGGGGCGTCTTCCACCTTTCCCAGGAGGGCATTTACACCGCCATCACCATGGCAATCCGGGTGCTCTGCCTGATCGCAGGGTCGTCGCTTCTGACCTATACCACCTCGCCCATCGCTCTGACCGACGCCATTGAGCGGCTTTTGGGGCCTTTGAAGGTGCTGCATTTTCCCGTCCATGAGCTGGCGATGATGATGTCCATTGCGCTGCGGTTCATTCCCACTCTGATCGAGGAGACGGACAAGATCATGTCCGCCCAGAAGGCAAGAGGGGCGGATCTGGAATCCGGCGGGCTTCTCCAGCGGGCGAAGGCGCTGATCCCCATCCTGATCCCGCTGTTCGTTTCGGCGTTCCGCCGGGCGGAGGAATTAGCGCTCGCCATGGAGTGCCGGTGCTATCACGGCGGCAAGGGCCGCACCCGGATGAAGCAGCTGCATCTGACCGTTGCAGATGGGGCGGCCTGCCTTGTCGTGGCAGTGGTCTTTGTGGGCGTGCTGTTTTTGAACCGGCTGCCCATCCCGTGGTGAGTTATGCGGAGACTGCTGTTTGAGATCGCCTATCGGGGCACGAATTACCACGGCTATCAGGTTCAGCCCAACGCCCCTACGGTGGCGGAGACCTTGCAGGACGCCATCGAGGCCGTTTTCCGAAAGCGGGAGGGGATCGTAGGCTGCTCCCGCACCGATACCGGCGTTCACGCCAATCAGTTTTATTTTCATATGAACACGGAGGCCACGATCCCGACGGAGGCCGCCGTGATCGCCTTAAATAACCACCTTCCCTGGGATATTGCGGTATTGAGCTGCCGGCAGGTGCCGGAGGATTTCCACGCCCGTTACAGCGTGGAGCGGAAGGAGTACGTCTATAAGATCTGGGATGCGCCGGTGCGGAACCCGATCTTGGATGGGCTCGTTCTGCACAGCCGCTACCGGCTGGGGGAAAAGAAGCTGGACGTTTTGGCCCATGAGTTCTGCGGGACCCACGATTTCATCGGCTTCTGCAGCGCCGGGGGAAAGATCCACGATACTGTCCGGACAATCTTCGACTGCGGTGTGACCCGCAGCGGGAATCTGGTGGAGTTCCGGGTCATGGGGGACGGGTTCCTCTATAATATGGTGCGGATCATGGTGGGGACGCTGCTCCCCTTGAACCGGAGCCGTCTGAAGCCGGGGGATATTACCAGAATCGTTGAATCCAAAGAGCGTTCCCGGGCGGGGATCACCGTTCCGCCGGACGGGCTTTATTTGAATCGGGTCCTTTACGGGGACCGGCTGGAAGCATTGGGAGGCATCTGTGAAAAAGAAAGAGCAAGCGCCCAAAACCTATGACATTGAGGAGTACCGCCGGAAGAAGAAGCGGGAAAAATGGCTGCATCGGCTGCTACGGGTGGGAGCGCTGCTTCTGATCCTCAGCGCCATCGTCGGGGGGATCTATCTCTACCAGCGCTACGATCTGGAGCAGCTTTTGAAAAATGCGGCAGAGGGAACCGGTACCAACAATCCCACCGCCGGCTCTATGCAGACCACCAGTTTCCCGGTGGCGCTGGACGCCGTGGAGCCCATTGATATCCTCTCCTTCGGGGATTCCGTGGTGCTCCTTACCTCCGATGAAACGGCGCTTCTGGACGCATCCGGGAAGACTTCCTTCCAGTTCGTCCACGGCTTTACCAATCCGGTGGTGAAAACCGGGAATGACCGGGTCCTTACCTACGACCGGGGCGGCTACGGCTTCCGGCTGGACAGCCGTCAGGGAAACCTTTACGCCGGACGCACCTCCAATACAATCCTTACCGGTGCATCGGGGCACGGGGCGGTATTTGCTCTGGTGACCACCGAGCCTCATTACGCCGGAAGCGTCACCGTTTACAACAAAGTGGGAGAGGAGCTGCTCAAGTGGTCTTCTTCCGATTCCATCGTGGATGTGGCCTTTTCCCCTGACGACAGCCGTCTGGCGGTGGCCTGTGTTTCCTTTGATACGGCGGGGGATCTGGTGGCGGCGGTTCACGTTCTGGACATCCGTAAGGAGGAAGAGGTGGCGGCTCCGTCAGTCATCGATGCCATTCCGGTGGCGGTGGACTACAAAAAGGATGGAGAGATCCACCTGGTCTGCGACAGCCTTCTTGCCGTGGTGGACAAGGAATTGAAAAATGGAAAGACCGTGGGTTATTCCCGGCAGCTTCAGGGATACGCCTTTTCGGAAACGGAGACGGTGCTCTCCACTTCGGATTCCCATGAAGTGGAAAGCACTCTTCTGATCGTTTCCTCGGAGGGAGAGCTTCGCTCTCAGACGGTTCGAGGGTCTGTCAAGGATCTGTCTGCCGAATCGGGGAACATCTGTCTGCTGACCGCATCCGATGTGCGAAAATATGACGAGACCGGGGTACTGACCGAAAGCGATCGGATCTCCAACAGCGTCTTTAAAATGGAGCTTTCTGGCGGGCAGATCTACATTTTAAGCAAATCTTATCTGGATGTTCTGAAGCCGGAGGAGGAAACTTCCTCGGTTGGATCGGAGGGAACAAATTGAGCACACCTGCAATCATTCTGGACGGGCTGACGGTCGTTCTTGCTCTGTGGCTGATCGTTTCATCCTGGAAAAAGGGACTTTTGCGCACCCTGATCCACGGGGTAGGGAACCTTTTCTCCTGCCTTGTGGCGTTTGTGGCAAGCCGGGCGCTGGCTGAGTCCTGTTATAAGCTGTTTTTCCGGGAAAAACTTATCTCCACCATCGAAAAAGCCGTGGAGGAAAAGGCCGCCGGCGCTGATCTTCCCGGCAAGCTGGAGGCGGTGGTAAACGCCCTTCCCAAGTACCTGCAGGCGGGGCTTTCCGCTGCAGGGATCACGGTTCAGAGCCTTTCGGATACGGTTTCCGACCAGACGGCGGAGTCCGCCAAGGCACTGGGGACGTATGTGACGGATTCGGTGATCTATCCGGTGCTGTATATCCTGCTGCAGGGGCTTTTGTTCCTTCTTTTGTTTGCGGCCTGTATGGTGCTGGTCCACTGCCTTGCAAAGGTTTTGCGAGGGGTGGAGCGGCTTCCGGTCATCGGTACGGTCAACGGCCTTCTGGGCGGCGTTATGGGCGCTTTGGAGGCGCTGGTGGTGCTGTTCGTGGCGGCAGTGGCTGTGCGGCTTTTATTGGATGTAACCGGCGGCTTTTCGTGGCTCAATGCTCCGATCATCGACGAGACCTATCTTTTCCGGCATTTCTATTATTTTGACCCCCGCAGCGTCCCGGCTCTGCCGGGTATCTGAAACTTGATTCGGAGGTGGCGGATATGAATGTCCCCAACACACTGACCGTTCTTCGCATCCTTCTGGTTCCCGTATTTGCCGTGACCTACTTCCGTGCGCCGGAGAGCCTTTTCTATCTTCCGGCGGTGATCTTGGCTGTTTCGGGACTGACCGATGTGGCGGACGGGTACATTGCCCGGCACTTTAACCAGGTGACCCCCTTGGGGCGGTTTCTGGATCCGGTGGCGGACAAGCTGACCATGGCGACGGTGACCATCTGTCTTGCCATCCGGAACGTGCCGCTGCGGTGGCTATTCGGGCTTTACTGCGTCAAGGAGCTGACGCTGGCGCTGATCGGGCTTATCGAGCTCAAGTCCTGGAGGAATTCCATCCCGGCAAAATGGTACGGGAAGGTAACCACGGCACTTCTTTATGCGTTGATGTTTGCAGTGCTGTTGATCCCCGACATCCCGGAGCGGGTGCTCTATCTCCTGATCGTCCCGCCTGCCTTCTTCATCGTTTTGTCATTTATTTTTTACCGAAAAGAGATTAAAAAACAGAAGGGACTATTATAAAATAAAAAGGGCGGGTCTTTTCGATCCGCCCTGATTGAATTTTTTCTGCGAAAGGAATTACGCATAGATGGATATGATGTGCTGCAAGTGCAAAAAACGCCCGGCCATGCTCTATGTTGCCAAGTTTGACGGCAAGGAAATGACCAACGAAGGCTACTGCTTAAAGTGTGCGGCGGAGCTGGGGCTTCCTCAGGTGAAATCCATGATGGACAGCATGGGTATCACCAAGGAGGATTTGGATCGTTTCGACGAGCAGCTGGAGAGTTTTGAAAACGGGACGTTTAATCCCGATGACATGGAAGGCCTGCCGGCTTTTTTCCAGCAGATGCTGGGCAGAGCGGGCGCTCCGGAGGATGCTTTGGAAGAAGGAGGGGAGCTGGTTCCCGATGAGCCGGTTTCCGACTCCGGCCGTATCGAAGCGGCACCCAATCGGAAGGAACGGAACAAAAAGAAGAGCTTTCTTGAAAATTTCTGTGTGAACCTGACGGAAAAGGCGAAAAACGGCGGAATGGACCGGGTCATTGGCCGGGATCAGGAAATTTACCGGGTGGAGCAGATTTTAAGCCGCCGTCAGAAGAACAACCCCTGCCTGATTGGCGAGCCCGGCGTGGGCAAAACTGCCGTAGCAGAAGGGATCGCCCAGCGGATCGTATCCGGGGATGTGCCCTTCCGGTTGGCGGATAAGGAGCTTTATCTGTTGGATCTGACCTCTCTGGTGGCCGGAACACAATTCCGGGGTCAGTTTGAGAGCCGGGTCAAGGGATTGATCGACGAGATCAAGAAGCGTGGAAACGTGATCCTCTTCATCGACGAGGTCCACTCTCTGGTGGGCGCCGGCGATGCGGACGGCTCCATGAACGCTGCCAATATCATGAAGCCTGCCCTTTCCCGTGGAGAGATCCAGGTCATCGGCGCCACTACCTTCGGTGAGTACCGGAAATACATCGAGAAAGATTCCGCCCTGGAGCGCCGGTTCCAGCCGGTGAAGGTGGAGGAACCCACCATTGCCCAGACCATCGGCATTTTGAAGGGCGTCAAGGGCTACTATGAGGAGCACCACAAGGTGCGGATCCCCGACGAGATTTTGGAGCTCTGCGCCCATCTTTCCGAGCGGTACATCACCGACCGGTTCCTGCCTGACAAAGCTATCGACCTGCTGGACGAATCCGCCGCCTGCGCTTCCATCAATAGCACCCTTTTGACCGATCATGAGAAACTCAACCGGGAGCTGAAGACTCTGACCGACCGGCAGCAGGAGCTGGAGCAGGCCACCGACGCCATCGACTACGAAGCCCTTGCCAAGACCAAGGCGGACATTCTCGCCACCCGGGAAAAGCTGAAGGAAATGGAACCGAAGCTGCAGGAGCTGCAGGTCACGCCGGAAGACGTGGCGAAGGTGGTGGAGCTTTGGACCGGCATCCCGGCGGAGAAGGTGAGCGAAAGCGATTTCGCACGGCTTTCCCGACTGGAGGAGCATCTGAAGGCACGGATCATTGGGCAGGATGAGGCGATCCACGCCGTTTCTGCTGCCATCCGCCGCTCGAAAGTACACCTGAGCAAGAAGCGCCGCCCGGCATCCTTCATCTTCGTAGGCCCCACCGGCGTGGGAAAAACGGAGCTGGTGAAGGTGCTGGCGGAGGAGCTGTTCGATGACAAGACCGACCCTCTGATCCGGGTGGATATGTCCGAATTCATGGAGAAGCACGCCGTTTCCCGGCTGGTGGGATCGCCCCCCGGCTATGTGGGCTTCGATGAGGCAGGGCAGCTGACCGAAAAAGTCCGCCGCCGCCCGTATTCTGTGGTGCTGTTCGACGAGATCGAAAAAGCGCACCCGGATGTGATGAACATCCTGCTGCAGATTTTGGACGAAGGGCGGATCACCGATGCACAGGGTCGCACCGTCAGCTTCGAGAACACCGTGGTGGTCATGACCTCCAACGCTGGCTCCAATGACCGCACCGGGATCGTGGGCTTCAACCAGACCGCCGCATCCGCTTCCAAAGAGAAGGCGATGAAGGGGCTTTCCTCCTTCCTTCGGCCGGAATTCCTGGCCCGGGTGGACGAGATCGTGGTCTTCAATCCCCTGACCGAAGAGAATCTTGCGAAGATCGCCCGGCTGATGCTCTCCGAGATGGAAGAGCCACTTTCAGAGATCGCCTTGAAGCTGAGCTACAGCGACGAAGTCCCCGTCTGGCTTGCGAAAAAGGCGTCCGGCGGAAAATTTGCCGCCCGTGACCTGCGCAGCACCGTCCGACGGGAGGTGGAGGACAAAATCGCCGCCCTCCTGACTACCCAGTCGGCTGCCGGAAAAGAAGTGTACGTCCAGATCGAAAACGATCAGACGGTGGTTTCTCTGGCATAAAAAAGCAAAAAACGACCCGCAGCGGTTCCCGAAGGGGGGAAGCTGCGGGTCGTTTTGCGTTCGGCAAAGGGATCTATTTGGTCAGGAAAAGGACACCCAGGGTGTTGGGACCGCAGTGGCAGGAGATCGTGCAGCTGGCACGGGTGACGTGGATCTCCTGAAAATCGGCACAGGAGATGATGGTGTCTCGAACCAGATCGATATATTCCTGCGGGATGCCGGAATGGGTGATGAAGACTCGGTCCAGTTGGAGGTCATCCCGGTTCAGAGTGTCCTTCGTATACTGAACCAGCACCTTTTTCAGATCCCCTCGGTACTTTTTGCCTACCTCCATAGCACCGTTTTTCTCCGGATGGACTTCGATGCAGGGTTTCAGCTTTAAAAGGTTTGCGCCCAGAGCAGCTACGGTGGAGCAGCGCCCGCCGGCGTGCATGAATTCCAATGTGTCGAGGATGAAGGAGGCGTGGCTCCGGTCGGCCAGCTTTTTAGCTTCCGCCTGAATTTCGGCGGCGGAAAGGCCGGTACGGGCCATTTCGGCGGCTTCGATGACTTGCAGGCCGATGCCGGTGGAAAGGCTGCGGGCGTCCACGGGGTAGACGTGTCCCAGCTCTTCCGCAGCGGCGCAGCAGTTCTGGTAAGCGGCGCTTAAGGCGGAGCCTAAGCAGAAATGAACGATCTCAAAGCCCTGCTCCACTAAGGGGCGCAGGAAGTCCATGTACTCGCCGATGCCGATGGCGGCGGTCTTCGGGAGGAGTTTCCGTTCCCGATAGACCTTGAAAAGGTCGTCGGGGGTGATGTCCACGCCGTCGGTATACTCTTTCCCGTCAAGAATGATGTGGTAGGGGTAATAATGAAGCTGGTAGCGGCTTTGGAGCGATTCGCCGAGGTCGCAGGGGCTGTCGGCGGTGATCAAAACGTTGCCCATAAAAGATCCTCCCGGATGTAGTTTTCAAAATTTTCTATTATTATAGCATTTCTATCCAAAAAAAACCAGTGATTTCTTGAAAATTTAAGAAAGGAAAAAAGGATGTTTTTTCCAAAGTCTTCCAGCCAACAGCGAGAAACCTTAAGCCGCAGCTATCACCGCACACCGATTTTGGCGCATACGCACAGCACTCTTTTACGTTTCAAAGTCTCGAAGAAAGACTTCGGAAATATGCTTCAGCTTAAGGCTGCTCGTTAAAATTAGATGGTTTTGGAAAAATTTTGGTGAGTGGAAGGCTTAAGGTTTCTCGTTGTGGTTCGGAAGGCTTCGGGAGAGGCAAAAGGTGCTGTGCTGTTTTGCTGGGGGAGAGAGGAAGTGCTTGAAATTCTGGAAAAAATTTTGGGAAATGCGGGGAGATTCGGAAAAAAGTTTGGGAAAACAGCAGTTGAGAAAAAAGCCGTCTTGCAGGGACTGCGGCTTTTGGTGTATAATGAATCCGACGCCGGAACAGACCGGCAGTTTTCGGAACTTTCTTTGAGAAAGGGTGTTTTTATGACTTTTAAGGAACGTGCAAAAGAACTGGTTGGGAAAATGACCGTTGAGGAGAAAATGAGCCAGCTGCGGTACGATGCACCGGCGATCCCCCGCCTGGGGATCCCCGCTTATAACTGGTGGAACGAGGCACTTCACGGGGTAGCCCGCTCCGGGACGGCCACAGTATTCCCCCAGGCTATCGCCATGGCTTCCAGCTTTAACGATGAACTGCTCCGGAAGGTCGGAGAAGCGGTGGCGGACGAAGCTCGGGCAAAATACAACGATTATCGGCAGTACGGCGAGACCCAGATCTATCAGGGTCTGACCTGCTGGTCGCCCAACATCAATATTTTCAGAGATCCCCGCTGGGGACGGGGCCATGAGACCTACGGCGAGGATCCGTACCTCACCGGACGGATGGGCGCCGCCTATGTAGAGGGCCTGCAGGGAGACGACCCGGTTTATCATAAGACCGACGCCACCTTGAAGCACTTTGTGGCTCACAGCGGCCCGGAGGGCATCCGCCACGGCTTTGACGCCAAGGTCAGCGAAGAGGATTTTTGGGATACCTATCTGGCGGCGTTCCGCTACTGCATCGACAAGGCTCATCCGGCTTCGGTCATGGGTTCGTATAACTGCGTGAATGGGGAGCCGGCTACCGCCAGCTACAAGCTGATCCAGGGCGTGCTCCGGGACAAACTTGGGTTTGACGGATATGTGGTATCCGACTGCGGCGCCATCCGGGATCTGGATCAGTTCCACAAGATCACTTCCGGGCCGGAGGAAAGTGCGGCGCTGGCCTTGAACGGTGGTTGCGATTTAAACTGCGGAGGCGCTTACACCTATCTGCTGGTGGCCTATGAAAAGGGTCTGATCGACGAGGAGACCATCACCCGGTCGGCGGAACGGGTCATGGAAGCCCGGTTCCGTCTGGGAATGTTCGATGAGGACTGCCCCTACGACCGGATCGGCATGGACGTGGTGGAATCGCCGGAACACATCGCTCTCAGCCGGGAAATGGCACGGCAGAGCATGGTGCTCCTGAAAAATGACGGGATCCTGCCCTTGAAGGGGAACGAGACCATCGCAGTCATCGGCCCCAATGCGGATTCCACCGCTGTTTTGCTGGGGAACTACAACGGCACGCCTTCCCGGTATACGACGCTGCTCCGGGGCATTCAGGAAGCGGCGGAGGGAAAGGTGCTCTACGCCAGAGGCAGCCATCTTTATAAAGATAAGATAGGCTACTGGGAGGAGCATCCCTTGCGGGAAGCAGTGCTGACGGCCAAGCGCAGCGATGTGGTGGTTCTCTGCGTCGGACTGGATCCGACGCTGGAAGGGGAGCAGGGCGACGCCTTCAACGGTTTCGCCAGCGGCGACAAGGTGGATCTGAACCTTCCCAAGCCCCAGCAGGAGCTGTACGAAGCGGTGGTAAAGGCCGGCAAGCCTGTGATCCTTGTGAATGTCAGCGGCAGCTGCATCGGGCTTTGCGATGCAGACCGGGATTGCAGCGCCGTGCTGCAGTGCTTCTATCCCGGCGCCGAGGGCGGTCATGCCCTGGCGGACATTCTCTTCGGAAAGGTCTCGCCCAGCGGGCGGCTGCCGGTAACCTTCTATCGTTCGGTGGACGATCTGCCGGACTTTGCCGACTACTCCATGGAGAATCGCACCTACCGGTTCTTTAAGGGCAGCCCGCTGTATCCTTTCGGCTACGGTCTTTCCTACACGAAATTCGAGGAGAACTGGCTGGACGACGATACGGCGGAAGTGAAGAACGTGGGAGATATGGACAGCTGGCACACGGTGCTGAAATTCGAGAAAGAGCCGCACCCGCAGCTGGTAGGCTTCTCCAAGGTCTGGATCCCGGCGGGGGAGACCGTTCGGGTCAAGGTGAAAAAGGACTGAAGCCTTCCGTAAAATAAAAAATTGCCGGACGTGAGGCAGGCTGCCTTCCGTCCGGCGATTTTTTGCGTTGATTCAGAAAGAAACGGTGAGCTGCATTTTGAAGCGCTCCAGGCCGAATACGGCGTGGGGGATCCCCTTGGGCATGATGAGGGTCTCGCCCTTTTCGAGGACGTACTCGACGCCGCCTACGGTAAATTTGCCCTTACCGTCCAGGATGGTCACCATGGCGTCGCCGCCGGCGGAATGGGAAGAGATCTCCTCGCCCTTATCAAAGGAAAAGATGGTCATGCTGACTTTTTCGTTTTGCACCAGCGTCTTGCTTACAACCTGTCCGGCGCTGTAATCCACCAGATCGGCCAGGCAGAGCCTGGTTTCTTTTGCAATGTTCTTATACATATTCTCAACTCCTCGGGTATATTATACTCATTTCGTGGAGAAATAGCAAGGGAAATTCAAAAAGAAGGTCAGGAGTTTGCAGAGGCACTCAGAGATCGCCATAGATCTGTCAGATGGCTTGCGTTCGCAGTGCTTTCAGAAGTAGGAGGAGCGGTTGTTCCGGTCTGAGCCGGCGGCCGACCGGCAGCCGGGAAATTCTCCTGCATTTCCGGCGTGACGGGGCGGTTGGAGAAAGCTTTTTCCGTAAGTGGGTTTTAATGGGGCGTAGATGGATTTCCTTCGGTAAGCAGGAGGTCGGTGCTTTTTCCGTCCGGTACATCGGGCTTTTTTATTTTTTCTCATCCAGCAGAAGGACGCCTTGGGAAGGATTGCGGTCGATCGTACCCACAATGCGGTGGGGGAGATACGGCTCCTCCAGAGATGAAGCCGCCGTCTACGAATTTCCCGTAATATATTTCGCCGATATACTTTCCAAAGGCCTTGTAATCGAAGAACTTTTCTACGGATGGATTTACACTGAAATCCGCATTATTCTCCGTTACATATATTCCGACTTCCTCATAATTGCTTGCACCTATAATAAAGGTAAAACAATCAAGATTTTCAGCAAGCCGTGAGAGCTGCTTGGCGTCCTCGGCCTTGCCGTATTCGGCAACAGCCCACAGCTTTTCCAAGTCCATATCGGCGCTGTTGACGGCGGCTGCAAGTCGATTCAGTTCGTAAACACCTTCTTCGGCGGCGATCTCCTTGAAGCGCCCGATCCACTTGTCGCTATCAATGCAAATGTCCTCCCAAGAGAGCTCCACATCATCCGGTGTGGGTGCGCCGAGCCGTGCAAACGCCTTGTCAATGGCTTCTTCCTCGCAGGGCAAATACAGGAATTCGGTTTTTCCGTTGTACTCAGCCCGTATGAAGCAAAGCATTTGATCATACACATACGCCGGAAAATTCTGCCCGTCATAATCCCTTACGAACGGAGTATTCTCGTCAACAAACAGCAATCCGTGTTCGGTAAAAACGCCCTTGCCGGATTGAATCAATTTCCGTCCGAGCTCTGCATATTTCGGATCGTCCGCATCATCGGCAGGCACACAGCCGTTGACTGTCAGCAGATACTCTCTGCCGATCTTGCCCATGTCACCGATATCCCGAATCAGCGGATAGCGATTGAGATTAAAGCTCAAATTGATGAGGTCGGGCAGGGTATCGAAGCCCTCTAATTTCATCGCCTCGTAAAACTGATATTCCTCATCGCCGAAGAAGCTATCCATCCGTTTTCCGAGGAAGTTGACTTCATCGAGGTCAACGAATCGGTCTTGCAGGCAGCCGAGTTCCTCGGGAAATATGACCTCGCTTACATAGAATTCAAGGGGTGTGACATCCTCGGCATGGATTCTTTCGAGTGCCGCATTCATTTCCTTTTCGGTGCAGGGGAAGCGGAGGTAGGTCTGACTGTTGCCGTATTTGATTTTCAGTTTAATCATGGCAGTTCTCCATTATGGCTGCGAGTCCGAATCTGCGGATTGCCATAGCGTTGCAGATGGTGCGGAACAACATAGGCGGAACAAGGTCGGCATCAGCCAGATCCGACACGGTAATGTGCTTTGTACCGAGAGTCAAGTCCTTGGCTGCACAGTAAAGGGCATAGGCTCGTTCGGAGCAGTTATTGAGCTTAATATTCTCAAAAAACACACAGC
>USLH01000065.1 GCA_900555435.1 uncultured Oscillospiraceae bacterium | reverse complement strand
GGAAATATCACCGCCGTAGCACTTGGCAAGTACGTCTTTCCGGACGGCCTTTACCGTCTCTCTTGCGATGATTTTCCCGCCGATGGCCGCCTGAACCGGCACCTCAAAAAGCTGACGGGGGATATTCTCCTTTAATTTTTCGCAGATCTTCCGCCCTCTGGCATAAGCCCGCTCCTCAAAAACGATAAAGGACAGAGCGTCCACAATATCCCCGTTTAAAAGAATGTCCAGCTTCACCAGCTTCGACTCCCGATAGCCGATCAGCGAGTAGTCGAAAGACGCATACCCTTTCGTCCGGGATTTCAGCGCATCAAAAAAGTCATAAATGATCTCGTTTAAGGGCATTTCATAGTGAAGCTCCACCCGGGTGGCGTCCAGATACTGCATATTCTTGAATTCGCCCCGCCGGCCGGTGCAAAGCTCCATGATATTCCCAACATAATCCACCGGCGAGATGATGTCCGCCCGGACGATGGGCTCCTCCGCCTTGATGATCTGAGAGGGATCGGGATAGTTGGTGGGATTGTCGATCTCCACCACCGACCCGTCGGTCTTGGTGATCCGGTAAACGACGGAAGGCGCCGTGGTCACTAAGTCCAAGTTAAACTCCCGCTCCAGCCGCTCCTGAATGATCTCCATGTGCAGAAGCCCCAAGAAGCCGCACCGGAAGCCGAATCCCAGCGCAACGGACGTTTCCGGCTCAAAGGAAAGGGAAGCGTCGTTTAACTGCAGCTTTTCCAATGCGTCCCGCAGATCCGGATATTTCGCCCCGTCCGCCGGATAAATGCCGCAATAGACCATGGGGTTCACCTTCCGGTAGCCGGGAAGCGGCTCTGCCGCCGGCCGGTTGGCATCGGTGACCGTATCACCCACCCGGGTGTCCCCGATGTTTTTGATGGAAGCGGCGATGTAACCCACTTCTCCGGCCTTCAGCTCGTCGCAGGGAACAAGATTCGTCGCACCGAGGCAGCCGATCTCCACTACGTCGAACTGCGCCCCGGTGGCCATCATCCGGATGGTGGCATCCTTCTGCAGAGTTCCCTCCTTGACCCGGATGTAAACGATGACCCCCCGATAGCTGTCATAATAGGAGTCGAAGATCAGCGCCTGCAGCGGCGCGTCCGGATCCCCCTTGGGAGCCGGGATGTCGGTAACGACCCGCTCCAAAACCTCGTGGATGTTGATGCCCTGCTTGGCGGAGATCCGGGGAGCGTCCATGGCGGGGATGCCGATGACATCCTCGATCTCGTGGCAGACCCGCTCCGGATCTGCCGCCGGCAGGTCGATCTTGTTGACCACCGGCACCACTTCCAGCCCGTGATCCACCGCAAGATAGGTGTTCCCCAGGGTCTGCGCCTCGATCCCCTGGGAAGCGTCTACCACCAGAATGGCGCCTTCGCAGGCGGCCAGCGACCGGGAGACCTCATAGTTGAAGTCCACATGGCCGGGGGTATCGATGAGGTTAAACTCATAAAGCTCCCCGTTATCGGCGGTGTAGTTCACCTTTACCGCCCGGGCCTTGATGGTGATACCCCGCTCCCGCTCGATGTCCATATTGTCCAGAAGCTGCTCCTCCATATCCCGGAGCGCCACTGCACTGGTCTGCTCCAGGATCCGGTCCGCCAGCGTCGATTTCCCATGGTCGATGTGAGCGATGATACAGAAATTCCGGATGTGGTCTTGTTTGTAAGCCAAGGAAAGATCCTCCGTTTCAAAAAACTTTATACCTCTACAAGAAAAGGCACGATCCCGGCATCCGTGAGATCAATGATGCCGTAGCTTGCCCGTCCGTCCCGGGGCTGAGAAGGGCTTCCCGGATTCATGACGTAAATTCCTTCTTCATAATGGGTGTCGCCTTTGTGGGTGTGGCCATATAATGCAATGCGGCAGCCGTTTTCCCTCGCCAGCCGGACCAGCACCTCCCGGGTCCCCCGAACCCCCAGATCATGGCCGTGGGCCATAAAGATCCGCACATTTCCCGCCGTGACCACCCGGGTCTCGGGATTCTCCCCGGAAAAGTCGCAGTTTCCCCTTACCGCCAGCAGCGGCAGCGCCGGATACAGCGCTTTGACATCCTCCACTTCCTGTTCCCCGTCCCCTAAATGGAGAAAATAGGCAGCTTCCCCCTTGTGCTTTTCCACGATCTGCAAAAGGGTGCGAAAATCTCTGTGCGTGTCGGAAACAACAACGATGCGCATGAGCGGTCCTCCTCCGGAATAAAGCGGTTTCCCGTAACATAAGTATAGATTATCCCGGTATTTCCGTCAATCCTTTTTGAAAAAAAGTTCCGGCGGGCCGGGTCCTACGGAAAGGCAGGTCAGTTTATGGATTCCAAGAACCCCAACACCGAAAAGCTCCTCGCCATGATCGGAAAGCGCTTAGGCACCGACCCCAAAGTCCTCCAAAGCCAGCTGGAAGCCGGCAAGTTCGATGCCGTTTTCTCCAAAATGGATCCCGCTTCCGCCGCACGGATGCAGCAGCTGATGAATAACCCCACATTGGCCCAGCAGCTCATCAACACCCCGCAGGCCAAACAGTTCCTCCAGAACTTCATCCGCCAGGCGGAAAACGGGAAATAAGCCCACTCGACCCGTCCCTTGCACCCGGCATTTCCCGCAGCAGATCCAACCGAACCCCATTTTTCTCTGTTCAAACAAGCTCAAACAGTGATTGGTCGGAAGCGGCGGAGTGAGTGGGGCCGGCTCTATTGCCGTTTGCTTCTTTTCCACTCTCCGTCTTTCTATTCATGCAAAAACTGTCCCGATCTTCCTTTGCAAAGTCGACTATTCCTCTAAAAAGAGAGGGCAGCTCCTTCCTTTTAAAGCCGATCCGGAAATCCCCTTTCACACCCTGCGTCCAACATTCCTGTCAAATCCAATTGATCCCTATTTCCTCTTCTGCAAAGGGTCAGGAAAAATTAACCTGTGCTCCATCCGAAACACTTCTTTAAAGCAGCCGAAAATTCGGATCCCTTGCAGCCCGTTCCTCGCGGGCTTTTTCCCTATCCCCTTCCATAAAAGAAAGGCTTTCGACGTTTTTCTTTATAAACCCGTTTCGGGGAGTTTTCTTCGGTGTCCCGACACTCTCCTCATCAAGCCAAGCCCCAAAGCGATTCTTACACCCCTTCTCTGCAAGGATTCAAGCAAAATCAAGCAGCCAAAACCCAACTCCTTCCCGCCTGTCAAGTTCTCCCGGCTTCCCCCAAAACAAACCATCCGCATCGATTGTCCCACAGCCTGTTCTTTATCCATACAAGCCGATCCCGCTCTGAAAGCACATCTCCCCATTCACCCGACAACCTCCTTCCTTCATCCATCTCCTTAACCCAACGCCCATTTTCCCGTCCTCCGCCGTCAAATCCGTCCAAAATAAGAACAGCCTGTCTCTGCAGGCAATCCTACCGAAAAACTCCGCCCCGGAAACAGGAAGCATCTTTTCGCTTAACACTGCCCGGCTGACCTCTTACGCCCAATCAGCCATTTCTCAAACACCGCCCCGACGCCTACCCGCCCAAAACGAAAGGAGCCGATCCCTATGGACGATCTTACCGCAAAGGTTCAGGAGATTCTGGGCAGCGAGGAGGGGATGCGGCAGATCCAGGAAATGGCCAAGGCGCTGGGGCTCTCGGACAGTACTCCCCCTCCCGCAGGCTCCGGACTTTCCGGCCTCCTCTCCGGCCCTCCGTCCCCTCAGCCGCCGGCAGATGGCGGCTTTTCCCTCTCCCCTGCCGACCTGATGCAGCTTCGGAGCCTTTTCCAGCAGATCCAGACGGAGACCCCCGCCACCGCCCTGCTCCGGGCCTTGCGCCCCCTTTTAAAAGAAGAGCGGCGGCATAAGGTCGACGAAGCCGTCCGGATCCTCCACCTGATAAACCTTCTCCCCCTCCTGCAGCAAAGCGGCCTTCTGAAACATCTTCTGGGGGACCGCTGAGCGGCGGCGTTTTCAACGATCCGACCTGTAAAAGGAAAGGAGCCCGTCTATGCCCGTCCGAAACAGCGGCTACTCCGCCGCAGAAATTTCTTCCATGCAAAAAGAAGCGGAGGAACGGGTCCGGGAAATGCAGCGGAAAGCCCGCCGCCGTTTGGAGCAGTCCAATCCGTCTCCCCCGCCGCACCCTCCCGTACCCGAACCGCACCCTTCCGTTTCCAAAAACGCACCCTTTTCTCCCCCGAAAACGCCGCCGGAAACGCAAAAATCCCCCCGCCCGGAGCCGGACCGTTCCCCGCTGCAGGGGATCCTCGACCGACTGGATTTGGACGGAGAGACCGTTTTGCTTTTGCTTCTTTTGCTGCTTCTGATAAACGATGGCGGAGATCAGAGCCTGATCCTTGCGCTGGCTTATCTCATTCTTTGACGCCGTCCGAAAGCCACGAAGAGCCGGTGAGAGCCTTCCCTGCGTCTGCAAAGCCTTCTTCGTAAAGCGCCCGGAGCTTCGGGATGTCCCGCTCAAAGCGGCTTAGATCCACCGGCTCCCTGGGAGCGATCACGATGGCCTTTCCTTCTTTTTCCAGCTGGAAAACGAAATCACGGGTCTCGTTATAGACCTCGTGGCGGTGATCTAAGGTGTTCACCATTTTCGGATACCGGCGGTAAAGGTTCTTATAGACCGGCCGGAACTTTTCCGGATGCTTTACATAGCCTCTGTCCTGAGTCAGGACTACGATCACCCGGTCGCAGCCGTCCGCCAGAGCCTTCCGCACCGGGATGGGGTCGGAGGTGCCGCCGTCCAGATAAAGGTTTCCCTTATACGGCACGATGGGAGAAAACATGGGGATGGAGGAAGACGCCCGGATCACGGTGCTGTCGTGGTCAAGGCATTCCTTCGGGAAATATTCCGGCTTGCCCGTCCAGACGTTGGTGACGCCTACATAAAACTCGCAGGGGCTTGCAAGGAACGCCTGGTAGTCAAAAGGATCCAGCTCATTGGGAATTTTATCGAAAATAAAATCCATCCCGAACATAGAGCCGGTTTTCAGCAGGTTCTTCACGCTGACGTACTCGCCGTTCTGAAGGTATGCCGTATTGATGCGGAAGCTGCGCCCCCGCTGCTTGGAAAGGTAAGACGTGGCGTGGCAGGCTCCCGCCGAAACGCCGATGCAGTAGTCGGGCAGATACTTCTGATCCAGCAGCCAGTCCAGCACGCCGGTGGTATAAATTCCCCGCATTCCTCCGCCTTCCAAAACCAGACCTGTTTTCATCGTTTCCACTCCTTTTCAAGTACCGGCAGGACAAGCTCTTTGAATTCGCCGGGGTGCTTGCACCATTCGTCCCCCCGGATCGTAAAAGCTGTCCCGTCCTCGTTGTAAGCCGTCACAGCGTCGGTGCCCTCCGTTTCCCGGCGCGCGGCCGTTTCAAGGGGCAGCCACACCATCCGAGAAACTTCTTCGCCGGGATGGAACGCCGGCTCCGGATCCTCATAAAGATAGACATAGGCCGCCTCCCGGTCGAAAAAGCTGCCCTGGCGGAAATCATCCCGGAAAGTGCCCAGATAACGGAGCTTTTCCGGCTGAAGAAAAAGCCCAAGCTCCTCCCTCGTTTCCCGGAGGATCGCTTCTTTCTTCGGCTCCCCCGCATCGATGTGCCCGCCGACGGCAATATCGAAAAAGTCGGGGAAGTCTTTTTTACTGTGGGCCCGCTGCTGATACCAAATCCGGGGCTCCCCGCCTTTCCGGGACACGATCCAAAGGTGTACCACCCCGTGAAGGAGCCCTTCCCTGTGGGCGCGTTCCCGAGAGACCGGACCTTTTTCCTGCAGATCCTCCGTCAGTTCCATCAGCATTTCCATTCGACCGCCGCCTTTCCAGTCATATGGTTTTATTGTACCGCAAAATTTCCTTTTCCGCAATGGACAAGGAGGGAAATCTACATAAAAAGAGACCTCTTTAATATAGAGGTCTCTTTCTCTTTTAACCCATATAACTTGCCAGCATAACAACCACATTTGTTGTTCCGCCACCCACGTTGTCAAAACCGGACGTACTGCAAGGCAACGCATATGCCGTAAATTCGTCTCCTTCATACACTTCCACTGTATCCAAATAGTATAGGACATAATAATTCCCATCCGTATCATGTCATGGATTCGCCATCCGCTGTGATAACCGCCCTTCCGTTTCCGTTGAACCTCCCGTTTGTAAAAGAGCCCCAATAATCATAAGTCATCCCATCGCTTTCTGTCCTCCAATGGCCCTCTCCTTCCGGCTTTCCATCAACTAAAGTTCCCGTATATTTTCCGGAAGTTTCTCCCTCTTCCCCATCCCATATGACAGAAAGGGTAACTTCATAATCTTCAACTTCTTTTCTCCCTATTGTCAGACTAATGTTTTCCTTCTCAGAAGGTATCGGATCACTTGAAACAACTGCATCTTCTGCACGCTTTGAAATAACAGCCGCTTCATTTTCTCTGCATCCAGTCATTGCAAAAATCAAGGAGATTATCAAAAAAACAGCGCTTAATTTTTCACAAACCCCCTCCTTCCCATTTGTAATTATTGTGCTATATTTTATCGTTTTACATCCGGCCACTTCTCTCTTGCTATCCCCTGCATTTTTTGCTATAATAAATTTAATTGTACCCATATCAACCGATCAGTAAGGAGTGACCCTTTATGATGGACAGACTGCTTCAGCTTTTGAACGATGACGCCCGAACCGATGCCCGGGATCTGGCGGTGATGCTGGGAATCACCGAGGAAGAAGTCCGGAAAAAAATTGCAGACTACGAGGCCCAGGGCGTGATCCGGGGCTACAAGCCGCTTTTGGACTACGAAAAGATCGACACCCAGTATGTGGAGGCGGTCATCGAAATCCGGGTGACCCCGAAAAAGGACTTCGGTTTTGAAGAAATCGCCCAGAAGATCAGCGGCTACCACGAAGTGGACAGCGTCTACCTCATGAGCGGCGGCTACGACCTCCATGTGGAGGTTGTGGGCAAGACCTTCAAGGACGTGGCGCTTTTCGTTTCCCACCGGCTGGCGCCGCTGGACGGCGTGGTCTCCACCGCCACCCACTTTGTGCTCTCCCGCTATAAAGACCGGGGCGTCATTATTTCCGGCCCAGTTCAGGATGAAAGGGGCAACGTATCGCTGTGACAGACCTTCAGAACAAACTCTCCACCCGGGCGGTGGCTTTGAAACCCTCCGGGATCCGACGCTTTTTTGATATTGCAAACGAAATGGATGGCGTCATTTCCTTAGGCGTCGGCGAGCCAGATTTCAAGACCCCCTATTCCGTCCGCCGTGCCGGCATCGAGAACCTCCAGTCCGGCAAGACCGGCTACTCCGCCAATGCGGGACTGATCGAGCTCCGGCGTGCTATCTGCCGGTATCTGGAGCGGAAATTCGAGCTTTCCTACGACCCCAAAACGGAAGTCATCGTCACCGTCGGCGGCTCCGAAGCCATCGACCTTGCCATCCGGGCGTTTCTAAATCCCGGCGATGAGGTGCTGATCCCGGAGCCCTGCTTCGTCTGCTATGACCCCATCGTCCGGCTCACCGACGGCGTGCCGGTGGCGATCCCCACCTCTGCGGAGGATCACTTCCGGCTGACCCCGGAAAAGCTGGAGGCCGCCATCACTCCGAAGACGAAGCTCTTAGTGCTCCCCTACCCCAACAACCCCACCGGCGGCGTCATGCGGAAGGAGCATCTGGAAGCCATCGCCGAGGTGATCAAACGCCACGACCTGATCGTCCTTTCCGATGAGATCTATGCGGAGCTTACCTACAACGGCCACCACGTTTCCATCGCCTCCCTTCCCGGCATGAAGGAGCGCACCATCGTGGTCAACGGCTTTTCCAAGACCTTCGCCATGACCGGCTGGCGCTTGGGATATGCCACAGGCCCCGCCGCCGCCATCAAGCAGATGACCAAGATCCACCAGTACGCCATCATGTGCGCCCCCACCACCTCCCAGTGCGCCGCCATCGAGGCGCTGGATCATTGCGAGGAGAACATCTGCCAGATGCGGGAGGAATATAACTCCCGGCGACGCTACATCGTAGACGCCTTCAACCGCATCGGCCTGCCCACCTTTGAGCCGGAGGGCGCCTTCTATATCTTCCCCTGCATCCAATCCACCGGACTTTCCTCGGAGGAGTTCTGCGAGCAGCTCCTTTACAGCAAGCGGGTGGCGGTGGTTCCCGGCGATGCCTTCGGCGCCAGCGGCGAAGGGTACGTCCGGGTGTCCTATTCCTATTCCGTCAAGCATATCACCGAAGCGGTTCACCGCATTGAAGCCTTTCTGCAGGAATTGAAGGAGAAAAAAGAGTGATTTCGGTACAGCATACGCCCTCCTACAACCCAGCTGTCGTTCAGGCGGCGGTGGATCGGCACTTTGAGCTGCTCCATCTGGACGAGTTGATTCCCAAAGAGGGAAAGATCACCATCAAGCCGAACCTTCTTTTAAAGCGCCGCCCGGAAGAGGGCACCACCACCCACCCGGCGCTGGTAGAAGCGGTCGTTCGGCGGATCCAGAAGGTGTCCAACGCACAGATCACCCTTGCCGACTCCCCCGGCGGCCCCTTTACGAAGCAGGCACTGGAGGGGATCTACCATGCCTCCGGCATGGAGGAGGTGGCAAAAAAGACCGGTGCTGTCTTGAACTACGATGTCGGCTCCACCCACATTCCCAATCCGGAAGGCAAGCTCTGCAAAGCCTTTGACCTCATTAATCCCATCGCAGAAGCAGACTTCATCGTCTCCATCTGCAAGCTGAAGAGCCACTGCATGACCGGGCTTTCCGGCGGAGTGAAGAACCTCTTCGGCTGCATCCCGGGGCTGACCAAGCCGGAATTCCACTGGCGCTACCCGGAAGAAAGGAATTTCTGCGGGATGCTTCTGGATCTATGCGGCACGGTGAAGCCGGAGATCACCTTCGTAGATGCCGTCGTTTCCATGGAGGGCGACGGCCCTTCCTCCGGCGACCTGCGTGAAACAGACATGACCCTCTGCGCCACCAATCCCTATGAGCTGGATCTTGTCCTGACCAAGGTCATCGGCCGGAAGCCGGAGGACATCCCTCTGGTGGACTGTGCCAGGGAACGGGGGCTGTGTCCTGACTCCGCCGATGAGGTAACGCTCTGCGGCGACCCCCTTTCCACCTTTGCCGACTTTAAAATGCCCAAGTCCCGGACGGTTGACTTTATCACCAGCATTCCGAAGCCCCTCCGGGGCATCTGTGAGCCCATCATCCGCCGGTATCTGACCCCCCGGCCCAAGGTGCTCACCAATAAGTGCGTGGGCTGCGGGAAGTGCGCCGAAAGCTGCCCCGCCCACACCATCGCCATTGTGGACAAAAAAGCCTGCATCGACCGAAGCAGGTGCATCCGCTGCTACTGCTGCCACGAAATGTGCCCCATTCACGCCATTCAGGTCAAGCGCAGCCGGCTTTTGAAATTCTAAAAAAAGGAGAACGCCATGATCGACCGCATCATCTGGGACTGGAACGGCACCCTCTTAAACGACGTGAATCGGAACTGCGCCCTGATGAACCGAATGCTCCGGCGAAGAGGGATGCCCGCCATCCCGAGCCTTACCCGCTACCGGGAAATTTTCCGGTTCCCCATCCGGGAATACTACCGGGCGGCAGGCTTTGACTTTCAAAAGGAAAGCTACGAGGAGCTGGCGGCGGAATATCTGGCGGAATACCCCGAAGAGAGCCTTTCCTGCCCCCTGACCGAAGGGGCGGAGGACGCCATCGCCGCCTTCCGGGAAGCAGGGCTTTCCCAAAGCGTCCTTTCCGCCGGGGAATCGGGCTGCTTATCCCGTCAGATGGAGCACTTAGGGCTCACCGGCGTATTCGACGCCGTGATCGCTCTGGATAACGGCTACGGCGGCGGAAAGATCGAGGCCGGAAAGCGCTGGCTTTCCCAAAGCGGCGCCGACCCGAAAACTGCCGTCCTCATCGGGGATACCGACCATGACTGGGAGACCGCCGACGCTCTGGGCTGCCGCTGCGTTCTCATTTCCTGCGGGCACCAGTCGGAACAAGCGCTCAAAAAGCTGGGCGTGCCGGTCTTTTCTGGGATCCGCGGCGCAAAGGAATGGGTGCTGAAAACGAAGGAGGAAGAAGCATGAAAACGCTCCGAATAAAGGCGGCGGCAAAGCTCAACTTTTCTCTGGATATTTTAGGGATCCGCCCCGACGGCTACCACGAAATGGACATGGTCATGCAGACCATCGACCTCTTCGATGACGTGGAACTTTCCAAAGCCGGAACCATCTCCGTTTTTTCCGACGGCTCCCCCGACGGGCCGGAAAATCTGGCATGGAAGGCGGCGGAAGCCTTTTTCCGGGCGGCGAAACGCTCCGGCGGTGCAAGGATCCGTTTGACCAAGCGGATCCCCGCTCAGGCCGGAATGGCCGGCGGAAGCGCCGACGCAGCCGCCGTTCTCATCGGTTTAAACGCCCTCTATGACGCCCGTCTTTCCCCGGAAGCCCTTCGGGACGCCGGTCTTTCCGTCGGAGCGGACGTGCCCTATTGCCTGATCGGCGGCACCGCCCGGGTCCGGGGCATAGGTGAGATCGTGGAACCGATGCCCCCTTTTTTAAGCGGATATCTCGTCGTGGCAAAACCTGCCATCGGCATTTCCACGGCGGAAGCCTTCCGGCGGTTCGACCGGGCGGAAAACCTCCGCCATCCCGATATCGCCGCCCTCCTTTCCGTCATGGAAAAAGGACAGCTGGACGCCCTTTCTCTCTTTATGGAAAACGTACTGGAGCAGTCAGAGCAGAACGAAACGGTAGAAACGCTCCGGCAAGAGCTCCTCAAAAACGGCGCCCTCGCCGCCCGCATGACCGGAAGCGGGTCGGCGGTGTTCGGACTTTTCTCTGAAAAGGAAGCCGCCTCCCGCTGTGCGGTGGCCCTTGCCGGAGAAAACCGGCAGATCTTTGTCACAAAACCCTACCCCAAAGGGATCACCCTCCTCCCCTGAGAATAAGGCGAAAAAAACCGCCCATACTTTTGGTGCAAGACAGCAAAAGGAAAGGGCGGTTTTCATGAAACAAGCAAAATTTCTCACAAAAGAGGACAGGCAGATCCGGCGGATTCTCTTAGTAGTCGCACTAGGCTTCCTCATTGGGATCGTGTGGGACAGCTTTTCGGGCTTTTTTGATACCAGCGCCCGGATCCGGCAGGAGGTCTTACGGCTCCATGTGCTGGCCAATTCCGATTCAGACGAGGATCAGGCGCTGAAATTAAAGGTTCGGGACCGGATCTTATCGGAAGCAGGGACGCTTTTTTATCAGGCGGAGACCGAAAGCTCCGCCCGGAAGGCCGCTGAGGAGAACCTCCCCCTCATCGAAGCGGCGGCAAAAGCCGCTCTTAAAGATGCGGGAGCGGAGGGAACCGTCCGGGTAAAGGTGACCCGGCAGTTTTTCGACACAAGGGTTTACGACGGCTTCACCCTCCCCGCCGGACAGTACGACGCCGTACAGGTCATTTTAGGGGAAGGAAAAGGCCACAACTGGTGGTGCGTCCTCTATCCGCCTCTCTGTCTTTCCACGGCGGAAAAGCTGCCGGAGGAGCTTTCCAAATTTTCCGAAGAGGAACGGCGGCTTTTAGAGTCTGCCCCCAAATACGAGGTTCGCTTTTTCCTTTTGGAACTGGCGGAGAAAATCGGCATCTGGTTCCGCTCCCGGTAAGGGAGCTTAAGAAAGGAGCGTCATCATGCTGCAGCTCATCGAAGGCGGTGCAAAAACCGGAAAATCCACCCGGATCCGGCAGGATCTCTTAGCCCTCGCTGACCGGGAAGAAATCTCCTCCGGCGAGCTTCTTTTGCTGGTTCCGGAGCAGTTTTCCTACGAAACGGAGCGGGCGTACTACCACGCTCTTGGCATCCGCCGGGCGGATCGGGTGCAAGTTCTGAGCTTCAAGCGCCTGTCCGACGAGGTCTTCCGGGAATACGGCGGCCTTGCCGGAGAAACGGCAGGGGATCCCGCCAAGCTCCTTGCCATGAAGCTGGCTCTGCAGGACTGCAAGGGGGAGCTGCGGCTCTATGCGCCCCTTGTAAAGCGTCCGGATCTTCCGGGGCAGATGCTTAAGGCCATGTCGGAATTAAAGCACGCCGCCATCTCTCTGGAGATGCTGGAGGAGACGGCAAAGAAGGCGGAAGGCTTCTTAAAGGATAAACTTTCAGACCTTGCCCTTCTCCGCCGTACATATGAGGCCCTGCTGGGCGCCCATTATACCGATGAAGAAGACGATCTGAGCCGGGCAGAGGAGCAGATCCGGGCCCACCGCTGGTTTGCAGGGAAAAAGGTCTGGCTGGACGGCTTCAAGAGCTTCACCGCCGCTCAGGAGCGGATCCTCTTCCTCATGCTGGAACAGGGCGCAGACGTAACCACTGCCGGTACCGGCGGCACCACCTGCGGCGGCATG
>USLH01000064.1 GCA_900555435.1 uncultured Oscillospiraceae bacterium | reverse complement strand
CGCTCCACCCGGGACTGCATCTCCCGGTCGTTGAGCATACAGCCGCCGCAGTGGAGGATCAGCCGGTAATCCCGGATATCCGGGGGAAAGCCGGGGCCGGAGAAAACATTAATCTGCAGGGGGCCGCCTACGTATTTTTCAAGCCAGCCGGGCAGCTTCTGCCGGGCGATGTCGCCGGCTAGCGAATGGTGGGTGCAGGACTCCATGATGAGAACCCGGTCGCCGGGAACCAGCCGGTCGATGGCGGAAGCGCCCTCCACGAAGCTGCGGATGTCGCCTTTGTTCTCCGAAAGGAGCACCGAGAAGGAGGTGAGCCGCACCTCTTTCGGGAGGATGGCGTTGACCTGCGGGAAGACCTGAGAGTCGGTGATGACCAAGTCCGGAAGACCTTTCAGTGTGTCCAGCATGGGCCGGATCCCGTCGGGGAGCACCGAGATCACCCGACAGCGGTTGTCCAGAAGATCTCTTGTCACCTGCACCTGTGGGAGGATCAGACGGCCTTTGGGAGCCTGAATATCCTGGGGCATGACCAGCATCACCAGATCCCCGGGCTTCACCAGATGGCCGGTGAGGGATGGGATCTCAAAATCAGTGTCGGCGTTGTCGATGAGAAATTTCTTGAAGTCCGGCATGGCGGCGGGATTCCGGGCATCCAGCGAAAGGACAGGCAGGTCAAAGGGCAGCTTGGGGGCGGGGGCGTTATCCATGCGGTTGACGACGCAGACCGTTTTCACGCCGTGCTCTTTTAAGAGGGTAAGGTAGTGCTCCTCCTCGGAAAAATCCGTCGTGGAGGAGGAAACGACCAACACCGCCAGGTCAGTCTTCCGTGCCACCTCCCGGGTCTTTTCGGTGCGGAGAGAGCCGAGACTGGTGGCGTCGTCCAATCCAGCGGTGTCAATGAGCACCACCGGACCGATGGGCAGAAGCTCCATAGGGCGGTAGACCGGGTCGGTTGTCGTTCCGGAAATAGGGGAAACGATGGACACCGCCTGCCCGGCAAGGGTGTTTAAGAGGGTGGATTTTCCGCTGTTGGTGCGGCCGAAAAAGGCAACGTGAAAGCGGTTGGAGCGGGGAGTGTCTTCCATGGAAACGATCCTTTCTGTCAGTTCCAGCCTTCCGCCTCCAGCCGGTACTGGATCGGGCGGAGCAGGGCGCGGCGCTGCTGCCAGTCGGGAAAGACGGCAGAAACGACGGCCCAGAAGGCTTTGGAGTGGTTTAATTCTTTCAGATGAGCCAATTCGTGGACGACCACATAATCGACGGCTTCCTCCGGGGCACGGAGAAGCCGCCAGGAAAAGGAGATCCGCCCTTTTCCGGAGCAGGAGCCCCAGCGGGTCCTGGCGCCGGTTATGGTAAGCCCTTTTGGGGAAAGTCCCATGCGGCTGCCCCAGAAGGAGAGCTTTTCGGAGAAGATCCGGCGGGCGCTTTTCCGGTAGAAGACTTCCGCTTCCTTTTTAAGGTCGCTGCCGGGAAGGAAGAGGGTATCTCCCTCTAAGCGGGGAGTGGAGCCGGTTTTTAGGGTCAGCTCCCGTCCGAGGAAGGGGAGAAGAGCGCCGTCTTCCAGCCGGAAGGCGGCTTGCTCTTTCCGAAGGCGGGCGGCGATCTGCCGGTGCTCCCGGATCCAGGGGGATTTTTCCTCCACGAAACGGTCGATAGAGGCTTTGGAAAGCCGCAGGGGCGCCCGGACCTCTACGGTTCCGTCCGGGCGGACGGAAAGGCTCACCGTTTTGCGGCGGGAGCGGAGCAGGGTGTAGTCCATATCAGAGGATCCTCGTAATCAGCTGGAACAGCGGCTGCGCTAAGAAAAATCCGGCGGCGCAGCTGGCGGCATTTGCGGTAATGGCATAGGCGATCCGCCAGCCCTTCCCACGGCCCTTGAGAAAATAGACGTAAACAAGGCATTCCACCACGAGGATCACCAGCTCCGCCGGGAAGAAGGTGAAGTAGTAGGCCAGGTAGCCGCTTTGGACGGTGGGAATGCCGATGATGAGGAAAAGCCCCAGCTGGGTCACAAGGTTCGTGATGAGGAAGGGAAGCCAGTTTTGCTTCAAAGAGAAGCGGAACAGCAAAAGGATTACACCTTCAATGAGCAGGGTGGGCAGCAGGGTGCCCAGCAGCTGGATCAGATAGGCGGGAAAGGTGGAGGGCTGGGTGACTTTATTGGATTGAAAATCCCAGGTCACATGGATCTGGAGTACATCCTTGCGGATGGGTTCGGACACCTTCAGCTGCAGGTCCTCGGTGACGGCGATCAGGCGGAATTCATCGGGGACGCCGAAGTAGCTGAAGGTGTAGAGCCGGTCGTTCCCGTCGGCTTCTCCGGGCAGGCTGCCGAAAAGCGGGATGTTGGTGCCGCAGGTCAGGGCGGGATAGCCGTATTCGCCGGAGTAATTTTCAAGAACCGCCAGCATGTCCGGGTTTAACGCAGAGCGGTTCTGCTCCGTGATGTTTTCATAATCGCCGGATTTTTCAATCAATAAGTCGACGTAGCAGTTTCCCTCCGGGAGATTTTCCACCCGGACGGCGACCCGGGGCTTCGGGCCCATGTCGGCAAAAACGGTGAACGGAAGTGCCAGTGCAAGAAGGAGAAAAAGACTCAGGAAAAGACCGATTTTTCGTTTCATAAGAGGCTCCTTTCGTAGTTGGCGCCGCCCGTCTTTTTTACAGGCGGCCGCGGAGGAAGCGGGAAACGGCGTGACCAAGCTCGGCGAAGGCTTCGGGGGTCAGGTGGCAGTAGTCGGCAAAGTGGGAAGCGTCCCAGGGCTCCACTACCGAGAAAAGGTCGTCGATGGGGACGTTCAAGTCCCGGAGGGCTTCCCGGGCGGTCTCGTTATAGGCCCGCAGTTCTTCGTTGGAGCGGGGGTTGACCCCTTGGACGGCGTTGGGGCTCATGGGGGTGGAGGTGGCGAAGGTTACGGCGGCATTGGGGAAGATGTGCCGCAGCTGCCAGACCAGCGCCCGGAGGTTCTCGCCGTAAACGGGCAGGGGGGTCAGGGAAACCGGCGCCCCGTTCCAGTGGGCGGCGTCCCAGTGGCCGCAGTTGAAATGGACAAGATCCACCGTTTTCGGGTCGCAGAGGGTGCTCCATGTCCGGAGGCAGGTGATGATATACTGGGAATTGCGGCAGTTTTCCGCCGGGTAAAACACGTTTGCCACGTCGGAAAGGTCGGTTTTCACCGTCTCACAGTATCCCATCCGGAGGGAATCTCCGATGAGAAAGACGTTTTTCTTGCCGGCTTCGGCGGCGGCTTTCTGAAGCTCTACGCCGTCTTCAATGTACGGTACCATGCTGGATGCTTCCTTTCGTTTAAAAGGTGTCAGAAAAAGGAAAATCTGTTGCGGTCATTCAGACAACTTTTTGCGGATAAATGCGGCTGCGGCGATCCCAAGCTGCCGGAATCCTTCCGGAGTGAAATGACAGAAATCAGCGTAGGCGTCTTCGGAAAAGCCGGAAGCCGCCGCCCACAGGTCGTCGATGGGAACGTCTAAGTCTCTGAGAGCTTCCCGGGCGGCTTCATTATAAGCACGCAGTTCTTCATTCGTGCGGGGGTTCAGGGGGTCTTCCTTTCCGGGGCACATGGGAGTGGAGGCGGCAAAGGTGATCTTCGCATGGGGAAAGAGCTTCCGCATTGCCCACACGATCCGCCGGAGGTTTTCGGCATAGGCGGGGATTGGGGTCAGGGGCAGGGGGTCGCGGTTCCAGTGGGCGGCATCCCAGTGCCCGCAGTTAAAATGTATGAGATCTACCGCTTCCGGGTTGCAGAGACTGCTCCATGTGTAAAGCCCGGTCATCAGATACTGGGTGTTGCGGCCGTTTCCCAGCGGGTAGAATACATCGGCGATGTCGGAAAGGGCTTCCTTTACCGTTTCGGCGTAGCCCACCCGAATGGAGTCGCCGAAGAGAAGGACGGCTTTGCGTTCCGGCATATTGTCAGCTCCTTTTCTTTCGGAGAAAGGAGAGCTTCGTTTCCGAAAGGATCACGGCGATGAAGATCAGCAAAAATCCCGCCCCCAGTCGGAGGGTGAGCCGTTCCTGGTAGAAAAGCATGGAGAAAAGGACACCGAACACCGATTCCAGACTTAAAAGGATGGCGCCGGAGGTGGGGTCGGCGTATTTTAAGCCGATGTTCTGCAAAAGAAGGGCGATGGTCGTCGCAAACACCGCCAGATAGAGAAGCCCCAGCGCCGCATTCAGGGGGATCTCTTTCGGGAACGTTTCCGTGGTAAAGCCCAAAACCCACGAACAGACGGCGGCCGTGCCGAACTGCAGGATGGTCAGGAGGATCGGGTCGCTTTTGCCTCCGAAGCGGGCGCCGGCTACAATGTGGGCGGCGAAGAAAAGGGCGCTTATCAAGGTCATGGCATCGCCGAAGCGCATGGAAAAGCTGCCGTCAAAGGATACGAGCCCGATCCCTGCCAGGCAGAGAAAGGCGGCGGAAAAGTTATAAAGATCCGGCCGCCGCTTGTCGGTGATCCAATAGAGAAAGGGCACCAGAATGCAGTAAGCCGCCGTCAGAAAGGCGTTTTTTCCGGGAGTGGTGTCGGTAAGGCCGATGGTCTGGATGCAGTAGGCGGTGAAGATGAGAAGTCCCAGAACGATCCCCTGCCAAAGGCAGGTGCGGTTCAGCTGTGTTAGCTTTTTCGGAAAAAGGACGCACAGCAGAAGGCAGCCGATAGTGAACCGGATGGCTAAAAGAAAGTTTGTGGGGAAGATGTCAACGGTGTTTTTGACGATGAAGAAGGAACTGCCCCAGATCAGGGCGGCGGAGAAGAGGGCGAACTTTGGCAGGATGCGTTTGAGGGTGTCGTTCATAGGAAGGTCTCCTTGAGATTTATCCGTTCATCCGGCCTTTAATGACAGTGAGGAGCCGGTGGGCAGCCTCGTCTTTGGAAAGGAGGGGGAGCTCCTCTTCCAGATCCGGGGCGATCAGGGTCAGGACGTTGGTGTCGCCGGCAAAGCCTGCGCCGGGAACCTTGACGTTGTTGGCGGCAATGAGGTCCAGGTTCTTTTTTTGAAGCTTTTTTCGGGAATTTTCCAGCATGTCCCGGGTTTCCATGGAAAAGCCGCAGAGGAACTGCCCCGGCTTTTTGTGTTCGCCAAGCCAGCCTAAGATGTCCTTCGTCCGGGCAAGGGGGATGGAAAGGTCGGTGTCGCTTTTCTTGATCTTGTCGCCGGCCACTTCTAAGGGAGTGTAATCCGCCACGGCGGCGGCCTTGATGATCACGTCCATCTGATCCGAGCGGGAGGTGACGGCTTCAAACATATCGGCGGCGGAGGTCACGGGGACGACGGTGCAGAACCGGGGGGGAGGGAGCTCCGTGGGACCGGTGACCAGTGTCACTTCCGCCCCTCTCCGAGCAGCGGCTTTTGCCACGGCATAGCCCATCTTCCCGGAAGAACGGTTGGTCAGATAGCGGACGGGATCCAGCGCCTCTCTTGTGGGGCCGGCGGTGACTAAAATTTTCTTCCCCGCCAGATCTTTTTCACACTGGATCGCCTGAAGGAGCCAGTCGCAGAGCTCTTCCGGTTCCGGCATCTTCCCGGCTCCGGTATCGCCGCAGGCTAAGTGGCCGGTGGCGGGTTCGATAACGGTGAAGCCATATTTCCGGAGGGTCTGAAGGTTATCCTGGGTGATGGGATTTTCGTACATCCGGGTGTTCATGGCGGGGGCGACGATCTTGGGGCAGGTGCAGGCTAAAACAGTGGTGGTGAGCATATCGTCGGCAAGACCGTGGGCAAATTTTGCCAGCACGTTTGCGGTGGCGGGAGCCACCAGAACAGCGTCGGCTTTTTTTGCGAGGGAGATGTGCTGGACGTTGAACTGAAAGTTGCGGTCGAAGGTGTCAACGACGCACTTGTTGCCGGTCAGGGACTCGAAGGTGACGGGGGTGATGAATTGGGTGGCGTTTTCCGTCATGAGGACGTGGACGTCGGCATGGAGCTTTTTGAGCATGGACGCCAGAGCGGCGGATTTATACGCTGCGATGCCGCCGGATACGCCCAGCAGCACGGTTTTTCCATTCAGCATGGAGAGACCTCCTTTGATTCGATGCATTTCTTTTATTGTAGCACATTTCCGGAGGGAGGACAACGGAAGGAAAAAATTTTGCGGAAAAAGGAAGCAGGGCGGACCCGCAAAAGTCCGTCCTGCTTCTATGATTATTGGAGGGAGTCAGGCAATTTCAGCGCTGGACACGGCCGGAGCCGTCGCCGCCAGCCAGCTTCTCCACTTCATCGACGCTGACCATGTTATAGTCGCCTTCGATGGAGTGCTTGAGGCAGGAGGCTGCCACAGCGAATTCAAGGGCGCCCTGGCAGTTCTTGCCGGAGAGGAAGCCGTAGATAAGACCGGCGCCGAAGCTGTCACCGCCGCCGACCCGGTCGACGATGCGGACGCTGTACTTCTTGGAGAAGTAGTATTCGTTTCCGTCATAGAGCATGGCGGCCCAGTCGTTGTCATTGGCGGAGTAGGAGGTGCGCAGGGTGATGGCGACTTTCTCGAAGCCGAAGGTGTCCTTCAGCTGCTTCGCCACGCTCTTGTAGCCCTCGTAGTTCAGCTTGCCGCCGTGGATGTCGGTGTTCTCGGCTTCGATGCCGAAGACGTCTTTTGCGTCCTCTTCGTTGGCGATGCAGACGTCCACATATTTGCAGAGCTCAGTCATGGTCTCCCGGGCCTGGGCGCGGGTCCAGAGCTTGCCCCGGTAGTTCAAGTCGCAGCTCACCTTCACGCCGTGGGCCTTGGCGGCTTTGCAGGCTTCTTTGCAGAGCTCCGCCACATTTGCGCCCAGAGCGGGGGTGATGCCGGTGAAGTGGAACCAGTCGGCTCCCTCGAAGATCTTATCCCAGTCGAAATCGGCGGAAGTGGCTTCGGCAATGGCGGAGTGGGCCCGGTCATAGATGCACTTGGAAGCCCGCTGGGAAGCGCCTTTTTCCAGATAGTAGATGCCGACCCGGTCGCCGCCCCGGGTGATGAGGCTGGTGTCCACGCCGTATTTCCGAAGGCTGTTCACCGCAGCCTGACCAATTTCGTGCTTGGGGAGCTTGGAGACGAAAGCGGCGTCCACGCCGTAATTGGCAAGGGAAACTGCCACGTTTGCTTCGCCGCCGCCGAAGGTAGCGCCGAGGGTGTCAACCTGAACGAAACGATAATAGCCTTCCGGGGCCAGACGGAGCATCAGCTCGCCGAACGTAATCACTCTGCTCATGAGAAATCCTCCTTATTTCTGTACCAGATGCCAGGAGAAGCCGCCGATGGGATCTTTAAAGTAGATGGCGACGTTCTGGCCTTTGGAATTGGTCTTCATGGTGTCAGGGTCGAATGCAAAGCCCTTGCGGGTGAAATAAGCCATGGCACGGGACAAGTCGTTGACCCGGATGGCGACGTGGCCGTTGGCAGCCCGGTAAGGTTCCTTCATGACTTCCACGGGGCCGGCAAAGACGGAGCTGTTGCCCTCCTTCACCGGGAAGCTGAACATGGTGCCCAGTAGGTTTGCGATAGCCAGCGCTTCGGAAGAACTGTTGGCATTGACACCGACGTGAGCCAGCTCAAAACCCATGACGATGGAGACGGCTTTCCGGGTTAACTCGGTGATGGCGGCGAAATCGCCGGCTTGGATCAGGGCATCGTTGACCATGAAGGAGCCGCCGCAGGCGATGATCTTCGGGAAAGCGAGGTAGTCGCCCAGATTCTGCTCGTTGACGCCGCCAGTGGGCATAAAGCGCAGCTGGGTGTAGGGAGCGGACATGGCCTTGATGGATTTCAAGCCGCCGTTTGCTTCCGCAGGGAAGAATTTCACCACGGAAAGACCCAGTTCAATGGCCTGCTCCATATCGGAAGGAGTGGCGCAGCCGGGGAGAATGGGGATCTCCTTATCCAGGCAGTAGCGGACCACCTTAGGGTTCAGGCCGGGGGAAACAATGAATTTTGCGCCGGCGGCAACGGCTTCGTCCACCTGAGCGGTGGTCAGGACGGTGCCTGCGCCGATGAGCATATCCGGGAAGGCAGCCGACATTTTCGCAATGGCGTCCTTGGCGGCGGCGGTGCGGAAGGTGACCTCAGCGGCAGGAAGACCGCCGTCGCAGAGGGCCTTTGCCAGAGGGACCGCTTTTTCGGCGTCATCGATCTTGATGACGGGAATCAGACCGTAAGAGCGGATCTCTTCGATCATTTTGTCCATATACATTTCAATCGTTCCTTTCTTAAAAGGGTTTCGGTACTTTAAGAATAGCACGTCGGAGCGTGGTTCTCAATTGTAGTACAACAACAATATTTTTTAACTTTATTTGTTGATTTTCACGGTTCGTTATGGTATGATAAGGGTATCGAAAGGGATGCATTCGGGCATCAAAGGAAACGAAAGGGGAAGGCTTCGTGGTTTCATCGGATCACATCTATCACGTCCTGCGGCAGGAGATTCTGTCGCTGACGCTGCTTCCGGGAACGCAGCTCCGGGAGGAGGAACTGGCCGCCCGGTTCGGGGTGTCCCGAACGCCGGTTCGGGGAGCCATCTCCAGGCTGTCTTCCGAACGGCTGATCCAGGTGGTGCCCCGGAAGGGGACGTTTGTGGCGGAGATCGACTTTGCCTACAGCCGGCAGCTGGTCTTTCTTCGGACGTCGGTGGAGCAGCGGCTGCTGCCCATGCTCTGCGCTTCGCCGCCGGAGGGACTGCTCCAGAAGCTGGAGGAAAATCTGGCAAGGCAGAAGCTGCTGCTTTCCGGGGAATTCCAGCCGCTGCAGTTTTACCGGCTGGACAACCGGTTCCATGAGCTTTATTTTTCCGCTATGGGGCTGGACGCCGTGTGGAAGGTGCTGCAGCAGTTCCACGCCCATTATACCCGGTTCCGGATGCTGGATATGCGGGAAAGCGGGCTGTTCGGGCAGTTTTACGAGGAACACCGGGAGATCGTCTCCCTGATCCGGAAGGGGGAGGCGGAGGAGCTGACCCGGCTGATTGCAAGGCATCTGGAGGGGCCTCTGGATCGGATGGAAGCGGAGAAAGAGAAGGCGGGACCGCCGGCTTAAAGGGAGCCTGTCGGATCAGAGAAAGCAGCAGAGAGAAGTGTTCGATTGCGGGGAATGACATTTTGCAGTTCAATGAAAAATGAGTGGATGAATTTTGGATTTTGCGAAGAGAGCCGTTTGAAGAATGGGGCGGAATTTCCCGGTTTGCGGATACCTCTGAACCGGAGCAGGCAATATTTTTGTCGCATATCAATAAGAACCTGTTCAGCTGGGGAGTGATTCAAAAAGGGGAGCTGGCGGCGATCGGTTCGTTCTGCCTGTTTACTGGTATTCCGTACAGAGAGGTACAGTTTGAATCTGTATAATGGATCCGCAATGGAGAAGGTACGGGTATGCCGGTCAGATTTTAGACGCCATGATCGAATACAGCTATAAAAACGGCATCGGAAGATTGTGGCTCCATTCCAGTGAAAAGGGAGAACCTCTTTATTTGTAAAAGGATTTTCCCAAAAGGAGAACGAGATGAAATGGTTTCCGGTAGGATGCCGAAGGGGCGGGAGCGGGGACGTCCATTTGGTTTTTCGGAAAAAATTTCGTGAGATCCTTGCATTTTTAAAAAAGATCTTTTATAATAGAAGGCAATCGATTCAACGGATGTCAAACCAGCCGACGTTTTTGCGGGCGGCGGCGGGTTTACATAAATCGCGTTGTATCCCGGTAAGCGGGAACAGCAGCAGGAGGAATGAATCATGGAAAGAAAAGTATCCGCAAAGACCCTGAAGCTGGTGCAGCTGGCGCTTTTGGGAGCGCTGATCGTTGTGCTGGCGTTCACCCCCTTCATCGGGTATATCCCTCTGGGCGTTACCCGGGCGACCATTGTCCACATCCCCGTCATCATCGGATCCATCTTGTTAGGACCGAAAATGGGAGCGGTGCTGGGCGGACTTTTTGGGCTGACCAGTTTTATCAATAACTCATTTATCAGCCCGAGCATCACCTCGTTCACCTTTACGCCCCTTTATTCGGTGGGGGAGTTTCACGGGAACGTATGGAGCCTGGTCATCTGCTTTGTGCCCCGGATCTTAGTGGGGGTCGTGCCCTACTACGTCTACAAGTTCGTGATGTGGCTTTTCAAGGGCAGAAAAGGCGGCGAGACCGTGTCCTTAGCTCTGGCGGGACTTTCCGGTGCGCTGACCAACACGCTGCTGGTCATGAACCTGATCTATTTCTGCTTCGGGGAGCAGTATGCCGCCGCAAAGGAGAAGGCATTTGAAGGGTTTTACTGGGTGATCCTTTCGGTCATCGGGATCAATGGCGTGCCGGAGGCCATTGTAGCCGCCATTCTTACCGTCGCCATCTGCAAGACGCTTTTTAAAGTACAGAAAAAGCGGCCTGCCTGAATCAGAATACGGAAGGGACAGGGCTCGTAAAAGGGGTTCTGTCCCTTTTTTCAAGGAGGAAGCGTTATGATCTTAGCCTTAGACGTGGGCAATACCAACATCTGCATCGGCTGTTTTAACGAGGGGAAGATCCTTTTTACCGGGCGGATGTCCACCGATCACAGCAAGACCGCCGACGAGTATGCCATCGGCTTCAACAGCATCATCCGGCTTTACGGCTATCACACCGGGGACGTGGTGGGGAGCATCATTTCTTCGGTGGTGCCGCCTTTGAATCCCATTTTGCGGGACGCGGTGAAACGGCTGACCGGGACGACGCCCCTGCAGGTGGGGCCGGGGCTCAAAACCGGGCTTAACATCCTGCTTGATAATCCCGGGCAGCTGGGATCGGATCAGGTGGTGGACGCCGTGGCGGCCATTCATCAGTATCCGAAGCCGCTGATCGTGGTGGATATGGGGACCGCCACCACCCTCTCCGCTATCGACGGGGAAGGGCGGTATTTAGGGGGCATGATCCTGCCCGGCGTGCGGGTGTCCCAGGATACTTTAACGGGGCGCACCTCTCAGCTGCCCCGGATCAGCTTAGAGCCGCCGGCTCATGTGATCGGGAAGAACACCATCGACTGCATGAAGAGCGGCGCCATTTACGGCAACGCCGCCATGATCGACGGCTGTATCCAGCGGATCCAGGACGAATTAGGCGGGAAAGCCACGGTGGTGGCCACCGGAGGGCTGGCGGAGTGCATTGTGCCCTACTGCCGGCAGGAGGTCATTTACGACGGGGATCTGCTCCTGAAGGGGCTGATGCTTCTGTATGAGAAAAACGTGGGATTGACCGGCCGGGGATAATTGTTAAGTGAATGTAAAATCGGGGCGGAAGCCTTGACATTTCTTCGGAAATCTGGTAAAATCGGGGCGTAGTGAGGGAGTAATTCGCGCAAAGCTCTGCGTGGTTCATCAACATACATGGCGGTTTTTGCCGTCTGGTGTACCGGAAAGAATGAGACTCATGTACAGGTTCCATACTTGTACATGAGTTTTTTTGTTACTCCCGAAAAATCAGAAAGAAGGATCCGAAAAAATGAAGGAGTATCGGCAATCGGCGGAGCAGGTCTTGGAAGAGCTGCAAAGCGGGGCGGAGGGCCTTTCCGGGGAGGAAGCGGCCGCACGTCTTGCAAAAGACGGCCCAAACAAGCTGGCGGAGGGAGAGAAGGTTTCGCTCATCCGGCGGTTCTTCGGGCAGATGGCAGATCCGATGACCATCATCCTGCTGGTGGCGGCGGCGGTGTCCGGCGTTACCTCGGCGCTGCAGGGGGAGTCCTTTGCAGACGTGTTCATCATTCTGGCGGTGGTCATCGTCAACGCCGTTTTGGGCGTTCTGCAGGAGAGCAAGGCGGAGAAAGCCATTGAAGCCCTGCAGGAAATGGCGGCGGCTACTTCAAAGGTGCTGCGGGACGGGAAGATCGTTTTGATCCCCAGTCACGATCTGGTGGCAGGAGACGTGGTGCTGCTGGAGGCGGGGGACGCCGTACCGGCAGACGGACGGATCCTGGAAGCCGCCAGCATGAAGGTGGAAGAGGCTGCCCTGACCGGCGAATCCGTGCCGGTCATCAAAGGGACAGAGGCCATCTGTCCGGCTGCGGGGCAGGCGGACGTACCGCTGGGCGACCGGAAGAATATGGTCTACATGGGCTCTACGGTGGTCTACGGCCGGGGTAAGGCGGTCATCGCCGCTACCGGCATGAAGACGGAGATGGGCAAGATCGCCGGGGCCTTGGCGGATGCGAAAGAGGAGAAGACGCCGCTTCAGAAGAAGCTGGCGCAGCTCAGCAAGATCTTAACCTGGCTGGTGCTGGGGATCTGTGTGTTTATCTTTGCGTTCAGCCTTTTGAAGGCGGGGAGTATCAACGGCGAAGTGGTGCTGAACACCTTCCTTGTGGCGGTGAGCCTTGCGGTGGCAGCCATTCCGGAGGGGCTTGCAACGGTGGTGACCATCGTTTTGTCCATCGGCGTCACGAATATGTCCAAGCGCAACGCCGTAATCCGGAAGCTGACGGCGGTGGAGACGCTGGGCTGCACCCAGGTCATCTGCTCCGACAAGACC
>USLH01000063.1 GCA_900555435.1 uncultured Oscillospiraceae bacterium | reverse complement strand
TTACCACCGATGCGCCAACGCCGTGAAGGCCGCCGGAGACCTTATAGCCGCCGCCGCCGAACTTGCCGCCGGCGTGGAGGATGGTATACGCCACCGTTGCGGCGGAGATTCCCTCTTTGGGATGGATGCCGACCGGGATGCCCCGGCCGTTGTCCGTGACCCGGATCACGTTATCCTTCAGGATGTCCACATGGATCTCGTCGCAGAAACCGGCCATTGCTTCGTCAATGGCGTTATCTACGATCTCATAGACCAGATGATGCAGACCGTTAATGCCGGTGGAGCCGATATACATACCCGGGCGTTTCCGGACGGCTTCAAGCCCTTCCAGCACCTGAATCTGATTTTCGTCATACTGGCTGCGATTGGCTGGTTGATTGCTCACGATTCGGTTCCTCCATTTTCGGATGTAAATTGCAAAGCTTGCAAAAAGCAAAAGTCAGATGTCAAAGCCCCCGGCGCTGCCGCTTTCTCAGCGTAGCCGGCGCCAGCTGGGACAGGAAGATCTTTTTCTCCCCGTTCTTTTCCCAGACGATCAGGGATTTTGGGATGTCGCTGGTCACGGTGACCACTGCCCCCGCCTTTTGGGAGCGGCTTAAAAATTCCTTGGTAAATTTGGAAATGGAAGCGTTTTCGATGTCAAAAACGCCGATGATGTCCTTTTCGTTAAGGATCATTTCGTTTCCCACATGCAGATACATAAAAACTCCTTCAGGCTTCCTCCACCCTGCCGCCTTCCACGGAAAAGATCCGGCCGCTTTCCATCCGGAGGGTGTTGGAGATGTCGCAGCAGGTGATGAACACCTGAAAATCCCGGATCCGGTTTAAGATATAGTCTTGACGGTTCTGGTCCAGTTCACTCATTACATCGTCCAGCAAGACCACCGGGTCCTCCCCGGTGATGCGGCGGATGAGGTTGGCCTCGCTGAGCTTTAAGGCGACGGCGCAGCTGCGCTTCTGTCCCTGGGAGCCGTAGACCCGGGCCGGCCGGCCGTCGATGTTTAAGAGCAGGTCATCCCGGTGGGCGCCTTTTGTGGTGCAGCGCATCCGCCGGTCGTTGTCCCGTTCCGCTTTCAAAACCTCCAGGTACTCCCCGATCTGTTCGTCGGTGTAAGCGGTCAGTTCCGTACCCGCCGGGAAAACGGAAGACTCATATTCGGCGGAAAAGGCTTCGGAAAAGCCGCTGAACCCACCGTAGATCTCCGCCGCCACCGGCCGCAGCTTCTGTACATAGTCCTCTCTGAGAATAGAAAGAATCGTTCCCAGCTTTGCAAGCTGCAGATCCCAGATGTCCAATGTATCCGCAAACCGATTGAACCGCCCGGCATCCCGCAGAAGGGAATTCCGCTGTTCCAGAACGGCGTTATACTGGGAAAGGTACCGCTCATAGGCGGGCTTGATGCTGCTGATGGCCGTATCCAGAAACTTCCGCCGTTCCCCCGGACCGTCCTGAACGATGGAAAGCCCCGTGGGGTCGAAGATCACGGCGGGGAAGGTTCCCATCAGTTCCGACGGGGATCTTAAGGGCACCCCGTTCAGAAGGATCTTCCTCTTTTTGTCCCCGCCGGAATAGCTCAAAAACTGTTCCCGTTCCCGATCCTCAAAGGAAGCCTCCACCCGGAAGACCTCCCGTCCGAACCGGATCATCTGGCTTTCTTTTGAGCCCCGGAAGCTGCGGTTCCCGGTCAGAAGCCAAACAGCCTCGATCAGGTTCGTTTTTCCCTGTGCGTTCTGTCCTAAAAGGATGTTGATGTTCCGGCAGGGAGCAATTTCTGCGGCTTCAATGTTCCGAAAATCGGAAAGCCGCAGGGACTTGATAATCACCTGATCCCTCCCGGACTGTTACTCAATGACGTAAAGGGTATCCTCGACTTCTACCTCGTCGCCCCGAAAGAGCTTCTTCCCCCGCTGAGAGCATGGCTCGCCGTTATACTTGACCAGGCCCTCCTTGACTAAGAGCTTGGCGTGACCGCCGGTCTCGGCGGCGCCGGTGAACTTCAAAAACTGATCCAGCTTGATAAAGCCGGTTTTGATCTTTACCGTTTTAGTTGTCATCTTTTAACCTCATAGGCATGACCAGGAAGACAAAGCTGTCCCCTTCCAGAGGAAGCAGCTTGATGGGAGAAAACGCCGTATTGATCTCCATGGCGATCTCATCCTCCTCGCTTGCCTTTAAAGCGTCGGTCATATACTTGTTATTGAACCCGATGCGGACCGGGTCCCCTTCCAGCTTCACCGGGATCGAGTCGTTGACCTTTCCGACAGAGGTTTCGCAGGAAATGGACACCTTTCCTTCCTCAAACCGAGCCTTTACCGGATTCTTTATTTTCTCGCTGATAATGATGGAAGCACGGTTGATGCTTTCGGCAAATTCCCGGGCGGAAAGAACAATCCTTGTTTTCTTTTCCTTAGGAATTGCCGTATTGTAATCGATAAACTCCCCTTCCAGCAGCCGAGACAGCACGGTATATCCGCCGCACTCGAAAACCAGGTGCTTGCTGCCGAGCTTTACCAACACCTCTTCGTCCTCTTCGCCGGAAAACTTTCCAATGAGCTTCAAAAGCTCCGAAAGGGTCTTTCCGGGGGCCACAAACTTAAAGCTTTCCGAGCAATTGACCGGCTCTTTTCTCAGAGCCAGCCGGCAGCCGTCTACCGACACCAAATAAAGAGTGCCGCCCTTCAGCTCAAACAGCGTACCGGTCAGCACCGGAGTTGCCGCATCCTGAGAAACGGCAAACAACGTCTGGGAGATCATGCTCCGAAGGGTATCCGCCGGGATCCGAAAGGATTTTTCTTCGCTGATCACCGGAATCTCCGGGTACTCTTCCGCACTCATCCCCAAAATCGTAAACTGAGCGCCGCCGCCCTTAATGATCGTCAGCAGCTTATCGTCGGTGCTCAAGGTCAATTCTCCGGCAGGCATCCGGTTGATGATCTCGCCGAAGAGCCGGGCGTTTAAGAGGATCTCGCCGTCTTCCCGGGAGGATACCTCCAGTTCTTTGGTGATTCCCAACTCCAGATTGTAGCCGATCACCATCAGCCGGTTCCCGCGGCAGCGAAGCAGTACGCACTCCAGAGCCATCAGGGTCGATTTTGCCGACACAGCGGGCGAAACATTGTTCACCGCTTCGCAAAGGACCGATTTTTCACAGGAAAAATACATAAAATACCTCCGATCCGGGTAAAAAATAAATTGTATGCCACAGAGCAACAGAAATTTTAATACTTTACAGACAGTATAATTGATTTTGCAAGATGCATTCTATCTGGGATTCAAGCGGTGCAGGAGAAGACAATCTGTCTTGCAGTAAGAATAGAAAGAAAAGAATTAAGAAAAATAGTAGTAGTAGTAGAGTCTGTGAATTTGGGAAAGAGACCCGTTTTTCCCCACAACCGTGCCGTTTGTCGGCTTTTTTGGCGTTGGGAAGAAATGGAGCAAAATTTGTGAAAAAGTTGGCTGATTTTTTTTCTTCCACAGAGAGGTGAAAAAAGAAGAGTTAGGAGAGAATAAAAAGTGAAACGATTGGTGAAATTCTTTGTTTGAAACAAAAGAGCTCTTTTTTCACATTTGTGTGTGGAAAAATTTTCAGTGAAGAAAAGAGAAGATCGTTTTCCTGTCCTTTTTTTCGGGATCTTTTTTTGAAAAATTCCCCATTTTTTGTGGATCAGCCGATTTTTCTCCGTTTTACGCTTTGTTATTTATCCCGGATGTTTTTGATGATGTCTTCGATGATCCCTTTGTCATGGGGGTTGGTTTTGATCAGATTTTCGACCTGCTTTAAGGTATACACGATGGTCGTATGATCTCTGCCGCCGAACTCCTGCCCGATCTCCTTCATGGTGGACTGGGTGATCTCCCTTACAATGTAAATGGCGATCTGCCGGGCTTGGGAGATGGGGGCGTTTTTCTTTTTCGACCGGATGTCCGCCGGGGAAACGTGATAGGTCTGGGCCACCTCGTCGATGATCCGCTCAATGGTGATGGGCACCGGCTGGTTGTCGTTCAGGATCTCCTTGATCACATTCTGCGCAACGCTCAAGGTCGGCTCGGAACCGGTGTAGAGCTTGTACATCTTGATCTTTTTCACCGCTCCCTCCAGCTGGCGAATGTTGCTTTTCAGCTTGGTGGCGATGAAATTGATGATATCATCAGGAATCTGGATCTGTAAAAGCTCCGCCTTCCGTTGGATGATGGCAATCCGGGTCTCCAGATCCGGCACGCCGATGTCGGCTAAGATTCCCCACTCGAACCGGGATTTTAACCGGTCGGCGATGATGTTGATATCCTTCGGAGGCCGGTCGGAGGTGATGACGATCTGTTTTCCGCACTGATAAAGCTCGTTGAAGGTATGGAAAAATTCCTCCTGGGAGGCGTCTTTGCCCGAAAGAAACTGGATGTCGTCGATCAGGAAGAAATCCGAGTGCCGGTATTTCTGATGGAAGGTGTTGGTGGTCTGGTTTTTGATGGCCACGATCAGTTCGTTGGAAAAGGTCTCGGAGTTGGTATAGATGATGTTCATGTTGGGGTTGTTCTTCTTGACCTCGTTTTTGATAGCCATGAGAAGATGGGTCTTTCCGAGTCCGCTGGGTCCGTAGATGAACAAGGGGTTATAGGGCTTGATGGAGGAGGAATCGCTGAGATTCACGGAGTTCGCCACGGATTTGCAGGCGGTGTAGGCAAATTCGTTTTTGCTTCCTACAATAAAAGTGTCGAAAGTGTATTCATATTCCCCGATCCCCATATCCGTTTCCGTGATGGGGCGGGAAATATAAGGAAGAGCTGCCTTTTCGCTTTCGGAAAAATTTGGCTCTGCCTTCGCCACAGGGGCCGCCGATTCCTGTGCGGGAGCAGCCGGCTTCATTGCATCGGCAATGCAGAGGATCTCTACCTTTACCGGGAAACCCAGAACCTGCGTAAAGGCTTCCTGCAAGGGCTCCAGATACTGGCTCATCAGGATGCTGCGGTGAAATTCAAAGGAGACGACCAGAAACGCCGTGTTGTTTTCAAACCGACCGGGCTGGATGTTTTCAATCCAGCAGGTGTAGGCGGTCTCCGTCAGCTGGTTTGTGCGAACCTTTTCCTGAAAGTATTCTTTCACCAAGGCTAACACATCGGAAAAAGACTGCATCGTGTAATTCCTCCAAAATGTGGATCAGGCGGAAAGAGTAAAGGTGAATTGCAAGGAGTTTTCCACATAAAAATGTTGAGAAAAGTGAAAAACAAAGGCTTCTCCCGTTGAAAATCCGTAAAAAAGACGTCACACAGTCATTGGTGGAAAACTTTCCCCGTGGAAAATAACTGCGTGAACCGGTGTGAATTTATGATCGGTAGGTGGAAAAGTATCTGGAAAACGCATTTGCTTTTCCGTTCCATTATAACATATCAAAAATCTTTTCGCAAGTTTTCCCCATTTTTTTCCGGAAAAATCCCTTAAAAAATTCGGAAAAATTTTTTCCCGATTCCGGCTTCTCGCTTTTTTATTTCGAAAGGCTTTAAAAAACCGGAAAAAATATGAATTTTCCGAAAAAACAGTTGACAAAGCTCGTCCGCTTCCATTATACTATTATCTTGAAGGTTTCTGCTAATTTGACTGCTTTTTCAGCGCTCCCGGATCCGAAGGGATGCAAATTCCGGCAGAGACCCACACTTTGCGTTTGAAAAAAGGAGGGTATAAAATGAAACGGACATATCAGCCCAAGAAACTGCATAGACAGAAAGTTCACGGCTTCCGCAAGAGAATGGCCAGCGCCAATGGCCGGAAGGTCCTGAAGAGAAGACGCAATAAAGGCAGAGCGAGATTGTCTTACTAAAAAAGAGCTTTTCGGATCGGCAAGAAGCTGCATTCCGCAAAAAAGTAGTGGGGGCCATGCATCTTTCCGGAGGCATGGCTTTCTCTGCTTTTTGGCTCTGAAACAGGAAAACGTCTGCTGAAATCAGGTTTGTAATGGAAGAAAAAAATCAGCGGGAAGCAAATGTCCCGTTTCGCATAAAAGGCTCCCTTCAAACGCTCAAGCTCAATAAGGAATTCAAACGGGCCTACTATCAGGGAAAAAGCAAGGCGACCCCTTATTTTATCTGCTATCGGGTGAAAAATCGGGGGATGGGTCTGCGCTACGGCTTGACTACTTCCAAAAAAGTGGGAAACGCCGTCTGCCGCAACCGTGCCCGCCGGCTCCTTCGGGCGGCGATCCGCTCGGTGGAAGGAAAACTCGGAAACAACTGGGATTACGTCTTCGTAGCAAGGGAACGGATCCTGACCGTCAAGTCCTATCAGGTCGCTGCAGCCGTCAAAGGCTGTCTCAAAGAGTTTGAACGTGGAACGTCCCCTGCGGGAAAAGAAGCAAAAAAAGCATGATGCAGCGGTTTTTGATTGCCTGCATCCGGTTTTATCAAAAACGGATCTCCGGCTTAAAAAGGCAGCCCTGCTGCCGGTTTTATCCTACCTGCTCTGCCTATGCGCTGGAGGCCATCCGCCGGTTTGGCGCATGGAAGGGCGGAATTTTAAGCATCCGTCGGATCCTGCGATGCAACCCCCTGTGCCGGGGCGGCATTGATCCCGTTCCGGATACCTTCCGCTGGCACTATCCCCGGCGGCCAAAGCCGGAAAACTCCAAATCGGACGTTTCTAAGGAAAAGTGAATTGTAATCAGAAAGGAACTTGCTCATGTCGCAGCTCTTCGGCATCCCTCTCGGTTGGATCATGTGGCTCCTCTATAAAGTGATCCCCAGCTATGGCGTCGTACTGATCCTCTTTACCATTCTGGTCAAAGCGGCTCTCTTCCCTCTTTCGGTGAAGCAGCAGAAGTCCACGGCCAAAATGACGGTCTTCCAGCCAAAGATCGATGAGATCAACAAAAAATACGCCAACAATAAGCAAAAACAGCAGGAAGAGATGATGAAGCTCTATGAAGCTCACGGGTATAACCCCATGAGCGGCTGTCTTCCCCTGCTGATTCAGTTCCCTATCCTTTTCGGTATCATCGACGTTGTTTATAACCCCCTGACCCATCTGCTCCGGATCCCAAAAGACGTCCTGACCGAAGCCGGCGAGATCCTTAAAACCAACTATCAGGCTCTGGGACAGGCCGTTGGGCAGCAGCAGCTCCAGATCATTTCGGAGATGCACAATCCCGAGCACGCCCAGTGGTTCGCAAGCCTTGGTTCCAATTTTATGGACAAGGTCTCCAATTTCGATTATTCCTTCTTCGGTCTGGATCTGGGCCAGACCCCTACTTTCGCACTGAACTGGCTGATCTTAGTGCCGATCCTTTCCGGCGCCACCTCCCTTTTCGTCTCCATCCTCTCCATGAAGATGAGCCCTAACGGCCAGCAGCAGCAGGGCGGTATGATGAAGGGCATGATGTACGGTATGCCTTTGCTTTCCGTTCTTTTTGCCTTCTCCCTGCCGGTCGGTGTCGGCATCTACTGGATCATCTCCAACCTTCTTTCCGGTGTCCAGTCTGTCCTGCTCAATAAGCTCTATAATCCCGAAAAGTATAAGGCGGAATATCAGGCCAAGCTGGAAGAAGAAGAGGCTAAACGCAGAGCGGAACGGGAAAAACGCCGTCAGCGGAAGCTGGATCGGGGCGAAGAGTTGAGTGACGAGGATCTGACGGAGGAAGAGCTGAAAAAGAAAAAGGTGAAAACCTCTGCCCGTACCGAGGAAGAAGAAAAAGCAGCCCGTGCCAAGGCGGAGGAGGAATACCTCACCGCTAAGGAGATCAACCGCCGCCGTCTGGCAGAAGCCCGTCGGCAGGATGCGGAAAAATACGGCGAAGAGTACGCCGAAGTGACGGATAAGGACCTGCAGTAACAGGTTACGACTTTTTTCGAGGAGGTTTCTTATGATTCGAGAATATACGGCCACCGGAGCAACGGTGGAAGAAGCCATTGAAAACGCCTGCCGGGAGCTGGGCGTCTCCCCATTGGATGTGACCCCCGAGATTCTCCGGCTTCCAAAAAAGGGATTTTTTAAGAAAGTTCTCGCCGAGGTGCGGATCACCGTTCAGTCGGACGACGAGCTTCTGAAGGAAGATCTGGCGCCTGTCGCTCCTCCCAAAAAGCCCGCCCCTGTCCGGGAAAAGCCCGCCGCTCCTGCTCCCGCCCCCAAAAAGGAGGAGCCAAACCCTGCACCGGTTGAGAAAAAGCAGCCGGCTCCCCAGCCTGTTCCTGCCGCTCCTCAGCCTGCAGCGGAAGCAGCTGCTCCTGCCCCTGCGGCGGAAGCCCCCGTTTCTCTGGAAGACCTGCAGCCCAAGATCAATGTGGCGGAAAAATATCTGCTGGAAATTTTTGAGAAAATGGGCTTAAAGGACATTCAGGTCCGTTTTGAGCAGACCGAGAACCGCACAGTCCTGATCCACATTGACGGCGGCGACATCGGCACCGTCATCGGCAAACGGGGCGAGACCCTGGATGCCATCCAGTACCTCGTTTCCCTGGTCGCCAACCGTCAGGAGGGCGAGTATGTCCGCTTCACCATCAACGCCGGAAACTACCGGGAAAAACGGGAAGAGACCCTTCGTGCCCTTGCTCAGCGCATGGCGAAAAAGGTTCTGAAAACCGGCCGTCCCGCCGCTTTGGAGCCGATGAACCCCTATGAGCGCCGGATCATCCACGCAGTCGTCACCGAGATTGACGGCGTTTACTCCAAATCCACCGGCGAGGAGCCTAACCGCAAGGTAGTCATCAAGCCCTCCTCCCGCACCGGCAGCGCCTCCGGCGGTTCCCGTCGGGAAGGCGGGCGCCCACCCCGCAGCAATCGGCCTCCCCGCTACAACAACTCCCCCGCCCCTCAGACGGAGGAAAAACCTGCAGAGCCTGTGACCGAAATTCCGGCTCCGGAGGCTCCCGCAGAAGAGCCGAAGCTGGACACCAAGACGTTGGATAGCTTCAAGCTCTACTCCAAGATTGAATTGTAAGTTGAAAAACCTCTCTGCGGCAGGTCCGCCAGAGAGGTTTTTTCAAGTACCGAGAAAGGTCGTTTTATGTCCGAAAAGATCATTGCGGCGATCTCCACCCCCAACGCTCCCGGCGGCATCGGCGTGATCCGCATCTCCGGGGACGGCGCCATCCGGCTGGCGGATCAGGTTTTCCGTTCCGTTTCCGGGGAGCCCCTTTCCAAGAAAAAAGGCTATACGGCGGCTTTTGGGACGATTCTGGATGAGGATGGCCCCATCGACGATGCTATCGCCACTGTTTTCCGTTCGCCGAAAAGCTACACCGGTGAGGACGTGGTGGAGCTTTCCTGCCACGGAGGGCTTCTCATCTGCCGCCGTGTCCTTCGCAGCGTGCTGAAAGCCGGGGCCTCCCCTGCCGGCCCCGGCGAGTTCACCAAGCGTGCGTTTTTGAACGGAAAGCTCTCCCTGACCGAAGCGGAAGCGGTCACCGATCTGATCTCTGCTTCCAGTGATCAGGCGCTCCGTGCCGCCCGCGGTGCGATGAAGGGGGCGCTTTACCGGAAGATCCGCTCCATTACCGACCGGATCCTTACGGTCAGCGGCCACATTTCCGCCTACATCGACTACCCTGATGAGGAGATTGACCCGGTTGAATCGGAGGAGACCGCCCACCTGCTCCACGAAGCGGAGACGGACTTAAAAGGGCTTTTGGATACCTTCGATCGGGGACAGATCCTGAAGGAGGGCGTGGAAACGGTGATTTTAGGCAAGCCCAATGTGGGAAAATCCACCCTGATGAACCTTCTCTCCGGCCGCCAGAAAAGCATCGTTACCGACATCCCCGGCACCACCCGGGATATCGTGGAGGAAACGGTGGATTTAGGCGGGGTCGTCCTCCGATTGGCGGATACCGCCGGGATCCGGGAGACCGACGATCTGGTGGAGCAGGCCGGCGTGGATCTGGCGCTTCAGCGGATCGACACCGCCGGGTTGATCCTGGCGGTTTTCGATCGTTCGGTGCCGCTTTCGGAAGAAGACCGGATGCTGGCGGAAAAGCTGAAGGATTTGCCTGTGATTGCCGTATGCAACAAGGCGGATCTGGAAAACAAATTAGACAATTCGTTTATTTTGTCATATTTTAAACATATTGTAGAAATTTCTGCTAAGGAAAGCAGCGGTCTGGATCGGCTCCGGGACGAGATCGTCTCCCTGCTGGAGCTGGATGGCATTTCTGCCGATGGGGCACTGCTGGCGAATGAGCGGCAGTTTGACTGCGCCCATCGGGCGTGGATGCTTCTGAAGGAAGCCATTTCCACGCTGGAAGGTGGTTACCCGCTGGACGCAGTGGACGTTTCCGTGGAAAGCGTGGCGGGTGCCCTACTGGAGTTGACCGGCGAACGGGTCACGGACGCTGTGGTGGATCAGGTCTTTTCGAGATTCTGTGTAGGAAAGTAGGAGGAGTATATGGGATATACTTTGGGTAGCTATGACGTGGCGGTGATCGGAGCCGGCCACGCCGGTGTGGAAGCTGCAATGGCCGCTGCCCGTCTGGGAGCCTCTACCATCCTCTTTACCCTGACGTTGGATGGAATCGCCAACCTTCCCTGCAACCCTTCCATCGGCGGTACGGCGAAGGGTCATCTGGTTCGGGAAGTAGACGCTTTGGGCGGCGTTATGGGCATTGCCGCCGACCGGAACACCATCCAAAGCCGGATGCTGAATCTGGGAAAAGGGCCTGCCGTCCACAGCCTTCGGGCACAGATCGACAGGCGTGCTTATCATACCTATGTAAAGCAGCTGCTGGAGCAGCAGGAGAACCTTCGGATCAAACAGGACGAAGTGGTGGGCATCCGCACGGAAAACGGGCGGATCACCGGTGTCGTCACTCGTCTGGGAGCCGAATATGCTGTAAAAGCTGCGATCATCGCCAGCGGCACTTACTTAAACGGAACCATCCACGTCGGCGAGGTCTCCTATTCCAGCGGCCCCGACGGCATTGCTCCGGCAACTGGACTGACCGCCGATCTGGCGATTCATGGCATCACCCTCCGCCGCTTTAAGACCGGCACACCCTCCCGTGTTCACCGCCGCAGCATCGATTTTTCCCAGCTGGAAGAGCAGAAAGGCGACGAGCCAGTGGTTCCCTTCAGCTTTGAGACGAAGATCCCGCCGAAAAACAAAGTCTGCTGCCACATCGCTTATACAAACGAAGAAACTCATCGGATCATTCTGGAAAATCTGGATAAGTCCCCCATCTACAGCGGACGGATCCACGCGATCGGTCCCCGTTATTGCCCCAGCATCGAAGATAAGATCGTCCGTTTTTCTGATAAATCCCGGCATCAGCTCTTCGTGGAGCCTATGGGCATGGACACGCAGGAGATGTATCTGCAGGGTCTGTCCTCTTCCCTCCCTGAAGATGTACAGATTGCTTTTCTGCGCACCATTAAGGGATTTGAGCATCTGGAGATCATGCGGAACGCTTACGCCATCGAGTATGATTGCTGCGACCCGTTGGATCTTCGTGCTACGCTGGAGTTCAAGAAAATTTCCGGGCTTTACGGAGCCGGGCAGTTCAACGGAACCTCCGGTTATGAGGAAGCTGCAGCTCAGGGGCTGATCGCCGGTATTAACGCCGTCCGTCAGGTTCAGGGAAAATCCCCGGTGACCCTCCCTCGTTCCTCTTCTTATATCGGTACGCTAATCGATGATCTGGTAACCAAAGGCTGCACCGACCCCTACCGCATGATGACTTCCCGCAGCGAATTCCGTCTTCTCCTCCGGCAGGATAACGCCGATGAACGTCTGACCCCCTTAGGGCATGAAATTGGCCTGATCTCCGAAGAGCGCTATCGCCGCTTCCTTGAAAAAATGGAGCAGATTCGCACGGAAAAAGCCCGGGTCTGCAAAGTAAACGTTCCTCCTTCTCCGGAACTGAATGAGCTTCTTGTTTCACGTGGAACAACGGAAGTCTCCACCGGCATCAAGCTGGACGAGCTGATCCGCCGTCCGCAGCTGGCCTATGCGGAGCTTGCGCCCTTTGATCCCGACCGTCCTTCCCTTCCCGCCGCCGTCGGCGAGCAGGTGGAGATCCAGCTGAAATACGACGGCTACATCAAAAAGCAGCTGCTGGAGGTGGAGGAGCAGAAACGTTTGGAATCCCGCAAGCTTCCGGCAGATCAGGATTATGCGGAGATCTCCGGCCTTCGTCTGGAAGCCCGGGAAAAATTGAACCGGGTCAAACCCGCCGACGTGGGTCAGGCCGCCCGGATCTCCGGTGTAAACCCGGCCGATATTTCCACCCTGCTCATCTGGCTGGAACAGAATGGAGGAACCCGCCATGATCGATAAAACCTACCTGGAATCCGTCTGCGCCGCCCAGAGTCTGCCTTTTTCTCCGGAGCTTTCCGAGAAGCTGGATCAATATGCCCAGCTGCTGGTGGAGTGGAACGAAAAAATGAACCTCACTGCAATCACGGAGCCAAACGACATTGCCGTCAAGCACTTCGCCGACAGCCTTCTCCTTTTAAACGCTTTGGATATTCCCAAAAACGCTTCCCTGATCGACGTAGGCACCGGCGCCGGTTTTCCTTCCGTTCCGGTTGGGCTGGCGCGTCCGGATCTGAAAGTGACTCT
>USLH01000062.1 GCA_900555435.1 uncultured Oscillospiraceae bacterium | reverse complement strand
CATTTACTCCTGCTTTACCGCTTCCGGAGCGGGGATCGCCGTGAAAACGGTGGAAAACGCCTTTACCCTCATGGCGGAGAAGCTGGGGGCCAATACGTCGATCATCCTCTTCCTCTGCCTGCTGGGGGCGCTGGTGGCGGTCATCAGCAAAGCCGGCGGCTCTGCGGCATACGGCGCCTGGGCCAGCCGGAAGCTGAAGGGGAAACGATCCTCCCAGCTGGCTACGGCGGTGCTGGGAGTCATCATTTTCATCGATGATTACTTCAACTGCCTGACCGTGGGCACCGTGATGAAGCCGGTGACGGATAAAAACCGGATCTCCCGGGTGAAGCTCGCCTACATCATCGATGCAACGGCGGCTCCCATCTGCATCATTGCTCCGGTCTCCAGCTGGGCGGCGGCGGTGGGTTCCAACCTTCAGGATGCCGGCGGCTTTGAAAGCACCATGGGCGCTTTCGTGTCCACCATCCCCTATAACCTGTATGCGCTGCTCTCTATCCTGCTGGTGGTGGTGCTCTGCCTGGCGGATCTGGACTTCGGCCCCATGGCGAAGGCCCAGCGGCTGGCGGAAGAGACCGGCGACTTAGGCGCAGTGGACGCACCGGCTGCGGCGGAAGAAGCCGGAAACAAGCCCAAGGGCAGGGTCTACGACCTCATCATCCCCGTGGCGGCGCTGATCGTTTTCTCGGTGCTGGCCATGCTTTATACCGGCAGGTTCTTTAACGGCGAGGGGCTTACCCTTGCGGAAGCCTTCGGCGACTGCGACTCGTCCATGTCGCTGGTCTTAGGCGGCTTCGGCGGGCTGCTGGTGGCGTTTCTGCTCTTTATCCCCCGGAAGGTGGTGGGCTTCAAAGCCTTTATGGAGGGCATCGGCGAGGGCATCAAATCCATGGTCCCCGCCTGCACCATCCTGACCCTTGCGTGGACCATCAGCGGCGTCTGCCGGGACCTGCTGGGAACGGGGCAGTATGTAGGCGAGCTGGTCAGACACTTCAGCCTGTCGCTTTACTTCCTGCCTGCCATCATTTTTGTGGTGGCGGCGCTGCTCTCCTTCTCCACCGGTACGGCGTGGGGCACCTTTGGCATCCTGATCCCCATCGTCATGGTGGTCATGGAGCCGGCAGGGGATCTGAAGCTGGCGACGGTGGCGCTGGCGGCGACGCTGGCAGGCTCCGTTTTCGGCGACCATTGCTCCCCTATTTCGGATACGACCATCCTTTCGTCCACCGGTGCGGGCTGCAACCACATCCAGCACGTTTCCACCCAGATGCCCTATGCGCTGCTGACGGCGGTTGCCAGCTTCTTCGGATACCTGGCGGCAGGCTTCAGCCGGGGCAACGTCTTCCTGACCTTAGGTGTCAGTGCTGTGGTGCTGTTGGGTGGGGCCTTCCTGTTCCATCGGCTCACCGGTAAGAGAAAACCGGCGTAAGCTTTCTTCCCTAAAACAAAAACCCCGCCCGGAAGGTTTTGGATCTTCCGGGCGGGGTTTTGTGTATCGATCAGCGGTCGAGAGCGTATTCCCCAGCAAAGGATTCGCCGGCGGCGTCTTCCGCCGTGATGCGGATGGCGTCGCCCTGCTTTGCAAAGTAGAGACGGACGCCGTCCTTCCCTACATACTCCGCCTGAGAGGGATCGTCGGCGGCGATGCGGCCCACCTGCGCTTCCAGCGTTTCCTCGCCGGCGGTCAGTGTGAATTCAAAGGAATTATTGTCCATCAGCTCGACGGTGAGGATGCTTCCCGTTTCGGAAGCGTAAGTCCCGCCCCACTGGGTGGGAGTGGTGCGGAAGGCGGGGTCGTCCTCCACCGGGTAGGTGGAGCCGTCGGTATGACGGGTGGTAACGGCGCCGGTCTCCTTGTCCACAAGGACGGTCAGCTCCGTTTTACCGGTTACGGCAAAGACGTAGCAGGCGCTGCCGTCCAGCTCCTCGTCTTCTGCGGGGGTAAGGGTGCAGCTGCCGTTAAAATCCAAAGGCAACTGTTCTTTTGCGAGTGTTTCTGCTTCCGACCGGGAGAGAAGGGACTCTTCGGAGGAAGGCTCCGAAGAAACGACGGAAGAGCCCGGGTCGGAGGGCTCCGGAAGGGAGCTTTGTCCGTTGCCGCCGCAGGCGGTAAGGGCTGCCGCAAGGGCAAGGAGAAGGATCGCAAAAGATCGTTTGTGTTTCATAAAAATACCTGCCTTTCCGGGGCGAAAAGCCCCAAGGGAAGTGTGACAAAGGAACCGGCTCCGTTCTTGCAGGCCGCTTTCGGACGCCCAGAGACCCGCTTCTTTCTTAAGGATCGGTTCTGCCCTTATGGTAACACAGATCCGGGAATTTTGCAACGCCTTTTCATCTTCTGTTTTCTTGCGGCAAAGTTCAGTTTTTTTTTCTTCCTTCGGTTTGCTCTTTTCACCGGGGAGGGGGTATGGTATAATGACCTCAAAGTTGTCGATCTATGGCAAACAAAATTCGTTTTTCAGACAAAATTGCAGCAATTGCACATCAGGAGGTATCCGTATGGATCAGACCATGTACATTGTTTCCAGCCTGGAGAAGGTCTTCTCCGACACTCGCCCCTTGCCTTATACCGGAAAATTTTCCATGCTCCGGAAGGATCGGCTTTCCTTCCAGGCGGCATTTTTCGCCAAACCCGTCGGCTATGAGCCAACCTATGTTTCCCGCTGGAGCACCGTGAAGGTGGATTCTCCTCTGGCAAAATGGATCCGGCTGTACCATGTGAAGGAAATGCCCAGCCGCCTGCCGGCTTTTGCCGGCGAGGATGGGAATTACCTTCGGACGGAGCCGGGCCTCTTTCCCGACCTGCTGGAGCCTGCTACGGATGTGAAGTTCCGGGCGTCCGTCAATCATTGGAACGCCATCTGGGTGGAGATCGCTTCGGATGAGGAGACCCCTGCCGGCGAATTCCCCATCACCCTTACCCTGACCATGGGGGAGGGTCAGGAGGTTCGGGAGCTGACGGTTTCCACCTCCGTTGAGGTGATCCCTGCCGCTTTGCCGGAGCAGACCCTGATCCATACCGAGTGGTTCCACAGCGACTGTGTGGCGGATTTTTACCATGTGGACGTATTCAGCGAGGAGCACTGGGCTCTGCTGGAAGGGCAGATCGCCTGTGCCGCCGAGTACGGCATCAACGCCCTGCTGACCCCCGTTTTCACCCAGCCGCTGGACACGGCCGTAGGCGGTGAGCGGACGACGGTGCAGCTGGTGGATGTGGTGAAGGAGGGGGAGAACTACTCCTTCGGCTTTGAGAAGCTGGACCGCTGGGTGGAGTTATGCCGCCGCTGCGGGATTAAATATTTTGAGATCGCCCATCTTTACACCCAGTGGGGCGCCGAGCACTGCCCCAAGATCATGGCGACCGTGGATGGGGAATATAAGAAGCTCTTCGGCTGGGAAAGCGATGCCGTCGGCGAGGAGTATCGTGGGTTCCTGAACGCCTTCCTGCCGGCTCTGACTGCACGGATGGAGACGCTGGGTGTTGATAAAGAGCACGTCCTCTTCCACATTTCCGACGAGCCGGGCGGTGCTCATCTGACTCAGTACAACGCCTGCAAGGCGCAGGTGGCGGAGCTTTTGAAGGGCTACACCATCATGGACGCCCTCAGCGACTTCGATTTCTATCAGAAAGGCGTCTGCGAGCACCCGGTGGTGGCCAGCAATCATGTGACGCCGTTCCTGGAGCATCACGTTCCCGACCTCTGGGTCTACTACTGCTGCGGTCAGGGCTACAAGGTCAGTAACCGGTTCTTCGGTATGCCTTCTGCCCGGAACCGCATCATCGGCACCCAGTTCTATAAGTATAATGTTGCCGGCTTCCTGCAGTGGGGCTTCAACTTCTATAACGCCCAGCTCTCCATGTACCACATCGATCCCTTTGCGGTCACCGATGCGGATGGGGCGTTTCCTTCCGGCGATGCATTCGTCGTTTATCCCGGCCCCGACGGCACCCCTTGGAAATCCCTGCGGCTGCTGACGTTTAACGAGGCGCTGAACGATCTGCGTGCTTTTCGGCTGCTGGAGAGCTTCACCTCCCGGGAGTTCGTGATGGATCTGCTGGAGGGCGATCTTTCCGGCGAAATCACCTTCTTCGACTATCCGCAGGATGCAGCGTATCTTCTGAACCTGCGCCAGCGGGTCAATCAGGAAATCAAAGCCCGCTTGAAATAAGAACCGCTCAAAAAGCCGGATGGGAAGCTCTGTCTGGCTTTTTCTTTTTGAAAAAGTATGCTATACTGAAGGAAAGGGAGGGAGAAACGATGGTACTGGTCATTTTGCCGGTTCTGGTTCTTGCACTTTATGGGGCGAAGTTTACCGGGAAGGGGATTCGCCCGGACTATATCAGCCGGGAAAGTACCCAGGCGGTCAAGGGCATTTTCGTTCTGCTGGTCTTCCTGCGGCATTATAAGAGCTGCGTTTCGCTGACCGGTGCGCTGGATCGGCCCTTTCTGAAGCTCAATAACTGGCTGGGGCAGCTGATCGTGGTGCTGTTCTTTTTCTATTCCGGGTACGGGGTCTATACGTCCTATCGGAAAAAGGGTGTGGATTATACAAAAGCCATCCCGAAAAAGCGGGTGCTGACGACTCTTGTCCATTTCGACCTGGCGGTGTGCGTTTACCTGCTGGCGGACGCCCTGATGGGGATCCGTTACAGCGGGGAGTGGATCGTCTCCGCTTTCTTTGCATGGCAGTCGGTGGGGAACAGCAACTGGTTCATCTGGGCGATGCTGGTTTTGTATCTGATGAGCTGGGCAGTGCTGCGCTTTCTCCCGGCCGGGGCTTGGCAGCCGGCAGCCCTGACGGCGATGAGCCTTCTGTATGTGATCCTCTTCCATCGGGCGTATCCGGATTCCTGGTGGTGGTACGACACCATCTTCTGCTATGCGGTCGGGATGTGGTACGGGCTTTTCCGTGAGAAGATCGAGGAGTCCCTTTCAAAAGAACGGAACTTCTGGGTCGTTTTTGCCCTTTTGCTGGCGGCGGGGCGGTTCCTTTTCTATTGGAGAAATCATCTGGCAGCATATGAAGCGCTGGCGGTGGTCTTCTGCCTGCTCTGCGTGATGGTCACCATGAAGGTGTCCTTCGGGAACCGGGTGCTCCGGTGGCTGGGGGAAAGAGTCTTCCCGTTTTACATCATCCAGCGGCTTCCCATGATGATCCTCAGCCATTTCGGGATAAATGAAAAGCCCTATCTTTTCTTTGCGCTGAGCCTGCCGCTGACCCTGCTCTGCGGAGTCGGGTTCGACTGGTGTGTGAAGCGGCTGGACGGGGTTCTCCTGAACCGAAAAAAATAATTCTAAAAAGAGGGAAAAACCGTTGACAAGCTCTTGCGGTTTGTGGTATACTGTTAGTACCTCTAAAAGGGTTTATTTTTTTGTGCAAAAAATTGGCCGGGCAGCCTTCCGGCCAAGCCTTTCCGAAACGGATTTGCGGAGGAAAGACCTTGAGCGTTCTTCCTTTTTGAGGGAGGCAAAACAGTCCGATTATACAGGAGGTGCCGAACATGAGGGTAAAAGTAACCTTGGCTTGCTCGGAGTGCAAGCAGCGCAACTACAACACGATGAAGAACAAGAAAAACGATCCCGACAGACTGGAAATGAGCAAGTATTGCCGTTTCTGCAAGAAACACACGACCCACAAGGAAACCAAGTAACGAAGAAGGGGGTACACGCATGGCAGAGCAAGTGGAGAAAAAAACTCCTGAGAAAGCCAAACCCGCAAAGAAAAAAGGCGGTTTTCTGAAAAAAGCGTCCCGTTTCTTCAAGGATTTGAAAAGCGAAGTCAAGAAGGTCGTGTGGCCCACCCGGAAACAGGTCTTCAAGAACACCGTTGCGGTTCTTGCCGCTATGGGTGCCGTTGGAGTCGTTATCTGGGTATTAGACGCCCTGCTTACCCTGTTAAGAGGGCTTCTGCTGGGGGCGTAACGAACCCTTGGCACGTCCATTTCCAAACGCTGATCGTCGGAGGTTTCAAGTATGGCAGAAACGCCAAAATGGTACGTCGTCCACACGTACTCGGGGTATGAGAACAAAGTTGCACAAAATATAGAGAAGGTCGTAGAGAACCAAGGGTTCGGCGACCTGATTTTTGAGGTAAAGATCCCCACAGAAACCGTTGTGGAAATTAAAAACGACAAGCAGCGGGAAGTGGAACGCAAAATCTTTCCCGGTTATGTTCTGGTCAAAATGATTTTGACCGATGATTCCTGGTATGTCGTGCGGAACATCCGCGGCGTTACCGGCTTCGTCGGCCCTGCAAGCAAACCCATCCCGCTGACCGATCAGGAGATCGAGGCGCTGGGCGTCGATGTGCGGACCGTTGAAGTGGATTACGCTCCTGGAAACAACGTGCGTATTGTTCACGGTCCCCTGGAAGGTCTTACCGGCCGGGTAGAGGAAGTGGACGTGGAAAAGGATCTGGTCAAGGTCACGGTTTCCATGTTTGGCCGAGACACCCTTGCGGAGCTGCAGCTGGGGCAGGTCGAATTGGTCCGGGAATAATTTCCTTAGCAAGTTCATCGAATCGTCCCGGTGGGACGGCTTTCAGATTGGAATATGTTCCGATTTGAATGTGGGAGGAACGGGAGAACCGTTCCGCCAGTTACCACGTTATTTTGGAGGTGCTTATCATGGCTCAGAAAGTTACAGGCTACATTAAGCTGCAGATCCCTGCCGGCAAGGCAACCCCCGCGCCGCCCGTAGGCCCCGCCCTCGGTCAGCACGGCGTCAACATCATGGCATTCACCAAGGAATTCAACGAGCGGACCAAAAACGAGATCGGCATGATCATCCCTGTGGTCATCACCGTTTATGCAGACCGCACGTTCTCCTTCATCACCAAGACTCCTCCTGCGGCCGTTCTGATCAAGAAGGCTGCCGGTCTGGAGACCGCTTCCGGCGAGCCCAACAAGAAGAAAGTCGGCAAGCTCACCAAGGAGCAGGTCCAGAAGATCGCCGAAACCAAAATGCCTGACCTGAACGCTGCCAACGTCGAGTCCGCCATGCGGATGATCGCCGGCACTGCTCGTTCCATGGGCATTGAGGTCGTGGAGTAACCCCCCGATCTGTGGGAGGAACATTCCGCTATCAACCACTTTAAGGGAGGATATTTGTTATGAAACACGGAAAGAAATATACGGATAGCCTCAAAGCCTTCGACCGCAACAACCTGTTTGAAGCGTCCGAAGCTTTGGAGACCGCTGTCAAGACCGCAAAAGCCAAATTCGACGAGACCGTTGAGGTCCATATCCGTCTGGGCGTTGACTCCCGGCACGCTGACCAGCAGGTTCGCGGCGCAGTCGTCCTGCCCAACGGCACCGGCAAGACCGTCCGGGTCTTAGTTATCTGCAAAGGCAACAACGTGGAAGCCGCTCAGGCTGCCGGCGCTGACTATGTCGGCGAAGAGTATGTCCAGAAGATCCAGTCCGAAGGCTGGATGGACTTCGACGTGGTCATCGCTACCCCTGATATGATGGGTGTCGTTGGTCGTCTCGGTAAAGTCCTCGGCCCCCGTGGCTTGATGCCTTCTCCTAAGGCCGGCACCGTCACCCCCGACGTGGCGAAGGCTGTTACCGAAGCGAAAGCCGGTAAGATCGAGTACCGTCTCGACAAGACCAACATCATCCACTGCCCCATCGGCAAGGCTTCCTTCGGCGCAGAGAAGCTGCTGGAGAACTTTGACGCTCTCATGGGCGCTATCGTCAAGGCGAAGCCCGCCACTTCCAAGGGCCAGTACGTCAAGTCCTGCGTGGTCGCGACCACCATGGGCCCCGGCGTCCGCATCAACCCCACCCGCTACGGTGCATAATGCCGTTTTTTTCAGAAAAGGGTTGACAATCCCTTTGGGATTCTGTTATAATAAAAAGGCTGAAATCCTGAGACAGCTGGTGCGGCTTAGCCGCTGAAAGGGATGATTCCCGCCCGCCGAGGAAGACGGAAAATGATTTTACTCTCTTTCTAAGAGGTTCATTTGCCCTTCCTGCTGGTTCAGGAAGGGCATTTTTATTGGTTTGTTGCTGGAGGTGAAAAATTTGCCAAGCGAGAAAGTATTGCTGGAAAAACAGCAGGCGGTTGCCGACCTGAAGGCCAAGCTTGAAAAAGCGGTCTCCGGCGTTCTGGTTGACTATAAGGGCATTAACGTTGCAAGCGACACCAAGCTCCGGAAAGAGCTGCGTGAAGCCGGCGTGGACTACAGCGTTTACAAGAACTCTGTGATCCGGTTCGCAGTGGAGGGAACTCCTTATGCGGATCTTGCCAAGCATCTGGAAGGCACCACTGCTTTCGCACTGTCTGAGGAGGACGCCGTTGCTCCTGCCCGGATCGTTGCGAAATATTCCAAAGACGTGAAGGACGGATTCAACCTGAAGGCCGGGTTCGTGGAAGGAAAGATGCTGGATGCAGCCGGTGTGACCGAGTTGTCCAATATCCCCTCCAGAGAGGTTCTTATTGCTCAGGTTCTGGGCGGCTTCAATGGCGTTATCCGCAACTTCGCTGTTGTCCTGGATCAGATCCGGGAGCAGAAAGAGGCCTGCTAATGGCCGCAGCCTAAAGGCTGCTTAACAAAATCAAACGATATGGAGGTAACTTACCATGGCTTCTGAGAAAGTTCTGGCTATGATTGAAGAAGTAAAGGCTCTGACCGTGTTGGAGCTCTCCGAGCTGGTGAAAGCTCTGGAGGAAGAGTTCGGCGTTTCTGCCGCTGCTGCTACCGTCACCGTTGCCGGCGGCGCTGCTGCTGCTCCCGCTGAAGAGGAGAAGACCGAGTTCGACGTCGTTCTGGCTGAAGTTGGCGATGCCAAGACTGCCGTTATCAAGGCTGTCAAGGAGATCACCGGCCTGGGTCTGAAGGAGTCCAAGGAGATCGTTGACAACGCTCCTAAGGCTGTGAAGACCGGCGTTTCCAAGGCTGACGCTGAGGAAATGAAGAAGAAACTGGAAGATGCCGGCGCTAAGGTTGAGCTGAAGTAAGTTTTTTCTTGCGAATGAAAATCCCGCTGCAGGGTTTCCTGCGGCGGGATTTTTTGCGTCTATGAAGCCCCCTCTTGTGGATTGCTTTTGCGGGAGGAGCTGGCATAATAAGGGAAAAAATGGGCATGGAGTATGGGCGAGGACGTTTTGGGAAGGCTTTTTATGTAGCCTGACCTTCCTTGCCGTGACCGGGTCGGGGGCCTAAACCGAAGCTAATGGACAGGGCGGAATCCACCGAGTGCATGGCCTCCGGCGGAAGCTCTCCCATTTTTTCTTTCAGGCGGCGCTTGTCAAGAGTACGGACCTGCTCCAGGAGGACGACGGAGTTCTTGGAAAGGCCGCAGCTGTGGGCATTCAGCTCGATGTGAGTGGGGAGCTTTGCCTTGTCCCGCTGGCTGGTGATGGCGGCGGCGATGACGGTGGGACTGTAGCGATTGCCCATATCGTTTTGGACGATGAGGACGGGACGGATGCCGCCCTGCTCCGAGCCTACCACGGGGCTCAGGTCGGCGTAGTAGATTTCTCCTCGTTTGATGGACACGGTGAAGACTCCTTTCAAGGGTGGCTGCTCCATTCTATTTTGCGGCGGAGCAGCGGGTGAAGCAGGGAATTTTTGGGTGCATTCCGGGTAAGATCCGGGACTAAAAGGGTGCGTTTTGGGGTAATTCAAGGGCATGGCCGTCAGTAATGACCAGCCGGCGGGGTGCGATTTTGGCAAGAGTAGGGTCGTGGGTGATAAGTACCAGCGTTTTTCCCTGCTGATTCAGAGAGAGGAGGGCGTCCATCACCGTCTTTCCGGAAACGGCGTCCAGATTGCCGGTGGGCTCGTCCGCTAAGATCAGCGACGGGCTGGCGGCGATGGCCCGGGCGATAGCGACCCGCTGCTGCTGGCCGCCGGAAAGCTCCGAAGGGCGATGGGCGGCCCGGTGGGAAAGCCCCATCTGCTCCAAGGCGCCGATACAGAGCTGTTGACGGGTACGGCGGGGGAGTCGGCGGTAAAGAAGGGGCAGTTCCACATTTTCATAGGCGGTCAGGGTGGGGATCAGGTGGAACCCCTGAAAGATGAATCCGATCTCCCGGTTGCGGATCCGGCTCAGCTCCGTTTCGCTGCAAAGGGAGAGATCCCGGCCGCTTAAAAGGCAGCGGCCGGAGTCGGGGAGGTCAAGGCACCCAAGCAGGTTCATAAGAGTGGATTTTCCGGAGCCGGAGGGACCGGTGATGGAGAGAAATTCCCCGGGAAAAAGGGAAAGGCTGAGGTTTTCGAGGACGGGGACCGTCTCTTTCCCCCGGCGGTAGGATTTGCTCACGTTCTGGAGCTCCAGCAAGGACTGCATGGGATCACCTTCCTTGATCGGTAGTTTGCCCGGAGGAAGGGCCGCTCATGCAGCAAGCGGGAAGTTTTGCGGGGAAACCCGGGCGATGTTTAAAGTTTTTGTGAATTTACCGGGTGAATCCCTTGTTATTAGGGGGAAAACGGGTATAATAAGAATGGTACTTTTTACGATTCCGGAGAAGTGCTTCGGAAAGGAGACGGTCTTTTGACCCTGAACATTGTCCTTGTGGAGCCCCAGATCCCCCAGAACACGGGGAACATTGCCCGCACCTGCTCGGTGACGGGGGCAAGGCTTCACATTGTGCGGCCTATGGGCTTTATGGTGGACGACCGGAAGCTGAAGCGGGCGGGGCTGGATTACTGGCACCTGCTGGACATCACTTATTACGACAACTGGGAAGATTTTGCGACAAAGAACGCCGGGCCTTACTTTTTCTTTTCAACGAAAGCCCGGAAGGTCCACTCGGACGTCTCCTATCCCGATGGGGCCTATCTGGTCTTCGGACGGGAGGACGCCGGGCTTCCGGAGGAGCTTTTAAAGGCTCACCCGGAGGATTGCGTGCGGATCCCCATGCGGTCGGAGGTGCGGAGCCTCAATTTGTCAAATTCCGTTGCCATTGGCGTTTACGAGGCGCTGCGGCAATGGAGATACCCGGATCTTTCCGTCAAGGGGAGTCTTCACAGGCTTCACTGGGACGAGGAGGACGCTACATAAGGATGGAAACTATGAGAAAAATCAAAATCGTCACCGACTCCGCCTGCGACATCCCGAAGGAGCTGGAGGAGCGGTATCAGATCCGTATCCTGCCTTTCTCCATCATCGTAGGGGATCAGGCCTATACCGAGCGGAAGGACTTTACAAACGAGGAGTTCTATCAGGTGCTTGCCACCAGCCATCGGCTGCCCTCCACGGCGCAGTATACGCCTATGCAGTTTCTGGACTTGTACGAGGAGATCTGGAAGGAAGGGTACACCGATTTAATTTATGTGTCCATCAACTCCAAGGGGTCTGCCACCCACGGCAACTCCCTGATGGCGAAGAAGGAGTTTTTTGAGGCTCATCCGGAGGCGGCAGAGCATTTTGCCATCCATGTGGTGGACTCCAGAAGCTACACCATCGCCTACGGCTATCCGGTAGTGGAAGCGGCAAAGAAGGCGGAGAAGGGGGCTTCCCCGGAGGAAATCGTCGCTTATTTGGAGGACTGGTTCTCCTGCTGCCGGATCTATTTTGCCCCGTACAGCCTGGAATTTGTGAAAAAGAGCGGGCGGGTCAGCTGCGCCGCCGCTTTCGTAGGGGAACTGATGGGGCTGAAACCCATCATTTCCTTCGTGGACGGGGAGTCAAAGACTGTCGCCAAGGTCCGGGGGGACAAGGCGGTGATCCCGGCAATTTTAAAGCTCGCCAAGGAGCGGATGATCCCCCACACCCCCTACTGCATCATCGGCGGGTCGGTGCAGGAATACATCGACGAAATGGATGCAGAGAGCCGGAAGCTCTTCGGTTACGGCAGCAGCATGACCGCTACCGCCGGAGCTGCCATCAGCATCAATGCCGGACACAGGATCATCGGCATCATTATCAAGGAGAAGTTAAAATGATTTCTTTGGGGAAAATGACCGGAAGGTCCGGTTTTTCTTCCCGCCTTTCGGCATTTTTTCGGAGAGATTTTATAGAAATCCCCTTGAAAAAATCTTCTGAATGCGCTAAAATAAGGTAGAAATTGTTTTATCTTTAACAATGCAATAAAAATTGAAAGGAATGACGAACATGACCTCTTACAACAAGAAAACCGTTGAGGATATCGACGTCAAGGGCAAAAAAGTCCTTGTTCGCTGCGACTTCAACGTCCCGCTGGCAGACGGTGTCATCACCGACGACAAGCGGATCCGCGAATCCGTCAAGACTCTGAAATACCTGCTGGACAACGGCGCTGCCGTTATCGCCTGCTCTCATCTGGGCCGTCCGAAAGGCGAGTTCAACATGAAGTACTCCCTGGCTCCCGTAGCTGCGCGCCTGTCCCAGCTGCTGGGCATGGATGTCATCATGGCTTCCGACGTCATCGGCGAGGATGCAAAGGCAAAGGCTGCCGCTCTGAAGCCCGGCCAGATCATGCTTCTCGAGAACGTCCGCTTCCACAAGGAAGAGGAGAAGAACGATCCCGAGTTTGCTAAGGCTCTTGCAAGCCTTGCAGAGCTGTATGTAAACGATGCCTTCGGTACCGCTCACCGCGCTCACGCGTCTACTGCCGGCGTTGCCGATTATCTGCCCGCAGTCTGCGGTTATCTTATTCAGAAAGAGATCAAGATCATGGGCGACGCACTCAGCGATCCGAAACGCCCGTTTGTCGCTATTCTCGG